>NZ_CATKPW010000058.1:0-315246 GCF_949767675.1 Pseudomonas sp. IT-P395
TCCGGGGAAAAAGGACTCTTCTATATAGACGTAACTCGATCGAATGCGCAGTATATTGCCCAACACCAATAATAATGCCTTGCTCTCACCTTGGACGATGCCACGTAATGAATGACCAGCCACGCTCTCTTGCCTCAATGCTGTTTCCGGTTGGCCTGCTATTAATAGCCATGGCGTCGATCCAGTCAGGAGCTTCTTTGGCCAAAAGCATGTTCCCTATCGTTGGCGCCCAGGGAACCACCACGCTGCGGCTGATCTTCGCCAGCGTGATCATGCTGTTAATACTGCGTCCATGGCGCGCGAGGCTGACCGCCAAATCACTGCGTACAGTCCTCGTCTACGGCATGGCATTGGGCGGCATGAACTTCCTCTTCTATATGTCATTGCAAACGGTGCCGTTGGGAATTGCCGTCGCCCTCGAATTTACCGGGCCACTGGCCGTAGCCATCCTTGCTTCCCGCCGTGCCATCGACTTTCTCTGGATTGCCCTGGCTGCCGCCGGCTTGATGCTGCTGATTCCAACAGGCACAACCAGCGCCGGAATCGATCTGGTGGGCGCCGGGTATGCACTGGGAGCCGGTGTCTGCTGGGCGCTATACATTCTGTTCGGTCAGAAGGCCGGCGCCGATAACGGTGTAACGACGGCAGCTCTGGGGGTAATGATCGCAGCGCTGTTCGTGGCCCCTATCGGCATCGTGCATGCTGGTTCAGCCCTATTGACCCCTTCGTTGATCCCGATTGCCATCGGCGTCGCCATTCTGTCCACCGCCCTGCCCTATACACTGGAGATGGTCGCCCTCACCCGCCTCCCGGCACGCACTTTCGGCACATTGATGAGTATCGAACCGGCCTTCGGAGCCCTCTCAGGCCTGTTGTTCCTGCACGAATTCCTCACACTGTCACAATGGATGGCGATCCTGTGCATTATTCTGGCATCCGTCGGCGCAACCATGACCATGGGGAGTGCTGCGAAACCCGCCATCGCGGCTGATTGAAAGAGGATTCGACGAAGGTCTGGCAATTGACGCGCATTTAGGCCATGTTTAGACCTGTAACCCAATGCCAGACATGGATTTTTTCGGACAGGGATTTCAAAAGCTTAAAGCGCACGCGAACACAGGCAAACCCGAGCATTAGACTCGTGGCCGTTATAAGGACGGTAATGAAACGAATTTTGATACTGATCGCCATACTGGCAGTTGCAGGTTGTGCGGCGACTTCGGAAACTCAGGTAAAACGCGGAAAAAAAGGGCTGCACATCAACTGCTCAGGGCTATCGTCCTCCTGGGACAAGTGCTACGCCAGTGCCGCCAATGCCTGCTTGCCGAAGGGCTACAAGGTCATCGCAAAATCCGGTGACGCCGTGGAAGAGCCCGGCGATTACCCGTTCGGTCTCAATCCTGCGGGCTACACCAGCCGCAGCATGATTGTCATCTGTAAATAGATCAGCGCTGCCCGGCAATCTGCCGGCCAATTTCTTCATGGCTGGACTTCAGCACCGCTTGCTGAACGTCCGGCGTGGCCAACATACGCGCCACCACCAACGCCCCGACGCATTGCGACAGCACCGACCACGCCAGGGTCTCGCTCTCAAGAATCTGTGCCCAACGCTCCTGAAGCCGGCAAATCCACAGCTCGGCCTGCTCGCGCACCAGAACATCCGATCGGGCAATTTCTGCGCCCAACGCCGGCAACGCGCAACCGGCCTCAGGTTGCTCTACGTGAGCCATGCTCAGGTAGTGCTTGAGACAGCGCTCCAGTCGCTCACGATCCCGCGTGCCCTCCCCCCCCAATCGTTCAAGGCTTTGACCCAATTCGCGTTCGACGATGGCAGTGAACAACGCATCTTTCGATGAGAAATGGCTGTAGAACGCCGCACCGCTCAATCCGATAGCCTTCATCAAACCATCAACGCCCACCGTGGAAAAACCGGAACGCTTTGCTGACAGCGCGCTGCTCTGCAGCAGCTTTTCCCGTGTTTCCAACTTGTGACTGGCGGAGTAACGCATGTATTTGCCCTCAAATCGACTGCCTTGACGTTGTCTGGATCCTAGCATAACGTTCGTTCACTTAACGATCGTTTAATAAAGGCAATCACCCATGAATAACAAGAAGGTCGTATTGGTTGTCGGCGCTGGCGATGCCACGGGCGGAGCGATTGCAAAGCGTTTTGCCAAAGAGGGATTCATCGCCTGCGTCACCCGACGCAGCGCCGACAAATTGCAGCCGCTAGTGGACGCGATCAAGGCTGAAGGCGGTGAAGCTCACGGTTTTGCCTGCGATGCGCGCAAAGAAGAAGACGTCATTGCTCTGATTGAAGACATCGAGACTCGCCTCGGTCCGATCGAAGCTTTTGTGTTCAATATCGGCGCCAATGTGCCGTGCAGCATTCTTGAAGAAACCGCACGCAAGTATTTCAAGATTTGGGAAATGGCCTGCTTCTCAGGGTTCCTCAATGCCCGTGAAGTGGCCAAACGCATGGTCACACGCCAACGCGGCACTATCCTGTTCACCGGTGCCACCGCCGGACTTCGCGGCGCATCCGGGTTTGCCGCCTTCGCCGGAGCCAAACACGGTATCCGTGCGCTGGCACAAAGCATGGCGCGGGAACTGGGGCCAATGAACATCCACGTCGCCCACGTCGTAGTCGATGGTGCGATCGACACCGATTTCATTCGCAACAGTTTCCCCGAGAAGTACGCCACCAAAGATCAGGACGGCATCCTCAACCCCGAGCACATCGCCGAGAACTACTGGTATCTGCACAGTCAGCCACGGGATGCCTGGACGTTCGAGCTGGATCTGCGCCCCTGGAACGAACGCTGGTAAGCCCCCCACCATAACAATAACGACAGAGACGCGAAAATGACGAAAACCGTGGATTTCTATTTCGACCTCGGCAGCCCTGCCACCTACCTGGCCTACACCCAACTGCCGAAGATTTGCGCGCAGACGAACAGCGAGCTGATCTACATCCCGATGCTGCTCGGTGGCGTCTTCAAGGCAACCGGCAACGCTTCACCGGCGATGATTCCGGCGAAGGGTCGGTACATGTTTGAGGATCTGGATCGCTACGCAAAACGCTACGGGGTGCCGCTGAAATTCAATCCGCACTTCCCGATCAACACACTGATGTTGATGCGTGCGGTAACCGGCATCCAGTTGCGTCAGCCAGCACGCTTTCAGGCGTTTATCGATTGTCTGTTCACGGCGCTATGGGTTGAAGGACGCAGCCTCGACGAACCGGCGACTGTCGCTGCTGTGCTGAGCGAACACGGTTTCGATCCGCAGGAAGTACTGGCGCTGAGCAACGATGAATCGGTCAAAGCAGCGCTTAAGGAGAACACCGAAACCGCTGTTAAACGTGGTGTTTTCGGAGCACCCAGCATGTTTATCGGCGATCAACTGTTCTTCGGCCAGGATCGGCTGGACTTCGTTGCGGAAGCCTTGCGCCAAGGCTAAACGATCATTCAGGCGCTGAACACAGCGCCTGAATCCCAGCCGATCAGATCGCCGCAGTACGGGTGTTCAGCCATTCCAGCGCCGCACCCTCAAGCAATGGACTCAAGCGCTCACGCACTTGCGCGTGGTAGGCGTTGAACCACTGTTTCTCTTCTTCAGTCAGCAACGCCGGCAGCAGGCAACGCGTGTCGATCGGGCACAGCGTCAAGGTTTCAAACTTGAGGAATTCTCCGAATTCGCTGCTGCCCGCCTCGCGGTTCATCGCCAGGTTCTCGATCCGCACGCCCCAACGACCCGGACGGTAGGTGCCTGGCTCGATCGAAGTAATCATCCCCGGCTGCATGGCCGTCTGCGGTGCAGGCGCGGCCTGATAAGCGATCACCTGTGGACCTTCATGGACGTTGAGGAAGTAGCCAACGCCATGACCGGTGCCGTGACCGTAATCGACGCTTTCGGCCCAGATCGGCGCACGGGCAATAGCATCGAGCAGCGGCGAGAGAATGCCTTTCGGGAACTGCGCGCGCGACAGGGCAATCACGCCCTTCAACACGCGCGTGCAATCGCGCTTCTGCTCTTCGCTCGGCGTACCAACCGGGACCATTCGCGTGATGTCCGTGGTGCCGCCCAGGTATTGACCACCCGAGTCGATCAGCAGCAAGCCGTCGCCTTCGATTACCGCGTGCTCTTCTTCGGTGGCGTGGTAATGCGGCATGGCGCCATTGGCGTTGAACGCAGCAATGGTGTTGAAACTCAGCGAGACATAATCCGGACGACGCTCACGGGCAGCGGTGAGTTTTTCGTCGATGGTCAGTTCGGTAATGCGCTCGCGCCCCCAGGCCGATTCCAGCCAGGCGAAAAACTCGCACAGCGCCGCGCCATCCTGCTCCATCGCTTTGCGGATATGTTCAGCGTCCGCTTCACTTTTCTGCGACTTGGCCAACGTGGTCGGGTTCAGGCCTTCGACCAGCTTCACCGTGCTGTCGAGGTTATCCAGCAAACCGCTGGTAACGCGCGCCGGATCAACCAACAAACTCGCGCCACTCGGCACGGCACGCAGGGCATCAGCGACTTCGCTGTAATCACGCAACGTCACGCCGTCCGTCTCAAGCACCGAGCGCAAATCTGCGTCGACCTTGCTTAACGCTACGAACAACGTGGCCTGCTGCTGACCGATCAACGCAAACGAAACAAACACCGGGTTGAACGACACATCGCCGCCGCGCAAGTTGAACAACCAGGCAATGTCGTCGAGGGTGGCGATGAAATGCCAGTCAGCGCCGCGCTCTTGCAGGGTTTCGCGTAGCTTGGCCAGTTTCTCGCCACGGCTGACCGTCGCTTGCGGTGGCAGATGCTGATAGATCGGTGCGTTCGGCAGGCTCGGGCGATCGCGCCAGACTTCTTGCAGCAGATCAATGTCGGTGCGCAGACGTGCGCCGCGTGCTTCCAGTTTGCTGCTCAGGGTACGCGCCGAAGACACGGCCATCACCGCACCGTCAACTGCGACCACACCACCTTCCGGTGTCTGCTCGGCAAGCCAGTCCAGCGGGCTCGGTTGACCCGGTTGCAACTTGACCAGTTCGATGCCGCTGCCCTTGAGTTCTTTGCTCGCCTGCTCCCAGTAACGACTGTCGGCCCAGACGCCGGCGAAATCAGCGGTGACAATCAACGTCCCGACCGAACCATGGAAGCCCGACAACCACTGCCGACCCTGCCAGTAACCCGGCAGATATTCCGACAAATGCGGGTCGGCGGACGGCACCAACAGTGCGTGAATGCCTTCGCGGCGCATCAGTTCGCGGGTGTGCGCCAGGCGCTGGGGCACCGATCCTTCGGTCGAGGTCTGGGTACTCATCATGTCTCCTGCTAACCACTTCATCGTTATTGTTCGTCGCCGTTAAATCGGCTCGTTTAAAGCCCTGTCGCCCAGAATGCCGGAGCACTGGCGCAGGCGGTCTTGATCAGTTCGACGGCCTTGTCGATGTCCTCGGCGGTGGTAAAACGGCCGAGGCTCAAGCGAATGGTGCGTCCGGCCAGATGCGCGTCATGCCCCAGCGCCAACAGCACGTGGGATGGCGTGTTACTGGCGGAGTTGCAAGCCGAGGTCGCGGAGAAAGCAATCGAATGGCTCAACGCCGCGCTGTTGAATTCGCCTTCGCTGAAGGTCAGGCTCAAGGTGTGCGGAATGCGCTGAGTGGCACAACCATTCAGGCGCACGCCCGGCAGGCTCAGCAGTTGTTCGAGCAAGCGTTCACGCAGCGCGACGATGGTTTTTTTCTCGACATCGAACGCCTCGGCGGCCAAGGCAAATGCTGCGCCCATCCCGGCAATCTGGTGCGTCGCCAGGGTTCCGGAGCGCAATCCCCCTTCGTGTCCGCCACCGTGAATCTGCGCCTGTAAACGCTGCTGCGCCCGTGGGCCGACGTACAACGCGCCGATGCCTTTGGGACCGTAAAGTTTGTGCGCCGAAAACGACATCAGATCCACCGGCCATTGCCCCAGATCGATGGCCACTTTGCCGGCGCCTTGCGCCGCGTCGACATGGAACAACGCCTCGCGACTGCGCACCACTTCGCCAATCGCTTGAACATCATTGACGGTGCCCAACTCGTTGTTGACCAGCATCAGCGACACCAGAAAGGTGTCGTCGCGCATGGCTTCGCTAACCGCTTGCGGGGTGATCAGGCCATCGGCGTCCGGCACCAGATAGGTCACGGCGATGCCGGCGTCCTGCAACTGGCGGGCGGTATCGAGGATGGCTTTGTGTTCGATCTGGCTGGTAATGATATGGCCGCCGGACACGCCGCGCGCCTGGGCCACACCTTTAAGGGCAAGGTTGTTGGACTCGGTGGCACCGGAGGTCCAGACGATCTGCTCAGCATTGGCGCCGACCAGTTCGGCGACCTGTCGGCGGGCCTGCTCGACCGTGTGTCGGGCTTGCTGGCCGAACGCGTGGGAGCTGGAAGCCGGGTTGCCAAAGTTACCGTGAAACCCCAGACACTCGATCATCACCTGGATGACCCGCTCGTCAACCGGGGTGGTGGCGGCGTAATCGAAATACAACGGACGTGTGTTCATAAAAGACTCGCAGAGCGTGTTCCGGGATCAGGAGGCTCGTGTCTGCAAACGGTACGGCGCAGCCTTGTGAGTTGCGCGTCGGTTCGAGAGCGTCATCAATACCTGATCGGATGCCGTTAAAGAAGAACAACTTCATTTAAAAGTGCGTAGGAACGCTCCTGAAGTCGAGCTTAACAGGCATCCGGCCTGCGGTTGAAGTGATGCGTCAGCTAAAGCTTTCGAGAAGTAACGGGTACAGCGAAATCACCAGCAGTGCCGCCATGCCCCAGTTGAACACGCGCAACCAGCGCGGATCCTTCAGCACATTGCGCAACAACGTACCGCAAGCTGCCCAGACGCCGACGCTCGGCAGGTTAATGATGGCGAATACCGCAGCAATCACCACGACATTGGTGAAATAGCCCTGCATCGGCGTGTAGGTGCTGATGGCGCCGATGGCCATGATCCACGCCTTGGGATTGACCCACTGAAACGCGGCGGCGCCAAGGTAGCTGATCGGCTTCGCCTCGCCTGCGGCGCTGTCACCGACCGGTCCCGAGTGAGCGATTTTCCACGCCAGATACAGCAGATACGCCGCGCCGACATAGCGCAGAACCGTATAAAGAATCGGATAGCTCTGAAACACCGCGCCGAGGCCAAAGCCCACGGCCACCACCAGAACGAAAAAGCCACAGGTAATTCCGAGCATATGCGGGATGGTGCGGTTGAAGCCGAAGTTAACCCCCGATGCCAGCAACATGGTGTTGTTCGGCCCCGGCGTAATCGAGGTGACAAGGGCAAACAGGGCAAAGCCCAACAGCAGGTCAAGCGAGAGGGTCATGGCAAGCAATCCATCAGGGTCATTCAGGTGTTGACCCTATCCCACACCGCCCGGCAAGCCCACGGACAGTTGGGTAAAACTTCTACCAGTACAGTTTGTTTTCAGCTAGGACGACCGTGCAGCTGTACGGCACGTTCGGCACTCATTTCAGCTTTTTTGTCGAACTGGGTCTGACCGAGTAATTGCGCTTTTTTCGCGTGGTATTCGTCGAAGGACAGGCCGCTGCGATTGAGCGCTTCCATCGCCAATTCGCGGGATTCTTCATCGGTGTAAGGACGCAGCTCCGGCGAAACGTGTCCGGCACAACCGGCGAGTACGGAGACAGCGAGCAACAGCGAAACGGTCAGTAAACGGTTCATGGGGGCGTCCTGGCGAGCAATGGGAGTCGATGGACAAAGGCTACGCCCGGGCACGCTCGCGCAGAAATCAACGCTCTCAATAGTGGCTATCAGGAAATCGACACAAACTGCCGCATATCTCTTAACGATCTATAAATATCGATTAACGTTCTTTTACGGAATAACAAACAGCCTTTATAACTCCATCCATGCGCTGAGCACTGTTGCTCCAGCAACTGTTGATCAGCCAACAGCGATTCAACAAAGCGCCCTGTTACTCACACGGGCGACCGCCACGCTTACGCTCAACGCCTTGTAAACCGGGGCTTGCGGGAATTGGTACAGCGCTTGCTCAGACTCGGTGACTCATTCACTGCTCGCTGAGCAACTGTTGAAAAAAGGAACTGATCATGTCGCGTCCCCTGAAAGTCGTCGCCCTCTCCGGCGGCACCTGGCGTCCGTCCCGTACTCTGGTGCTGACCCAGGCCTTGCTCGCCGAACTGGCTGGGCACCTGACCATCGAAAGCCATTTGATCGAACTCGGTGATATCGCTCGTCCGCTCGGCGCTGCGCTATCGCGTCAGGAACTCAGTGCGGAAATTGAAGCCGAGTTGCAGGCCATCGAGCAGACCGATCTGCTGATTGTTGCCGCGCCGGTTTATCGCGGTTCCTACCCGGGTCTGCTCAAGCATCTGTTCGACCTGATCGACCTCAACGCCCTGATCGACACCCCGGTGCTGCTCGCTGCTACCGGCGGCAGCGAACGCCATGCGCTGGTCCTCGATCACCAGTTGCGCCCGCTGTTCAGCTTCTTCCAAGCCATGACGTTGCCGATCGGCGTGTACGCCACCGAAGCCGACTTCGCCGATTACCAGATCACCAGCGAACTGTTGAAGGCGCGCATCCGCCTGGCCGCCGAACGCGCGGCGCCGCTGTTCGCCACACAAATCAAACCCTTGCTGAAAATCGCCTGAGGAGCCGTTCATGGATGTTTTCTGGTTCCTGCCGACCCACGGCGATGGCCACTATCTGGGCACCACTCAAGGCGCGCGCCCGGTCACTCTCAATTATCTGAAACAGGTGGCGCAGGCCGCTGACAGTCTCGGCTACCACGGCGTGCTGATTCCCACCGGGCGCTCCTGCGAAGACTCGTGGGTGATCGCCTCGGCGCTGGTGCCGCTGACTGAACGCCTGCGTTATCTGGTGGCGATCCGTCCGGGGATCATCTCGCCGACAGTCTCGGCGCGCATGGCTGCGACGCTTGATCGGCTGTCCAACGGGCGCTTGCTGATCAACGTGGTGACCGGCGGCGATCCGGACGAGAACCGTGGCGACGGCAGTTTCCTCAGCCACGCCGAGCGCTATGAAGTCACCGATGAATTCCTGAAGATCTGGCGCCGCGTGTTGCAAGGCGAGGCGGTAGATTTCGACGGTAAGCATTTGAAGGTACAGAACGCGAAGGCGCTGTATCCGCCTGTGCAGAAACCCTATCCGCCGCTGTACTTCGGCGGCTCTTCCGATGCCGCGCATGATCTGGCCGCCGAACAGGTCGATGTCTATCTGACCTGGGGCGAACCACCGGCCGCTGTCGCGGAAAAACTCGCCGATGTACGCGAACGCGCGGCGCGGCATGGGCGCAAGGTGAAGTTCGGCATCCGCTTGCATGTGATCGTGCGCGAGACCGCCGAAGAGGCCTGGAAAGCGGCGGACAAACTGATCGAACACATCAGCGACGAAACCATTGAAGCGGCGCAGAAATCCTTTTCGCGCTTCGACTCCGAGGGTCAGCGGCGCATGGCCGCATTGCACGATGGCCGTCGCGACAACCTCGAAATCGCCCCGAACCTGTGGGCCGGCGTCGGTCTGGTGCGCGGCGGTGCCGGTACGGCATTGGTCGGCGATCCGCAGCAAGTGGCGGCGCGGATCAAGGAATACGCGGATCTGGGCATCGAGAGTTTCATCTTCTCCGGTTACCCGCATCTGGAAGAGGCTTACCGCTTTGCCGAGCTGGTGTTCCCGCTGTTGCCCGAGCCTTATGCGAGTCTGGCCGGGCGTGGCGTGACCAATCTGACCGGGCCGTTTGGCGAAATGATTGCCAATGATGTGCTGCCCACAAAAGCCTCGGCGTAAACCGGATCTCTTGTGTAGGAGCTGCCGCAGGCTCCTACAAGGGCAGTACAAATTCAGGAGTATTGGTGTGACCGCCAAACCGCAAAGTACTTTGTTATCCCCGTTGCAAACCGCCCGCCAACTGGCCGCCGAATTTGCCCTGACCGCCGTCGAACGCGACGAACGTGGCGGCACACCGAAGGCCGAGCGCGATGCCCTGCGCGACAGCGGCCTGCTGGCCCTGAGCATTCCCACCCGCTACGGCGGCCTCGGCGCGAGCTGGAGCGAAACCCTGCAGGTCGTTCGCGAGTTCGCCAAGGTCGACAGCTCGATTGCTCACGTCTTCGGTTTCCATCATTTGATGCTCGCCACCGTGCGCCTGTTTTCCCGGCCGGAACAATGGCAGCCGTGGTTCGAACAGACCGCGCGGCAGAACTGGTTCTGGGGCAACGCACTGAACCCGCTCGACACCCGTACCGTGGTCAAGGACCTCGGTGGCTGGCGCGAGTTTTCCGGGAAGAAAAGCTTCTGCTCCGGCGCCAGTGATTCACAAATGCTGATCGCTTCGGCGGTCGATGAAAGTGCCGGCGGCAAATTGCTGATCGCGGCGATTCCCAGCGGCCGCAGTGGCATCACCCTGCACAACGACTGGAACAACATCGGCCAGCGTCAGACTGACAGCGGCAGCACCACGTTTGAGCGGGTCCGCGTCGAAGAGTCGGAACTGCTGCTCGATCCCGGCCCGCTGAGCACGCCGTTTGCGTGCTTGCGCCCGCTAATCGCGCAGCTGACCTTCACGCATATGTTTCTCGGAATTGCCGAAGGCGCTTTCGAGGAGGCGCGGCAATACACCCTCAGCGAAACCCGGCTCTGGCATAAGTCCTCGGCGCGCGATGTGCGTGAAGATCCGTACGTGCTCGCCCATTACGGCGAGTTCTGGGTGGCGCTGGAAGGCATCCGCCTGTTGGTCGAACGCGCGGCGGCGTTGCTCGATGAGGCCTGGGCCAAAGGCGCGAATCTCAGTGCCGAAGAGCGCGGCCAAGTCGCGACAGCGATTGCCACCGCGAAAGTCGCCGCCAGCCGTCAGGGCCTGGAGATTTGCAGCCGTTTGTTCGAAGTGACCGGCGCGCGCTCCACTCACGCGTCCCTGCGCCTCGATCGCCACTGGCGCAACCTGCGCACGCAAACCCTGCACGACCCGCTGGACTACAAACTCCATGAGTTGGGCGACTGGGCGCTGAATCAGTCGCTGCCGGTGCCGACCTTCTATTCCTGACCTGCCTGCATTTGAACTAAAAAGAAGGACGAGCCCATGCAACTGCTGACCCTACCGCCCTCCCCCGCGCTCGCCACGTCGATCCGCGCCACTGCGCAGGTGTTCGAGGACCCGAAGTCCCAGGCCCTGCTCGCACATTTACAGCAGGTCGCGCCGAGTGAAGCGAGTGTGCTGATCATCGGCGAGACCGGCACTGGTAAAGAACTGGTGGCGCGACATATTCATAACCTCAGCAATCGCCGTCATCGGCCGTTTATCGCGGTCAATTGCGGGGCGTTTTCCGAATCACTGGTGGAAGCGGAGTTGTTCGGTCATGAAAAAGGCGCGTTCACCGGCGCGCTGAGCGCCAAGGCCGGATGGTTCGAGGAAGCGGATGGTGGCACCTTGTTTCTCGATGAGATCGGCGATCTGCCGATGGCGATTCAGGTGAAGTTGCTGCGGGTTTTGCAGGAACGCGAAGTGGTGCGACTGGGCTCGCGCAAAAGCATTCCCATCGATGTACGGGTACTGGCGGCGACCAATGTGCAGCTGGAAAAAGCCATCAATGCCGGTCATTTCCGCGAGGATCTGTATTACCGCCTCAACGTGGTCAATCTGGAACTGAACCCACTGCGCGACCGTCCTGGCGACATACTGCCGCTGACCCGCCATTTCATCGAGGCCTACAGCCAGCGCCTCGGTTACGGGCGGGTCAGCATCAGCCCCGGCGCCGAACACAAACTGCGCGCTTACAGTTGGCCGGGCAATATTCGCGAGCTGGAGAACGTCATCCATCACACCTTGCTGATCTGCCGCAACGGCGTGATCGAACGCGATGATTTGCGTCTGTCGAACCTGCGCATCGAACGCCCGGACGATCATCACAGCAGTGCCGATGATTCACCGGAGGCCTTACTGGAACAGGCCTTTCAAAAACTCTTCGCGCAACAGGCCGGCGCGTTGCACGAAAAAGTCGAAGACGCTTTGCTGCGCGCGGCGTATCGCTTCTGCCATTACAACCAGGTGCACACCGCCGCGTTGCTCGGTCTGAGCCGCAACGTCACCCGCACGCGACTGATCAAGATCGGCGAACTGGCGGTAAACAAGCGGCGGCTCACGGAGAATCTGCAGGGCGAACGCCTGATCCAGTTGTCGATCTAGCCGACCAGGTGGCAATGCAGCGCATCGTCGTGACTGCGGGCGATGCTGCTCAGCACCTGAAACGAGTTGAAGGTGACGGTTTTCGCCTGATGGGTGTGAATCAGTTGCCAGAAGTCCTGCTCGCCGCTTTCGAAGCTGCGAAATGCCGCTTCACCCGCCTCGCGGGACTGCCATTGGAGGAAACTCAGCACGCGCCGGCCGTCATCGCTGGCCTGCACACTGGCGCTGACAAAACCGGCATAACGTTGCGCCAGGCGCTCGGTTTGCATTGATAGTGCAGTGACCAAGGCGGGTTGTTGGCGTGGTTCGATTTCGAATTCGATCAATTGGGTAAAACTGCGGTTGTTCATGGAATGCCCCCACTCAGCGTAAGACGAGCCTTGCGACTCGAAGACCTGCAGGGTAAAACCTCTAGTTAAGTCAAGGTCAAGAGCTGTCTTCAAATGATCAGCAAAGAAAATGTGCACAAACAGTTAACGGTTGGTGAAGTCGCAGCGCGCAGTGGCGTGGCCGTCACCGCCCTGCACTTTTATGAATCCAAAGGCCTGATCAAGAGCCAGCGCAATGCCGGCAATCAGCGGCGCTATCCGCGCGAAGTACTGCGCCGCGTAGCGTTGATCAAAGTCGCGCAGCGGCTGGGGATTCCGCTGGCGGAAATTGGCGAGGCATTGAAAATCCTCCCGGAGGATCGTGCGCCCAGCGCGGCAGACTGGAAAATCCTCTCACAGCAATGGCGACAGGAACTGGACGCGCGGATCGAGCAACTGACGCTGCTGCGCGATCGGCTCAATGGCTGCATCGGTTGTGGCTGTTTGTCGATGGAGGCCTGTCCGCTGCGCAATCAGGGCGATGTACTCGGCGAACAAGGGCCTGGCCCGCACTTTCCAAAGGATTGACTGCTCGTCGGGCAAAAGTCTGCTCGGCGAGGACGGTTCTATAGTGAATCTTCCACAAATTCGGTGGAGTCCTGTCCCATAGAACAACAATTCAGGGAGAACGTCATGAGCGTCAAACCCATTCCCGAGGGGTATCACAGCATTACCCCGTATCTCGGCATCCACAAAGCCGCCGAGGCCATCGATTTCTATAAAACAGCCTTCGGCGCCACCGAGGTCATGCGTCTGGCCATGCCTGACGGCGGCATCGGCCACGCCGAACTGCGCATCGGCGACAGCGCGATCATGCTCGGTTCGCCCTGTGATCAGGGGCCGTTGAGTAATCCTGATCAAGCCGTGTCAGTTGGTTTGCATCTGTATGTGACCGATGTCGACAAGTCCTTTCAGCGAGCGCTGGATGCCGGAGCGAAGGCGGTGTCGGAGGTCAAGGACCAGTTTTACGGTGATCGCAGCGGGACGTTGAAGGATCCGTATGGGCATCTGTGGTTTCTCGCCTCGCGCAAGGAAGATCTGACTGAAGAGCAGATCAAGCAGCGGGCGATGGAGATGTTTAGTCAGGGTTGAGAGTTGCAGTGTCTGCAATAGCGCTATCGCGAGCAGGCGAAGGCCTACAGGGGAACGCATTTCAACTGTAGGCCTTCGCCTGCTCGCGATGAGGCCATAACTATCAACACCCATCACACTTCATGAACCGGCCCACCACGCTTTGCCCCTTGCCGCAAACGCCGGACGATTTCAGGATGCAGCCAACCAGAACCCTGAAAAAGGATCAGCCCGATGTTTGCCGGATTCCGCAAAGACCAGCGCCACGTCAACGGCGTCGACATTGCCTACCGCCTCGGCGGCAGCGGCCCGGGCCTGTTGCTGTTGCACGGGCACCCGCAGACCCATGTGATCTGGCACAAGATTGCCGAACAACTGGCCGAACACTTCAGCGTGGTCGCCGCCGACCTGCGCGGTTACGGCGACAGCAGTCGCCCGGCCGCCGATGAGCTGCACGTTAATTACTCGAAACGCGAAATGGCCCGCGACAATGTCGAGTTGATGCAGGCGCTGGGCTTCGAGCAGTTTTCGATTCTCGCTCACGACCGTGGCGCGCGGGTCGCCCATCGCCTCGCCCTCGATCACCCGGATGCCGTGCGACGGATGATGCTGCTCGACATCGCGCCGACCCTGTCGATGTACGCGCAAACCAACGAAGCCTTTGCCCGCGCGTATTGGCACTGGTTCTTCCTGATCCGCCCGGCGCCATTGCCGGAAACCTTGCTCGAAGCCAATCCCGAAGGTTATCTGCGCAGCGTCATGGGCAGCCGCAGCGCCGGGCTCAAGCCGTTTACCGATGCAGCCTTCGGCGAATACCTGCGCTGCCTGCGCCAACCGGGCAGCGCCCGTGGCATCTGCGAAGACTATCGCGCCAGCGCCGGAATCGATCTTGAGCACGACCGCGCCGACATCTCGGCCGGGCATCACCTGAATCTACCGCTGCGCGTGTTGTGGGGCGCCGAAGGCACCGTCGGCCGTTGCTTCGATCCGCTCAAGGAATGGCAACACGTGGCGACTGACGTCAGCGGTCAGGCATTGCCCGCCGGCCATTACCTTGCCGAAGAAGTCCCTGAACTGTTGCTTGGCGAAGCACTGGCCTTTTTGCGCTGAGCCGAGCCGCCGGATCTCGGTGCTATGCTGGCGGCTTCTGCCGCCAGTGTTCGTTTTGACATGCCACAGAAGAAAGACAGCGTGCCCCTGCCCGAAGACCTGCGCGTGCTACTCACCGTGATCCGCAAGAACGGCTTTGCCGCCGCAGCGGATGAACTCGGCCTGTCGCCGGCCTATGTCAGCAAACGCATCCAGATTCTTGAAACCACCCTTGGCACTCGCCTGCTGCACCGCACCAGTCGTCGCGTCTCGCTGACCGAGGACGGCGAACGGGTGCAGCGCTGGGCGTTGCGCATTCTCGATGACTTCCAGCAACTGCACGACGAACTGTCCGACGCCCACGACAGCCCGCGTGGGCGCTTGCACCTCTGCAGCAGTTTCGGTTTCGGTCGCAATCACGTCGCGCCGGCGGTGTCGTTGCTGGCCGAACGTTATCCGCAACTGGAGATTCGCCTCGACCTGTTTGACCGGGTGGTGGACATCATCAATGAAGGCTTCGATCTGGAGATCCGCGTTGGCGATGACATTCCGGGCCAGCACATCGGCCGGCATCTGGTCAGTAACCGCCGAGTCCTGTGCGCCGCCCCCGGTTATCTGCAAACTCGCGGCACGCCGCAGACCCTGGACGAACTGCAACAACACGATTGCCTGGTGATCAAGGAACGCGACAACGCTTTCGGGGTCTGGCATCTGGATCGCGACGGCGGGCAAGAGAGCGTGCGGGTCAGCGGGCCGTTGTCGTCCAACAACGGCGAGATTGTTTTGCAGTGGGCACTGGACGGGCGTGGGGTGTTGTTGCGCTCGCTGTGGGATGTGAAACCGCTGCTGGAGCAAGGACGCTTGGTGCAGGTGCTGGACGATTACAGCCAGAGCGCCAATGTCTGGGCGGTGTACCCGACACGGCTGGCGCATTCGGGGAAGTTGCGCGCGTGTGTGGAGTTTTTGCAGGCGCATTTCAAAGGATTGTCGCTGTAGCTCAAAACACCACAAAAACCTGTGGGAGCTGGCTTGTCGGAACGCCGCATCGCAGCGATGGCGTCAGCTCAGCCAACACAAATGCTGGAAGTGCCGGCCTCATCGCTGGCAAGCCAGCTCCCACAGGTTATGCGTTCAGCCTAACCAAGGGTTGTTGGCCAGATGCTCGCGTTCGAAATCTTTGATCTGTTCGCGCCGTTGCAGGGTGCTGCCGATGGCATCCAGGCCGAGCAGCAACGCGGTTTTGCGCAGGTTATCAATCTGGAAATCGATCACGCTGCCATCCGCCAGACTAATCCGCTGCGCCTCCAGATCAATACTGACCCGCGCCGTTTCAGGCTCACCGACAAGCTGTCCAATGCGCTGCACCTGTACCTCTTCCAGGGTGATCAACAACACGCCGTTACGCTGGCAATTGTCATAGAAAATCCCGGCAAAGCTGCTGCCGATCAACGCGCGGATGCCCATCTGCTGCAGGCCCCATACCGCGTGTTCACGGCTGGAACCGCAGCCGAAATTGGGCCCGACCACAAGAAAGTTCGCACCTTTCCAGGCGGGCTGGTTCAGCACGAACTCAGGGTTGGGCGTGCCATCACGCTGAAACCGCAGATCGAAAAACAATCCGCGATCCAGCCCGTTTCTATCGATGCCCTTGAGAAACTGCTTGGGCATGATCACGTCGGTATCAACGTTCGCTGCCAGTAACGGCGCAGCCTGGCCAATGACTAGAGTGAAAGGTTGCAGGCTCATGGGCGTACTCCAAAGTGGCGGATATCGGTGAGTCGACCGCTGATCGCAGCGGCGGCGACCATCGCCGGACTCATCAAATGAGTGCGCGCGCCGGCGCCCTGACGGCCTTCAAAGTTGCGGTTGGTACTGGACGCGCAGCGGTCGCCGGGGGCGAGTACGTCGTCGTTCATCGCCAGGCACATCGAGCAGCCGGACTGACGCCATTCGAAACCGGCGTCGATAAAGATCTGCGCCAGCCCTTCCGCCTCGGCCTGCGCGCGAACTTCGCTGGAGCCGGGGACGATCATCGCGCGTACATGCCCGGCCACGTGCTGACCGCGCACGACGCTGGCGGCATCGCGCAAGTCTTCGATCCGCGCGTTGGTGCACGAACCGATAAAGGCGTGGCTGATAACAATGTCGCTGAGCGCCATGCCCGCTTCGAGGCCCATGTAGTTGAGGGCGCGGCGCATGTCCTGGCGCAGGATCGGATCGCTGATTGCTTGCGGATCCGGCACCCGCGCACCGATCGCGGCGGCCTGATCGGGGCTGGTGCCCCAGGTGACCATCGGTTCAAGAATGCTGGCATCCAGGTGAATCTCGCGGTCAAACAGCGCACCGGGATCACTGCGCAGTTCGCGCCACTTCTTCACGCCCCGTTCCCACAACTCACCTTGCGGCGCGCGCGGCTTGCCCTTGAGATAGGCGAAGACCTTTTCATCCGGGGCCATGAACGCGCCGCGCGCACCGGCCTCGACAGCCATGTTGCAGATGGTCATGCGCGCTTCAACGCTCAAGGCATCGATAGTCGAGCCGCAGAACTCGATCGCGTAACCGCTGGCCCCGGACGCGCCGATGCGACCGATCAGGGCCATGATCACGTCTTTGGACGTCAGGCCCGCTGTCAACTCGCCGTCGACGGTCACGCGCAGGCTTTTCAGACGTTTGTAGACCAGCGTCTGCGAGGCCAGCAGGTGTTCGATCTCGGAGGTGCCGATGCCAAAACCGAAAGCGCCGAGTGCGCCATAGGTGGTGGTATGGCTGTCGCCGGCGGCGATGACCATGCCGGGCAGAATGAACCCCTGCTCGGGAGCGATCACGTGTTCAATGCCCTGACGTTTGTCGAGGATGTCCAGCAACTCGATGCCGAAGTCCCGGCAATTCTCCGCCAGATACGAGACTTGCCGGGCGCCGCCGGCATCAGGCATTGCCGCGATGCGCACAGGCGTGGTCGGGTTGACGTGATCGACCACCGCCAGCGCCGTGCCCGGACGCCAGACCCCGCGCCCGGCGGCACGCAAACCGCTGAACGCCTGCGGGCTGGTGTATTCGTTGATCACCTGACGATCGATATACAAGAGGACATGGCCCTGATCGTCGAGGCGGCACACCGTGTGCGAATCGATGTGTTTGTCATAGAGGGTTCTGGCGGTCATCAAGGCGCTCACTCAGGGAAATCAGGTGATTCCCATCATAGGGAGCGCGGGTCGGCCATCAATTGGCAGACAGTGATGGCGTGGATCATGAATCGTGTTTGATCTGCCGATCAGCGAAACCCTGTAGGAGCTGTCGAGTGCAACGAGGCTGCGATCTTTTGATCTTGTTTTTAAAGATCAGGATCAAAAGATCGCAGCGTGCCGCAGCTCCTACAGTGGGATCTGTCAAACCCTGCGAATTGGGAAACATTTGCTTTCATATCATCTTTCGGGATTTGCCTCGCTCATCCGTCCTATAGAGATGCAGGCCGTTCGCGTAGGCAAAAGCCACGTCCGGTCTTTCCGGGTCCCCGTGCTGCGAAGCCCGTAGCCAGGCACCCTTTCACCGCTATCAAGACGCGCAATCATGTCGAAGAAATCCCGCTCCAAACTGTGGTTCCTCGTTCATAGCTGGCTGGCGTTACCGATCTGGTTCTTTGTCCTGATCGTCTGTGTCACCGGCACACTGGCGGTGGTCAGTCAGGAAATCGTCTGGCTGGCCAACCCGCAGATGCGCGCCAGCCAGCCTGCGGAGGATGCGCCGCTGCTCAGCTATGACCAGATCATGGCAGCGATCAAAAAAGCCGAACCGCAGACCCTCGTTGAAAGCATCAGTCGCCCCGATGAGTCACACTTCGCGCTCGACGTTGCGGTCAGTTATCCGGACGGTCGTTCGCAGACGGTCTACGTCAATCCTTACACCGGGGTGATCCAGGGCCCTGCGCCGACCTTCGATTTCAAAGCCTTCACCCGGGCCCTGCATGGCTGGTGGCTGGTGCCGTTCACCAATGGCTTCAGTTGGGGCTGGTATCTGGTGTCGTTCCTCGGCGTGCCGATGCTGGTCTCGTTGATCACCGGTCTGGTGGTCTACAAGCGCTTCTGGAAGGGTTTTCTGCGCCCGACCCTGCGCGTGCGCCACGGCGCACGGATTTTCTGGGGTGACTTCCATCGGCTGTGCGGTATCTGGTCGATCTGGTTCATTGCAGTGATTTCCATCACCGGCATCTGGTTTCTGATTCGGGCGATTCTGTTCGATAACCAGATCGCCATCTCCAGCGAGCCGATCATTCCGGCGATGTCCCGCGAAAGCGTGCCGATCTCTGCCGCCGGCACCCCGCCGCCACGGATCAGCCTGGACCGTGCCGTCGAGCTCGCGCAAGAGAAGATTCCGGGGCTGGAAGCCAGTTTCGTCAGCCTGCCGGGCAACGCCTACAGCCACATGAGCGTTGGCGGGCGCGGCTGGTATCCGCTGATGTTCCAGACCGCCACGCTCAATCCGTACAACGGCGACATCGCCGCTTCACGGCTGCTGTCCGATCGCTCGTCGCTGGAGTTCGTCACCGAGTCCATGCGACCACTGCACACCGGGGATTTCGGCGGCATCTGGATCAAGCTGATCTGGTTCTTCTTCGGTTTGATCCTGAGCATGATGATCCTCAGCGGCTTGTTGATCTGGACCAAACGCACCGCCCTGGCCACCGCCAATGCGTTGAAGCGCGAAGACAAGAAAAACCGCATCAAGGCACAACCGGCCATGAGCCGTGAAACCTCGGAGGCCAGCCTGTGAGCAAGTCCATCACCAAGGCCCAACCTTCTCGACTGGCGCGTTTCTGGCACAGATGGCGCTTCCACATCAATGTTCTGCTGCTGTTGATCCCGCTGGGTTTCATGCCCAAGTACTTCGCCGACGCCTCGCTGTTTCGCGGTGACAGCGGCTTGGGCCAGCACGAGATCGGCACTGTCCAGGTCGGGCCATGGAGCCTGCGCCTGGCCGAGTTACGCAACGAAGCACCGGTGCTGACCGGTCCGGCCGGCTACATGAAAGACTTCAGCGCCGCGCTGTGCGATGCCTGTGTCGATCAGGTCAAGGCGACCTACCTGCGCATCGGCAAGCCACGCAGCCTGCGCGCCGCCGGCAGCATTTTCTTCGGCACGCCTTATCGCATGGGCACGCAAATGCCGATCCCGGAGAAGACCAGAGCCGACGCCGAACTGTGGATCACCATGGAAGGCTGGGACGGCAGCATGCACCAGGCTTCGATTCCCCTGAGTGAGGCCTCCCCCGCCACCTTCGCCTGGCTGAACAAACAAGGAGTCAAACCATGACTTGCTCTCAACGCCCTTCTCGCCTGCGCCTGAAGGCCGCGCTGCTGGTGCTCGGCGCCGGCTTCAGTGGCAGCGCTCTGGCGCATAACCCGATGTGCGAATGCAAAGCCATCGACGCCGAGCAGATCAAATGCACCGGTGGGTTCTCCGACGGCAGCGGCGCGCCGGGGGTGACCCTCGATGTGATCGGCTACGACGAAACGATCCTGGTGCCGGGCAAGCTCGGCAGTGACTCGACGCTGACCTTCAAGAAGCCTGGCGCCGAGTTCTACGTGCTGTTCGACGCAGGTCCAGGCCACGTTGTGGAAATCGACCAGGCGGATATCGAAGCCCCATGAGTACGCCAACCACACAAATCGTGCGTCCGGCCGGCGCCGGTCATGAAACCCTCAATGTGCTGCTGTTGTGCCTGTTGATTCTGGCAGTCGCCGGTTCCGTGGTCGCGTGGCGCGGGGTTTCCCATGAGCCGGAGCCGGTTGCGTCCAATCAACTCGACGCCCGTCGCGACCTCAGTGCTGCCGAGCAAGGCATCTACGCCGACCTGCGGGTGACCCTCGACGAAATCCGCCTGCTGCGCGAAGAACAGCAAGCCCTGCCGACGCCGCAGAATCTGGCCGACGAAGGCTTTGCCCCGTTTGCCCAGGATGCGAGCTCGGTCAGCCGTGGGGGTCATGCCTGGCAGTTGCTGGCGAACACCGCGTATGTCGGTCAAAGCCAGAATCCGACTGTCGCTGGCTCGTTCGTCATGCTGCTGAGTACCGATGACAAGGCTGCGCCGGACATCTGGCTCAACCGTGATGCCGCCGCTCAAGCCCCGGCGCAACTGAATGCGGCGGCACTGTCCGCTGCTGGCTGGAAACAGATCGTCGCGCAATACGATGCCGGGGTTACCCGCGAACATCGCCATTGATTCCTCGCCCTACTCCGAGAGAAGACCGCTTGCCCATGTCTATTTCATCGCCTCGCCGTCCGTTGTTACGCCTGTTTTTAGTGGGCCTGTGTGCCTGCCTGCTGAGCCCGCTGGCCAGCGCCGATCAGGCCAAGCGCCTGCGCATCGGCATCACCCTGCACCCGTATTACAGCTACGTGGCGAACATCGTCGGCGACAAGGCCGAAGTGGTGCCGCTGATCCCGGCCGGTTTCAATCCGCACGCCTACGAGCCTCGGGCCGAGGACATCAAACGCATCAGCGGGCTGGATGTGATCGTGCTCAACGGTGTCGGTCATGACGACTTCGCCGACCGCATGATCGCCGCCAGCGAAACGCCGAACATCAAAACCATCGAAGCCAACGAAAACGTTCCGCTGCTGGCCGCCACCGGCGTTGCCGCACGCGGCGCCGGCAAAGTGGTGAATCCGCACACTTTCCTGTCAATCAGCGCCTCCATCGCTCAGGTCAACAACATCGCCCGCGAACTGGGCAAACTCGATCCGGACAACGCCAAGACCTACACCCAGAACGCCCGCGCCTACGGCAAGCGCCTGCGGCAGATGCGCGCCGACGCGCTGGCAAAACTGACTCAAGCGCCGAATGCCGAACTGCGCGTGGCCACGGTACACGCGGCTTACGACTATCTGTTGCGTGAGTTCGGCCTGGAAGTGACCGCCGTGGTCGAACCGGCCCACGGTATCGAACCGAGTCCAAGCCAGTTGAAGAAGACCATCGACCAGTTGCGTGAACTGGATGTGAAAGTGATCTTCTCGGAGATGGATTTCCCGTCCACTTACGTCGACACCATCCAGCGTGAGTCCGGGGTCAAGCTGTATCCGCTGTCGCACATTTCCTACGGCGAATACACCGCCGACAAATACGAAAAGGAAATGACCGGCAACCTCAATACCGTGGTGCGGGCGATTCAGGAGTCTGGCGCATGACTTCCAGAGAAAACCTTTCCCCCGAAAACACCGAGTCCCCTGTGGGAGCGAGTTTGCTCGCGAAGGCGCCGGATCAGCCGACATCTTTGTTGAATGACACACCGCTATCGCGAGCAGGCGAAGGCCTACAGGTTATGGGGCCGACGCTGGATTTTGCGCAGGTTTGTCTGACGCTGGGTCGCACAACCATTCTCGACAAGGTCACCTTCCAGGTGCAGCCCGGCAGCGTACACGCGCTGGTCGGCCCCAACGGTGGCGGCAAGAGTTCGCTGATCAAGACCCTGCTCGGGCAAATGCCGCATCAGGGCCAGCTCAGCCTGCAATGGCCCGGCGAACCCGGCACCATCGGTTATGTACCGCAGGCGCTGGAATTCGATCGCGGTCTGCCGATGACCGTGGACGATTTCATGGCTGCCATGTGTCAGCGACGCCCGGCGTTTCTCGGCTTGAGCAAGCGTTACGCCGGCGCCATTGGCGATGCGCTGGAACGCGTCGGCATGCAGGACAAACGCAAGCGGCGCATGGGTGCGCTGTCCGGCGGTGAGCGCCAGCGGGTGCTGCTCGCACAAGGTTTGATTCCGACGCCGCAATTGCTGGTGCTGGATGAGCCGATGTCGGCCCTCGATGAAGCCGGGATTCAGGTGTTCGAGCGCCTGCTCAATGACTGGCGCGCGGCAGGTATCACCGTGCTGTGGATCGAGCACGATCTGGAAGCGGTCGGGCGCCTGGCCGATCGGGTCACCGGCCTGAACCGTCGTGTGCTGTTCGACGCCACGCCACAACAGGCGCTGACCCCGGAACGCCTGCTGACGCTGTTCTCGACCCATCCACGGAGCGCTGCCTGATGAGTTACGAAGCCTTTCGTTTGATGGTGCAAGGCTGGGCCTCGTCCGGTTATCTGCCGGAAGCGCTGGCCTACGGTTTCGTGGTCAATGCGCTGCTTGCCGGCCTGCTGATCGGCCCGGTGCTCGGCGGCCTCGGCACGCTGGTGGTGGTCAAGCGCTTCGCGTTTTTCTCCGAAGCGGTGGGCCACGCGGCGCTGACCGGCGTGGCCATCGGCATCCTGCTCGGCGAACCCTACACCGGCCCCTATGGCAGCCTGTTCGGTTATTGCCTGCTGTTCGGCATCCTGCTCAATTACCTGCGCAACCGTACCGGCCTCGCACCGGATACTTTGATTGGCGTGTTTCTGTCGGTGTCGCTGGCGTTGGGCGCGAGTCTGCTGTTGATTCTGGCGGGCAAGATCAACGTGCACATTCTCGAGAACGTGCTGTTCGGTTCAGTGCTGACGGTCAACGGCAACGATCTGGCGGTGCTGGCCATCGTCGGTTCGCTGGTCATGGCATTGGCGCTACCGCTGTATAACCGCATCATGCTCGCCAGCTTCAATCCGCAACTGGCAGCCGTGCGCGGAGTGGCGGTGAAGACCCTGGATTATCTGTTCGTGATTCTGGTGACGCTGATCACAGTGGCAGCGGTGAAAGTCATCGGCGCGATTCTGGTCGGTGCTCTGCTGGTGATCCCGGCCGCGGCGGCGCGCTTGCTCAGCCAGTCGCTCAAAGGGTTCTTCTGGTGCTCGGTGTTGATCGCCACGGTCAGCACGTTGTGCGGGATTCTTGCGCCGATCGTGTTCGATCTGCCGATTCCGTCCGGCGCGGCCATCATTCTGGTCGCCGGTATTGCCTTTGCCCTTGCCGCCATTGCGCGCGGGGTTGTCCCGAGTCTGAAAGGGAATCTTGGATAAATGACTTTTTCAATTCGCAAACTGACCTTGGCCATGGCCTTGTGCGGCGTGGTCTGCGCGCCGTTGATGGCTGCCGAAAATGCTAAACCGCTGCGAGTGCTGGCGTCGTTGCCGATTACTTATGGTTTGGGCGAAGTGCTGCTCAAAGGCACTGATGTCAACCTTGAACGTGCGGCGCCAGCGAATCTGCCGGGCAGCCGTCAGACCGCGTATTTCACCGGTCGCGGCGCGCCGGCACTGAGCAAACTGGCAACCGGCGCCGATGCTGTAATCGGCGTGCGCTCGCTGTGGGCCGATGATCCGCTGTACCCGATCGCCCGTCGCAGCAATATCCGCATCGTTGAAGTCGACGCCGCGCGACCGGTGGATGGCGCCCTGCCCGGCATCGCCGTGCAACCGGATCTGAAGGTCGATGGCTTGAACAGTCAGCCATGGCTGGCGAGCAACAACATGGGGCGCATGGCGGATGTGATGGCGGCGGATCTGGTGCGCCTGGCACCCAGCGCGAAGCCAAAGATCGAGGCGAATCTGGCGGCATTGAAGCAGCGTTTGCTGAAGCTCAGCGCCAACAGCGAGGCGCGACTGGCCAGCGCCGACAATCTCAGTGTGATGAGCTTGAGTGATCACTTCGGCTATTTGATCGGCAGCCTCAATCTGGAACTCATCGGCGAGGATCCACGGCCGGATGCCGAGTGGACGCCTGAAGATCTGAAAAAACTCACGGCGACGCTCAAGGACAATGAGGTGGCGGTGGTGTTGCATCATCGGCAGCCATCGGACGCGGTAAAAGCGGCGATTGCCGAGTCCGGCAGCCATCTGGTGGTGCTGAGCACCGATGCGGCGGACCCGGTGGCGGAGCTGGAAGGCAATGTGGATTTGCTGCTCAAGGGCTTGAGCGGGGCGTGATTCCAGTTGCACCGCGCTATCGTTCATCGCTGGCAAGCCAGCTCCCACAGGGTTCTCGGTGAACGCAGATTTTGTAATCACCAAAATACCTGTGGGAGCTGGCTTGCCAGCGATGGGGCCCTGAAAGGCAACACAAATCCAAGGCAAGAAAAAACCCGCTGACTGTTTCCAGTCCAGCGGGTTTCTTTTTGCCCGGCCGCTTATTGCGCGGCGGCCTGGGCTTCCATCTTCTGGCGCAGGCTCAGCGGACGCATGTCAGTCCAGACTTCTTCGATGTAGGCCAGGCACTCCTTTTTCAGGCCGCTCTTGCCCACGGTGCGCCAGCCTTCCGGCACGGCTTTGTAATCCGGCCAGATCGAGTATTGCTCTTCGTGGTTGACCACAACCTGAAAAAGGATGTCCTCGCGGTCGAATACTGACGTCATGCTGGTTCTCCATCGTTGTAAGGGTGGGCTGCACGCGGGGTGCAGCCGGGTATGTAGAAAGAACGTTTGGCGCGGCGAAAAATTTACAGCGCAGCGGTGGCAGCGGCCAAAGCACGGCCAAAGATTTCCGCGACACGGTCGATTTCGGCGGCAGTGATCACCAGTGGTGGCAGGAAACGCACCACCGCGCCATGCCGACCACCCAGCTCCAGAATCAGCCCGCGATTGAGGCATTCGCGCTGAACCAGCGGCGCCAGTCGCGCAAACGCCGGCGGATGACCGAGCGCATCGGGAGTGCCGTTCGGCTCGACCAGCTCGACCCCGAGCATCAGGCCACGACCACGAATATCGCCGAGTTGCGGGAAGTCGCGTTGCAGGATGCGCAAGTGCTCGCTGAGGCGCTCGCCCATGGCCGCGGCGTGCTCGCAGACCTTGTGTTCGACCAGATAACGCATCACCGCAGAGCCTGCCGCCATGGCCATCTGATTGCCACGGAAGGTGCCGGCGTGCGCGCCCGGTTGCCAGGTGTCGAGCCAGTCGCGATAGACCACCACGGCCAACGGCAGGCTGCCGCCGATGGCTTTGGACAACACCACCACATCCGGGGTGATGTCGGCGTGTTCGAAGGCAAACATTTTGCCGGTGCGGGCAAAACCGCTCTGGATCTCGTCGACGATCAGCGCCACACCAGCCTTCTCAGTGATCCGACGCAAGCCGCGCAGCCACTCGATGTCCGCCGGAATCACACCGCCCTCGCCCTGCACCGCCTCGACAATCACCGCGGCGGGCAGTTGCACGCCGGCTTCCGGGTCGTTGAGCAGGTTTTCCAGGTAACTCAGGTTGGCCTTTACGCCCGCCGCGCCACCGAGGCCGAACGGGCAACGGTAGTCATACGGGAACGGCATGAACTGCACGCCATTGCTGAGCAGCGCACCCAACGGCTTTTTCGGCCCCAGGCTGCCCATCAGGCTCAGCGCGCCCTGGCTCATGCCGTGATAACCGCCGGAGAAAGACAGCACGGTGCTGCGCCCGGTCGCGGTGCGCACCAGCTTCAACGCGGCTTCCACGGCATCGGTGCCGGTCGGGCCGCAGAACTGGATTTTCGCTTCAGCCGCGAGCGCGGAAGGCAGCAGGCCAAACAGATCCTGGACGAACTGATCCTTGACCGGAGTGGTCAGGTCGAGGGTATGCAGTGGCAATTCATCGGCCAGCACCTGCTGGATCGCTTCGATCACCACCGGATGGTTATGCCCCAGCGCCAGCGTGCCGGCACCGGCCAGGCAGTCGATGAACGTGCGCCCTTCGACGTCTTCGACATAGAGGCCTTTGGCGCGCTTCAGCGCCAGCGGAATGCGCCGCGGATAACTGCGGGCGTTGGATTCCTGCCGGGCCTGCCGGGCCAGCAATGGCGATTCATTGAACTGGTACAACGTTTCGGCCGGCGCCGAAGTAACCCGGGCCGACGACTCTTCGATAAGGCTGGTGGCGACTGACATCTCTCGACCCCTCAATTGGCTATGGATAGTGACCAAAACAGCACACCGGACAGGTGCGCATTCCGATCGCGGGGCGCACTTGCAGGTTTTCCTGTTCTGGAAACGCATAAGGGGCCTGAGGATTTAGCCCGAGATCGAGTTGTCAGCCCGGCGCTGCCAGCGACTTGTGCATGGGCAGACTCTGCAAGCCTTGGTATTCGAGGGGCGGCGCTGACTTGTGATAGCCCAGACGCCGATAAAATGCCTGGCCGGTGTACGTGCTGTTGAGATCAGCGTGAGAAACACCGCGAACCCGTAACCAGCCTTCCAGATCCTCCATCAGCGCCCGTCCGACGCCCCGGCGAAATGACTCTGGCTGGACGTAACACAGCAAAATGTCGCCGCTGGCCCGAGCCATGCCGACACCGACCGGTTTGTCCGCCAGCAACGCGATACACAGATAGAAGTGCGGGTCGGCGAGCCGGGCACTGATGAAGTCGGCGGATTGCAGGCCGATCCATTGGCTGACGAGTGACGGATCGTTACGGTGATCGAGCGCACAACCGATGCGGATCGAACGTTCGATGATGCGACTGATGATACCGGCGTCGGCCAGAGTGGCCGGACGAATGCAGATGGGTGCTTCCATGGCGCAGTTCCCTCAATCCATTGAGTCAAAGCTGCGCTGACCTTATCCCCACCCGGTCCGGATAGCGAACGCCGAGAAGTTACATTTGATGTGTCTGGCGCGATTTCCTACCACAGGCTGTGCTGGAATCAGACAGGCTGCAACGGCATGGTCAGCTCGACCCGCAGGCCATCCGGGCGACTGTCGAAATGCAGGGCACAGTCGCAACGCTGAACGATCGCCTGAACAATTGCCAGACCGAGGCCGCAACCGGTGCTTTGGCCGTTGCGCCAGAAGCGTTGGGTCAGGTGTTGCAGATCATCCGGCGCAATCCCCGGGCCATGGTCGCGCACGACAAAACGCACGCGGTTGCCAATGGTTTCCAGGCTCAGCTCAACCGCGCAGTCTTCGGGCGTATGGCGCAAGGCGTTGTCGAGCAGATTGCGCAGCGCTGCAATCGACAGCACCGCCGGCATCTGCAGCGGTGCAGCAGAAAGCTCAGCCGGCAGGTGCAATTTGATGCGCAGGCGTTCGCCCCCCGTGGCGTCCTGAATCGCCAGGCGTGCCACTTGCTCGGCACTGCATTGCGAGCCGTCATCGAACGACAGACTGCCCTCGACCCGCGCCAGCAACAGCAGTTGCTCGAGCGTGCGATGCAAGCGATCAGCGCCCTCCTCGGCCCGTGCCAGCGACTGATCGCGGGCGTTGCCATCGGTCATGCGTGCGACTTGCAGGTGGGTCTTGATCGCCGTCAGCGGGCTGCGCAGTTCATGCGCCGCGTCACCGGTCAGACGGCGCTCACGCTCGATGGTTTTGCCAATGCGCTGGAACAACTGGTTTTGCGTTTCAAGCAGCGGCTTCAATTCACTGGGGAAAGTCTGGATCTGCAACGGCTCAAGCGAGTCGGCATTGCGCCGCATCAGTGCTTCACGCAGACGGTTGAGCGGCGCCAGACCCTGGCCAATGCCCAGCCACAACAGACACAGACAGCCGAGCAACGCCACACCCACCGGCACCGACGCCGCCAGCAGGATCGACATGTTCAGCGCCTCGCGCTCGATCTGCCGGTCAGCGGTGGTAATCCGCACATCGCCTCGGGCAAGGGTGAAACTGCGCCACGGCGCACCGTCGATCATCTGGTCATGGAAGCCCATCTTCTCGGCTTCCAGCGCTTGTTCGGGGTTGTTGTGGCTGCGCGCGAGGATTTCCCCGCGCAAGGAGCTGACCTGACAGGCCATGCCACCGGGGATATTCAGTTGTTCGGCACTGAAATGCGTGCCCTCGCCTTTGCTCGGCAAAGTCGGCAACTGTTCCAGCAGCCCGGCGACCATGCGCGCCGACGCCACCAGACGCTGGTCGAGGGAAAACATCATCTGATTGCGCAGGTCACTGAGCATCCACGCCGCCGCCAGCGCCCAGATCAGTGCAAACGCGGCGCCGAGGGTCAGACTCAGGCGCAGTCGCAGACTCATCACTTGCCTTGATCTCCACCATCGGCCGGGCCAAGGCGATAGCCCAGACCGCGCACGGTTTCGACGATGCCTTTGCCCAGTTTGCTGCGCAGGTGATGAATGTGCACGTTCAGCGCGTTGCTTTCCAGTTCATCGTTGAAGCCGTAGACACTGTCTTTCAACTGTTCAGTGGACAGCACCCGACCACGATTGTGCAGCAGCGCCTGCAGCAGCGATTGCTCGCGGCGCGACAAGTCCACCGGTTGCCCGGCCAGGGTGGTTTCGCGGCTGCTCGGGTCGTAGGTCAGCGCGCCGTGCTCAATCAGGTTGACACTGCGCCCGGCGACCCGGCGCAGCAAAGTTTGCAGACGGGCGAACAGTTCACGCAGATCGAACGGTTTGAGCAGGTAATCGTCAGCCCCGGCCTGCAAACCATCGACGCGGTCGGTGACCGAGTCGCGCGCGGTCAGGATCAGCACCGGAATTTCCAGGCCACTCTGCCGCAGTTGTTGCAGCAACTTGAGGCCATCTTCGTCGGGCAGGCCGAGATCGAGCACCATCACGTCGAATTCAGCGACCTTGAGCATCGCCCGCGCCTTCGACGCGGTGTTGACGTGCTCAACGGTCAAACCCTGAGCCGTGAGGCCGGCAACGATCCCGCTGGCAATCAGCTCATCGTCTTCGCAAACCAGTACGTGCATGGGTGCTCCGTGGATAAAAAAGGCGAGTGAAGCAGGCGAGGATTAAGCGGCAATTATGGCCGTCACCGGCGCTTACGGAAAGCCGGGCAAAAACATCGGGGCGCCACCTGTTGCAGGGCCTCACCCGGCGCTGAAACTTTCCCACTAATAAAGAAACAGTTTCTCCCTATGTAATAACCCTTCGATCATTTAGTTTTCGACTGGCAACCACCAACAACTTTAAAGGGACTTAATAAACATGCCTCAACTAAAAAACTTCGTCGCGCTCGATTGGCGCTCCGGCCCCGACCGTATTTATTTCTTCTTCAAGGACAGCGACACCTATTCCCGATTCGATCTCGGTGACAATAAGGTATCCGCCAACTATCCCGCATCGGTCGGCGATAGCTGGGACACCTTTGGCCCCCATGCCAAAGACTTGCGTTTCGGCCTGACAACCACTTCATTCGGCTGGAACACCTCGTCAGATGAAGATATTGCCTGGTTGTTTTTCTATCAGGGCAACACACCCGTGGTGTGTAAATATAATCAAGACAAAGACAAGGTCGATGCCTTTTA
Organism: Pseudomonas sp. IT-P395; assembly: GCF_949767675.1. Taxonomy (NCBI): domain Bacteria; kingdom Pseudomonadati; phylum Pseudomonadota; class Gammaproteobacteria; order Pseudomonadales; family Pseudomonadaceae; genus Pseudomonas; species Pseudomonas sp. IT-P395. Next base: position 29,818 of record NZ_CATKPW010000058.1, read on the forward strand.
TAAAGTTGCCGATTCGATCTGGAAGCCGATATTGCCCTACTTCGACAAGATCATCGCCGGCACCTGGTTCCAACTGACCGGTCACCCGTTTCTATTCAGGTTCATCCTCAACGACGGACACTATCTATCGTTTAACTACAAGGCAAAGACCCTGACCTACAAATCCTTCGGGGATTATCGGCTGGGCGCGCTGAAACCGTACAAGGACCGCATCATCACGGCAGCGCAAAATGACCGGACTTTGGCCGACAGCTACTGGTACATCTTCCTGACCGACAACCAATACCTGACTTACAACATTCAGTCCGACCGTCTGGTCTCCGGACCGAAAACCATTAATGACGCGAACTGGCCGGGACTGCTGCGCGGCTGATTGGCCGAAGCTCGGAGGGCCTTGTAGGATACGGTTAATTATCGGTTAATCGCCGCCGCCCATTCTGCGCCTCACTTGCACAGGGACAAGGCTCCTCCATGCGTCATTTTTTTCTATTGTTTGCTCTGCTGATGTCCAGCCTGGCCCAGGCTGGAAACAATCCATTTGAGACTAAACCGGAATTTCTGCCGGTCGACCAGGCATTCGTGCTCACCTCCGAACGCCTGGAATCCGGTGAAACCCAACTGTTCTGGCAAATCACCGACGGCTATTACCTGTATCAGAAACGCCTGAAATTCGACGGATTGAGCGCAGAGCAACAGCCCGCGCTGCCTGAAGGCGAGTCCCACAGCGACGAGTTTTTCGGGGAACAACCGGTCTATCGCCAAGGGCTGGAAGTGAAAATCCCGGCGACAGCCACAGGCCAGATCAAGGTCAGCTATCAGGGCTGTGCCGATGCCGGCCTGTGCTATCCACCGCAGACCCGGGTCATTGATCTGGGCGGTAAAGCGGCGGTGGCCGCCAGCGCTGAAGCGCCGGATCAGGCCTTGGCCAGCAGCCTGCAACAACGCGCGCTGGGCTGGAGCTTGCTGGTGTTTTTCGGCCTCGGTCTGTTGCTGGCGTTCACGCCTTGCACGTTACCGATGCTGCCGATTCTGGCCGGCATGGTCGTTGGCAGTGGCGCCACCCCGCGTCGCGGTTTCGCGCTGGCCGGCAGTTATGTGATCTGCATGGCGCTGGTCTATGCGGCGATGGGCGTGATCGCTGCGCTGCTCGGCGCAAACCTGCAGGCATGGTTGCAGAATCCGTGGCTGCTCGGCACGTTCGCCGCGATCTTCGTGGTGCTGGCCCTGCCGATGTTCGGCTTCTTTGAACTGCAATTGCCGGTGGCCCTGCGTGATCGCCTGGAACACGCCTCGCGCAGTCGCAGCGGTGGCAGCCTGATTGGCGCCGGGGTCCTCGGTGCATTGTCCGGTCTGCTGGTCGGCCCGTGCATGACCGCGCCGCTGGCCGGTGCGTTGCTGTACATCGCGCAGAGCGGCAACGCACTGCACGGCGGCTTGATTCTGTTCTCGCTGGGTATCGGCATTGGTGTGCCGTTGTTGTTGCTGGTGACCGTGGGCAATCGCTTCCTGCCCAAACCCGGCGCGTGGATGAACCTGCTCAAAGGCGTGTTCGGTTTCCTCTTCCTCGCCACGGCGCTGTTGATGTTGCGTCCGGTGCTGGAGGCTTCGTTGTGGCTGGGCCTGTGCGGTGCACTGCTGTTGATCGCTGCGTTCTGTGCCTGGAAACAGTCCGAAGGTTTTGGCCGAGTAGCCCAGTTGTTCGGCGCCAGCTCGCTGTTGCTCGGGCTGTGGGGCAGTCTGCTGGTGATTGGCGCGGCAGGCGGCAGCGATGATCCGTATCAGCCGTTGCAGGTCTACAGCGCCGGCCGCGCCAGCGCAGCGCAGCCATCGGCTCATGACGCGTTCACCACGATCAAGGAGCCGGCTGCGCTGCAACGCGAACTCGATGCCGCCAAGGCTCAGGGTCAGTGGGTGCTGCTCGATTACTACGCCGACTGGTGCGTGTCGTGCAAAGTCATGGAGAAACAGGTATTCGGCAAGGACAAGGTCATGCAGGCGTTGAATGACGTGCGCCTGCTCAGGCTCGATGTCACCGCCGACAATGCCGCCAGCCGTGAATTGCTCAGCCGCTACAAAGTGCCGGGGCCACCGAGCTTCGTCTGGATCGGTACCGATGGCGAAGAACGCCGCAGCCAGCGCATCACCGGCGAAGTCGATGCCGAGACGTTCCTGCAACGCTGGGCCACCACCCGGGACGCCAATTAATGCTGACTTTCACCCTCGGCACTTTTGCCATCGCGCTTAATCACCTGCTGCTGATCAGTGCTCTGGCACTGGCGACCTTTGTCGGCTGGCGGGTGGCCAAGCGTGGCGGTGATAACCCCGAGTCGGCGTTGTTCAGCCTGTTTCTGCTGGGCATGCTCGCGGCGCGGATTGCCTTTGTGCTGCTGTACTGGTCGCACTATCGCAATGACCCGTGGCAGATCATCGATTTGCGTGACGGTGGCTTCCTTGCCTGGCCGGGTGTGATTGTGTTGCTGCTGGCGGCGCTGTATCGCGGCTGGCGGCGTCCAGGGCTGCGTCGTCCACTGGGCTTTGGCGTGGCCAGCGGTGTGGCGTTCTGGCTGTTGGCGACGTTGTCGTTAAACATCTATGAACAAGGCACCCGACTGCCGGACATCTCTCTGCGCAACGCGGCCGGGGAAACCATCCAGCTCAGCGATTATCAGGGCGGCCCGCTGGTGATCAATCTGTGGGCGACCTGGTGTCCGCCGTGTCGGCGCGAAATGCCAGTCCTGGAGAATGCCCAGCAACAACGCCCGGACCTGACCTTCCTGTTCGTCAATCAGGCCGAAAGCATGCAAAGCGTGGCGACGTTTCTTGAGACCCAGGGCCTGAGCCTCAACAACGTGCTGTTCGACCGCAGCGGCCGCCTGGGTCAGGCCGTGGGTTCCATGGCTTTGCCGACTACGCTGTTCTATAGCCCTGACGGTCGGCTGCTGAGCAGTCACCTGGGCGAGTTATCCAACGCCAGCCTGGCGCGCGCCCTGGAAAACTTCGACACCCCGACCCCGAATTCGAACCCGGCCACTGCACCGGCCACCTCTGCAAGGAAACTGCCATGCCCCGCCTCCGCCACCTGCTGACGCTGACTCTGGGCACCGCCCTGCTGCACTTGCCGTCGGTGCAGGCCGCTGAAGAATTGCCTGCGGCGATCAAACAGATCGAAGCCAAAGGCGCGAAAATCGTCGGCCAGTTCGATGCGCCCGACGGTCTGCGCGGTTATGCGGCGCAATATCAGAACCGTGGCATGGCCCTGTACCTGACTCCGGATGGCAAACACGTTTTGCTCGGTAATCTGTACGACGCCGACGGTAAGGACCTGAGCAGCGAGCCGCTGCAAAAACTGGTCTACGCGCCAATGGCCAAGGAAGTCTGGGCGAAGTTCGAGGCGAGCAACTGGATTCAGGACGGCAACAAGGATGCACCGCGCACGGTGTACCTGTTCAGCGATCCGAACTGTCCTTACTGCAACATGTTCTGGGAACAGGCGCGGCCGTGGGTCAAGGCTGGCAAGGTGCAGTTGCGGCACATCATGGTTGGCATCATTCGCGAGGACAGCCCGGGTAAATCGGCGGCGCTGCTGGCCGCGAAGGATCCGGTCAAGGCGCTGGAAGATCACGAAAAGGCTGGCAAGGGCAGTTCGCTAAAAGCGCTGAAAGATATTCCAGCGGCCGTGCAGAGCAAATTGGCGGCGAACATGCAGTTGATGGAAGACCTCGATTTGCAGGCGACGCCGGCAATCTTCTATATGGATGACAAGGGTGAGCTGCAACAGCAGCAAGGTGCGCCTTCGCCGGACAAGTTGGTGAAGATTCTCGGGCCTAAATAAGCAAAATCAAAAGATCGCAGCCTGCGGCAGCTCCTACATGGAAAGCGTTTTCTGTAGGAGCTGCCGCAGGCTGCGATCTTTTCAACGGTGGTCAGCCAGGAAAGCCAACAACACCTCGGTGACAAACTGCGGGTTCTCCAGGTTGGAGATATGCCCCGCCTCCGGCACCAGCACCCACGGGCAACCGATCAACTCGGCCATTTCCTTTGTTTCCGACGGTGGTCGCGGTTTGTCCTGATCGCCGCACATGACCAGCGTGGAGGCCGCATTCAATTCGCCCAGTCGTGGCAACAAATCATCCCGGCCAAAGGTGATACGCCCCATCGGCACGATACTTTCGCGCAGTCGATCCGAGGAGTACGCCGCCAGTTTCGCGCGGAAATCCTGATACAGCGCCGACTGCGGATCGATGCCCGGACGGAAGAAGATCGGCACGACGATATCCAGTAACTGCTCGGAAATTTCGCCGCTTTCTTCAATCTGCTTGAACAGCGAGAAGTAGTACTGACGAGTCGGTTCCGGCTCGACGCCGACGTAGGTGTCCATCAGCACCAGACCGTTGATCCGTTGCGGGGCCAACAACGCCAGACGTACGCCCCACATGCCACCGACCGACAGCCCGACAAGAGTGACCTGATCGATATCAAGATGATCGATCAGGGACCGCGCCTGACGAGCAATGTCGTCCAGTGATGTGGTGCCTTCAGGCAACCGTCCCGACTCACCGTGGCCCCACAAGTCCAGTGCGATCACCCGATAGTGCGGCGATAACGCAGCGATCTGCGGTGCCCACATGGCCTGATCCCACAGGTAGCTGCCGGCCAGCAATACCGCCGGGCCTGTGCCTTGATCAATATAATGCAGCGCTTGTCCGTCAACCGTGAAAAAAGGCATCGACCACCCCCGCGACAAAAAAGAGAACCGGCAGACTGAGCTGCCGGTTGCTGGTCGTCAACCCTGAAAATGTACGCGTTTGTACTGGTTTAATTGTGTTGAACGCGCTGACGCCATCGCTGGCAAGCCAGCTCCCACAGGTTCCAGAGTGAACACAAAATCTGTGGCTACACTCGATTACTGTGGGAGCTGGCTTGCCAGCGATAAGGCCACTACAGGCACTAGAAAATCAAAGGCCCTCCAGCTCCGCCATCAGATCATTCAACCGATCAACCTTCTCCTCGGTGATATCGCTCGCCGCCAGCCCGTCAATGTATTCGGCCAGCTCCTCCACCGTGCTGCACTCGAACATCGCCCGCAACGGCACATCGCGCTGCAGGGTTTTCTGCACCCGCGAGGCGATCTGCGTGGCCAGCAACGAATGCCCGCCCAGTTCGAAGAAGTTGTCGCGTACGCCGACCTTCTCGACCTTCAGCACCTCGGCCCAAACATCCGCCAGGGTCTGCTCCAGTTCATTGCGCGGGGCCAGATAATCCTGACTCTGCGACTGGCCGATCTCCAGCGCCGGCAAGGCTTTGCGGTCGAGTTTGCCGTTGGCATTGAGCGGCAGCTGATCGAGCCACAACCAGTGCAGCGGCACCATGTATTCAGGCAACTCGGCGCGCAGGCGCTGCTTGATCCGCTCCAGGCGTTCACTCGGATTGAGTGCCGAATCGGCCGCCACCAGATAGCCGACCAAGTGCTTGCCGTTGACGCCTTCCTGCACACCGACCGCACCATCGCGCACTTCCGGTTGCTCATGCAGACGCGCCTCGATTTCGCCCAGCTCGATGCGATAACCGCGAATCTTCACCTGATGGTCAACGCGGCCAACGTACTCCAGCACACCGTCACTGCGACGCCGCGCCAGGTCACCGGTGCGATACAGACGTTCGCCCGGCGCGCCGAACGGGTTCGGCACAAACACCGGCGCGGTACGCAACGGATCGCTTACATAACCGCGACCAACGCCCGTCCCCGCCACGCACAACTCACCCACCGCGCCCAGCGGCACCAGCTCCAGCGCGCCGTCGACCAGATAGAGCAAGTTGTTGTCGGTCGGCGTACCGATCGGCAGGTAACTGCCGCGCGTCGAGGCCATGTCGACACGGAAAAACGCCACGTCATCCGAGCATTCCGCCGGGCCGTAAGCGTTGACCAGACCGATGTCCGGGTAACGCAGCAGCCATTGGTGCGCCAGCTCCGGCGGCATTGCTTCACCGGTCGGCAGCATCCAGCGCAAGCCATCCAGACTCAGGCGATCCGAGGCGAGCATCCCCTGAATCAGCGACGGCACGCTCTCCAGTACGGTGATGCCCTGCGCTTGCACGTGCACCAGCAAACCTTGCGGATCGTGGGCGATGGTGTTCGGCACGATGTCCACCCGTGCGCCGAACAACGGCGCGGCGAGGAACTGCCAGACCGAAATATCGAAGCTTTGCGACGCGGTCTGTGCAATCACATCGACGTCGCTCAGATTCAAGTACGGCACCTTGCTCAACTGGTTGTTGAGCATACCGCGCTGCTCGACCATCACGCCTTTCGGCAGGCCGGTCGAACCCGAGGTGTAGATCACGTAAGCGAGGTTGTCCGGGCCGCTGTAAATCTCCGGGTTGTGCGCCGATGTTGCCGCTGCCTGAAGCTCTTCCCACACCAGCAAGCGCGGTCGATTGGCGCAGCTGAATTCATCCAGCAAAGTCTGCGCCTGTTCAAAGCATGCTTTAGAGCAGACCAGCACCGGCGTGCGGCTCAGCTCGATGATGCGTTGCAGACGCTGGCTCGGCAGGCCCGGATCCAGCGGCAGATAACCCGCGCCAGCCTTGAAGCTGCCGATGATCATGCCGAGCAGATCGAGATTACGTTCGGCGAGCAAGGCCACCGGTTGATCCATCTGCACCCCGGCCGCGACCAGTGCATGGCCGAGACGGTTGGCGTTGTAATTCAGTTCCTCATAACTCTGCTGCTGATCAAGGCACGTGGCTGCAATGCGCTGCGGATGCGCGGCAACCTGCGCTTCGAACAGCGCCACGTAGCTCTGCTCCAGCGGATAGTCGTGGGCACTCTGGTTGCAACCGTGCAGCAGAAACTCCTCTTCCTCACTGCCTAGCAGCGGCAGGTCGGCCATATCGCCATGGAAGCCATCGACCAGCGCCAGCAGCAAACGCTTGAACTCGCCGAGCATGCGCTCGATGGTCGATTCGTCAAAGTAACGCTGGTCATACGACAGGTGCAGACCGAGGTCATCACCCGGGTAGCACACCGCCGTCAGCGGGAAGTTAGTGTGCGTACGGCCGGAGTCCGAGGTCGCATTCAGGCTCTGCGCGCGATCAAGTACCGACACTTCCACCGGGGCGTTTTCGAAGACAAACAGGCTGTCAAACAGCGGCTGGCCTTTCGGCAATTCGCTTTGTTCCTGGATGTTCACCAACGGCAGGTATTCGTACTCACGCAGTTGCATGTTGCTGTCGAGCAAAGCGCTGAGCCACTGACGCACGCTGCTGCGCTGATCGTCCTCAGGCATTTTCACCCGCAGCGCGATACTGTTGATGAACAGGCCGACGGTACGCTGCATCTCTGGCATTTCCACCGGACGCCCGGCCACGGTGACGCCGAAGAGCACATCACGATCACCGCTCATGCGGCGTAGCACCAAGGCCCACGCGGCTTGAGCGAAAGTGTTGATGGTCAATTGATGCGCCTGCGCCAGTTCACGCAGACGCGCACCGTCCTCGACATTGAGGCGGGTGTAGCGGTCGCCGACGACCATGCCGCCGCTTTCACCGGCGTGTTCGCGCAGGAACGGACGATCGCTCGGGATCGGTGTGGTGCGTTCGAACCCTTGCAGATTGTGTTGCCACCACTGCCGCGCTTCGGCCAGGCTCTGACGTTGCAGCCAGCCGATGTAATCGCGATAACGCGGCGGCACGGCAAGTTGCGCTTCACGACCCTCACCCAACGCGGTGTAAATCTCGAAGAAGTCGTTCATCAGCAACGAGCGGCACCATGCATCGATGAGAATGTGGTGGTTGCTCATCATGAACCAGTAACGCGCTGCGCCGACCTTGATCAGACGCAGGTGGAACGGCGCCTGATTGAGCAGATCGAAACCGGCCTCGCGCTCGCTTTTCAGCAGCGCTTGCAGCTTCGGTTCCTGCTCGGTTTCAGCGATGGCACTCCAGTCCAGATACTCGATCGGCGTGCGACCCGGTGTGTGAATCACTTGCAGCATGTCTTCGCCGACATTCCAGCAGAACGACGCACGCAGCGCTTCGTGACGGGCGATCACCGCTTGCCACGCCTGGGCGAAACGCTCCGGGTCGAGTTCGCTGTTGATGCGGTAGCGATCCTGCATGTAGTACAGACCGGTGCCCGGTTCGAGCAAGGTATGCAGCAACATGCCTTCCTGCATCGGCGTCAGCGGATAAACGTCTTCGATGTGCGCGGCCGGTACCGGCAAGGCATCCAGTTGCGCCTGAGTCAGCTTGGCCAACGGGAAATCCGACGGCGTCAGGCCGCCGGACTCGTCTTGCAGGCAATGGGCGATCAGGCTTTGCAGCTCACCGAGGTAAGCGTCGGCCAGATCGTTGATGGTTTGCGCGTCGTAACGCTCGGCGCTGAAGGTCCAGCGCAGCAGCAATTCACCGCCGTAGACCTGACTGTCGATACTCAGTTCGTTCGGCAATGGCGCGTGCGGATCGTGGGCGGCACCGACCGCTTCATCCAGCGGACGGAACAGCGCACCGCTGCCGAAGCTCTGGTCGAACTGGCCGAGGTAGTTGAAGGTGACCGGCGCGTTCGGCAACGCGGCCATGCTGCGCTGGCTGAGATCATCGGCGAGATAACGCAGTACGCCGTAGCCCAGGCCCTTGTGCGGCACCGCTCGCAGTTGCTCCTTGATCGCCTTGATCGAAGCGCCCTGCCCCGCAGCCTCTTCGATGTTGTGCGGGGTCAGACGCAGTGGGTAAGCGCTGGTGAACCAGCCGACAGTGCGGGTCAGATCGATCTCGTCGAACAGGGTTTCGCGACCGTGGCCTTCCAGTTGAATCAGTGCCGACGGTTGACCGCTCCAGCGGCAGAGCACACGGGCCAGCGCGGTCAGCAACAAGTCGTTGACTTGCGTGCGATAGGCGGCTGGCGCCTGTTGCAGTAACTGTTTGGTGTGCTCGGCATCGAGGCGCACGCTGACGGTTTGCGCGTGACGATTCTGCTGGCCGCCCTGCGGGTTTTCGCACGGCAAATCGGCGCTCGGACCGGCCAGTTGGGTCTGCCACCAGTTGAGTTCTTCGCGCAGGGATTCGCTGCCGGCGTAGGCTTGCAAACGCGCGGCCCAGTCTTTGAAGGCACTGGTTTTCGCTGGCAGTTTCACCGCTTGGTCGGCATCGAGTTGGCGGTAAACGGTTTGCACATCGTCGAGCAATACGCGCCACGACACGCCGTCGACCACCAAGTGATGGATGGCGATAAACAGGCGTTGCTGACCTTCAGGGCCGTCGACCAGCAAGGCGCGAACCAGCGGACCATTTTGCAGATCAAGGCTGCGTTGCGCATCGGCAAACAGCGCTTCGCACTTGTCCATCGAGGTAACCCGCACTTGCCACACCACGGCCGCTTCGGAGACGGCTTGGTGCGTCGCTTGCCATTGACCGTTGGCCTCGGTGAAGCGCAGGCGCAAGGCATCATGCTGCTCGATCACCGCCAGCAACGCTTGCTCCAGACGATGCGGTTCGAGGGTCACGGTCGGCTCCAGCAACAACGCCTGATTCCAGTGCTGACGCTCGGGGATTGCAGTGTCGAAGAACCAGTGCTGAATCGGCGTCAGGCGCGATTCACCCGACACCAGACCTTGCTCAGCCGTGACCTGTTCAGTGCGGCTGGTCACAGCGGCCAAAGTCTGCACAGTTTGATGCTGGAACAGATCACGCGGGCTGAAATGAATGCCCTGCTGCCGTGCACGGCTGACCACTTGAATCGACAGAATCGAGTCGCCACCCAATTCGAAGAAGTTGTCGTTGAGGCCGACCTGTTCGACGTTGAGCACTTCGCACCAGATCTGCGCCAGGGTCTGTTCCAGTTCGTTGCTTGGCGCAACGTAGTCCTGACGATTCAACTCGGGATCCGGCGCCGGCAAGGCGCGACGGTCGAGTTTGCCGTTGGCGGTCAGCGGCATGCTCGCCAGCAGAATCAGGTGCGTCGGCACCATGTAATCCGGCAGTTGCGCCTTGAGGTGCGCCTTGAGCGCGTCGCGCAGTTCAGTCTGTCTGGTTTCGTTTTGCTCGGCAATCTCGGTGACCAGATAGCCGACCAGTTGTTTGCCGCTCGGCGCATCCAGGGCCAGTACCACGGCTTCGCGAATCGAGTCATGATCGAGCAGACGGGTTTCGATTTCGCCCAGTTCGATACGGAAACCACGGATCTTCACCTGATGGTCGATCCGACCCAGGTATTCCACCAAACCATCGGCCCGCTGGCGCACCAGATCGCCGGTGCGATACATGCGCCCGCCAGCGGTAGCAAACGGGTCAGCGACAAAGCGCTCGGCGGTGATGCCCGGGCGATCGTGATAAGCCTGCGCCAGACCGGCGCCGCCGACGAACAATTCACCCGTCGCGCCTTGCGGCACCAGCGCCAGATCGGCGTCGAGAATGTACGCCACGCGCGCACCGATCACGCTGCCGATCGGCACACTGCCGGCGCCCTCTTCCAGCACCTCTGGCGCCAGACTGGCCAGTGGCATGACCACGGTTTCCGTCGGGCCATAAGCGTTGAAGAACATCGCTGGTTTGAACGCTGCACGAATGCGTTGCAGGTGTTCACCGGTCAGCGCTTCGCCACCGGTGATGATCATCCGCACCGGAAGGATTTCGTTTTGCGTCGAGAGAAACTGCGCCAACTGGCTGCCGTAGCTCGGGGTAAAACCGAGCACGTTGATTTTATGCGTGCGGATCAAACCGCAGATTTCTTCCGCGTCCCACTGACCTTGTGCACGCAATACAACCTGCGCGCCACTGAGCAGCGGCACCAACAGACGCTCGGTCGCCGCATCGAAGTTGATCGAATAGAAGTGCAGTTCGCAGTCATCCGGGCGCATGCCAAACCGCTCGATCACGGCTTGGCAGTGCATGGCGATTTCACCGTGGGAGACCACCACGCCTTTCGGTTTGCCGGTCGAGCCCGAGGTGTAAATCAGGTAGGCCTGATGTTGCGGCAGGCTGATAAACGGCAGCTCGCTGGCCGGATAAGCAGCGAGTGCTGCGCTGTCATCTTCCAGGCACCAGCGCGCCACGCTCGACGGCAGTTCGCCAAGGGCTTTGAACATTGCGCGATCACTGAGCAGCAGGCCGATGCGGCTGTCTTCGATCATGTAATGCAGACGGTCGAGCGGGTATTCCGGGTCCAGCGGCACGTACGCGCCGCCGGCCTTGAGAATCGCCAGCAGGCCGATAACCATTTCCAGCGAACGCTCCAGTGCCAGACCCACCCGTACTTGCGGGCCGACGCCGCGCTCACGCAGCGCCCAGGCCAGACGATTGGCGCGGGTGTCGAGTTCGGCGTAGCTCAGGGTCTGCCCGGCGAAAGTCAGGGCCGGTGCGTCTTTGCGCGCCAGCGCTTGTTCGGCGAACAGGTGATGGATGCACTGGTCGAGACGACGCTCACCCGGTTCGACGCCGAGGCTGTCGAGCAGTTGCTGTTGCTCCAGAGCGTCCAGCAGCGGCAATTCGCTTAGACGCTGTTGCGGATCGGCGATCAGCGCTTCCAGCAGGTTGCGCCAATGTTTGGCCATGCGCGCGATGGTCGGCTCGTCGAACAGATCGGTGCTGTAAGTCAGGCAGCAACCAAGGCGATGGTCGAGGTCGGTGACTTCCAGATTGAGGTCGAACTTGGTCGCCCGCGCATCGTTGGCCAAATACTCGACGGTCATGCCAGCGAGCATGCGGCTCTGCTGGAATTCCCAGCGCTGCACGTTGCACATTACTTGGAACAACGGGTTGTAGGCGGCACTGCGCGGCGGCTGCAAGGCTTCGACCAGATGATCGAACGGCAGATCCTGATGCGACTGGCCTTCGATCACGGTGTGACGCACCTGCTCGAACAACTCGCCGACCGACATCATGCCGTCGAGCTGACAACGCAGCACCTGGGTGTTGAGGAACGCACCGATCAGCCCTTCGCTTTCTGGGCGAATACGGTTAGCCACTGGCGCGCCGATGCGCAGATCGGTCTGGCCGCTGTAGCGGTAAAGCAATGTCGCGAGCGCGGCGGTCATGGTCATGAACAGGGTCAGGCCGTTTTGCGCATTGAAGGCACGAACCCGCGCGGCAAGATCGTCGCTGAGGTCGAAGCGGAACAGTTCGCCCTGATGGCTTTGTACCGGCGGACGCGGACGGTCACCCGGCAGTTCCAGCAGCGGATGTTCACGACCGAGTTGCGCGGTCCAGTAGTCGAGTTGGCGCTGACGCTCGCCGGATTCCAGCCAGTTGCGCTGCCAGACGCTGTAATCGAGGTACTGCACGGGCAGCGGCTCAAGCGGCGAATCACGGTCATCGACAAACGCTTCGTACAGCGCACTGAGTTCGCGGGCGAAAATATCCATCGCCCAGCCTTCGGTGACGATGTGGTGCAGAGTCAGGACAAAGTAATGCTCCTGCTCGGCGGTTTTCACCAGACAGGCGCGCAGCAGCGGGCCGCTTTCCAGATCGAACGGCAGATGCGCTTCTTCGTCGGCGAATTGCTGAACCTTTTGCTCGCGCACGTCGGCGGAAAGTTTTGAGAAATCCTTCCAGCCCATGCGTACGCCGGTTTCGGCATGCACCTGTTGGCGGGCGACGCCGTCGACGCTCGGGAAGGTGGTGCGCAGGGTTTCGTGACGCAGGATCAACGCTTGCAACGCGGCTTCGAAACGCTCGACATGCAACACGCCACGCAGACGCGCCATGCCGCCGACGTTGTACGCCGGGCTGTCCGGCTCCATCTGCCAGAGGAACCACATGCGCTGTTGCGAGTACGACAAGGGCACCGGTTGGCTGCGATCGACCTTGTCGATCGGCGGCTGTTTGTTGGTGCGGCCGCTGGCCTGGATCAGGCGGATCTGCTCGGCGAAATCAGCCAGTTCGCTGTGTTCGAACAAGGCACGCAACGGCAGTTCGACGTCGCAGGCCTGACGAGTACGCGAGATGATTTGCGTGGCCAGCAGCGAATGACCGCCGAGGGTGAAGAAGTCGTCGCGCAGGCCAACTTGCGCCAGACCGAGGACTTCGCGCCAGATCGCGGCGATCTGCTGTTGCAGTGCAGTCACCGGCTCGACGTGTTCACGTACTTGCCATTGCGGCTCGGGCAAGGCACGGCGGTCGAGTTTGCCGCTCGGGCTCAGAGGCATTGCGTCCAAACGCATCAGTTGCGCCGGGACCATGTATTCCGGCAGCTCGGCGGCCAGCGCGGTTTTCAGGCGAGCGCTTTGCTCGTCAGGATGTTCACTGGCATCGGTCGCGGTGAAGTAACCGATCAGTTGCGCACCGGCAGCGGTTTCGCGCACCAGCACGACGGCTTGTGCGACGCCATTCTGGGCAAGCAGACGCGCTTCGATTTCTTCCGGTTCGACGCGGAAACCACGCAGTTTGACTTGCTGGTCGAGACGGCCGAGGTATTCGATCACGCCGTCGGACGTCCAGCGCGCGCGGTCGCCGGTGCGGTACAAACGTGCGCCCTGCTCGCCCAGCGGATCGACCACAAAACGTTCCGCGGTCAACGATGGACGGCCAAGGTAACCGCGAGCCAGACCGATACCGCTGATGCACAGCTCACCCGGCACGCCGGCCGGCACCGGATTGAGATCGGCGTCGAGCACGCGGCAAATCACGTTGCCCAACGGACGACCGATCGGCGAACGTTCGCCATCGGCAGGGGTGCAATGCCAGTGGGTGACGTTGATTGCGGTTTCGGTCGGGCCGTAACGGTTGTGCAATTGCACCGCCGGCAGTTGCGCCAACACGCGGTTGCGCAGTTCGGCGGGCAGCGCTTCACCACCGGAGAATACCCGGCGCAGGCTGGTGCATTCGGCGCTCAGCGGTTCGTCGATGAACAGCGAGAGCAGTGGCGGCACAAAGTGCAGCGTGGTCACGCCATAGGCCTGAACAAGCTGCGCAATGCGATGCGGATCGCGGTGTTCACCGGCGCCGGCGATCAGCAGACGCGCGCCAGTGATCAGCGGCCAGAAGCATTCCCACACCGACACGTCGAAACTGATCGGCGCTTTTTGCATCAGCACATCCGTTTCATCGAGCGCGTAAGCGTTCTGCATCCATTGCAGGCGCTCGGCCAGTGCTGCGTGGGTATTGCCGACGCCTTTCGGTTGGCCGGTGGAACCCGAGGTGTAGATCACGTAGGCGAGGTTGTCGCCGTGCAGGTGCAGACCTGGCGCCTGGCTCGGCCAGTTTTCCAGGTGCAACGCATCCATGGCGATCACGCTGACGCCGTCGCTGGCCGGCAAACGCTCGAGCAATTCGGTTTGGGTCAGCAGCAATTCGACGCCGCTGTCGCTGAGCATGTAGGCGAGACGATCAGCCGGATAATCCGGGTCCAGCGGCACATAGGCGCCACCGGCCTTGATGATCGCCAGCAGGCCGATCAACAGTTGCGGCGAACGCTCGGCGGCGATGGCCACGCAAACGTCCGGGCCGACGCCTTTGTCGCGCAGGTAATGGGCGAGGCGGTTGGCCTGCGTGTGCACTTCGGCGAAGTCGAGGCTGCCACCGTCCCACACCAGCGCGGTGCGTTCCGGGGTCTGACGCGCCTGTTCGTTGAGCAGTTCCGGCAGCCATTGTTGCGCCGGGGTGCACGGTGCGACGCCCCAGTTTTTTTGCTTATCGTGTTCGCCGCCGGAGAGCAATTGCAGGTCGCCGATGGCTTGCTCCGGACGTTCGCAGACTTCGCGCAACAGGTTGCTGAAGTGTTCGGCCAGACGCTCGATGGTGGCCGAATCGAACAGTTCACTGGCGTAGTCGAACGACAGCGTCAGGCGACCGTTACGGTCTTCTTCGCTGTGCAGTTGCAGGTCGAACTTGGCTTCGCGGCTGTGCCACGGCAGTTCTTCGGCGAGCAGACCCGGCAGACGCTTGAGTGCGCTCAGGTCGCGTTGCTGATGGTTGAACATGACCTGGAACAAGCCTTGTTCACGGGCTTGCGGGAAGGCTTCGAGCAGTTGTTCGAAGGGCAGATCCTGATTCGCTTGCGCACCGAGTGCGACTTGACGGGTCTGGGCCAGCAGCTCGACAAACGACAGGCGCGAATCGATTTGCGCACGCAGCACTTGGATGTTGATGAAGAAACCGATCAAGCCTTGGGTTTCCAGGCGCGGACGGTTGGCGTTGGGTACGCCGATGCGAATGTCGCGCTGACCGCTGTAGCGATGCAGCAGGCTCTGGAATGCCGAGAGCAGCAGCATGAACGGCGTCGCTTGTTGCGCTTGCGCGGTGTTGCGGATCGCCTCGCTGAGGTGCGCGCCCAAACGCACGGTGTGGCGCGCGGCACTGTGGTTTTGTTGGGTCGAGCGCGGATGATCAGTGGCCAGTTCCAGGGTCGGATGTTCGTCACCCAACTGCGTTTTCCAGTACGCCAGTTGCCGCTCGCCCTCGCCCTGCGCCAGCCATTGGCGCTGCCAACTGCCGTAGTCGGCGTACTGGGTTGGCAGCGGCGCAAGGGTCGCGGTCGCGCCCTGCGAAGCGGCGGCGTACAGGCGCGAAAATTCGTCGATCAATACGTTCAGCGACCAGCCGTCGGCGATGATGTGGTGCAGCGTCACCAGCAGTTGGTGATCTTCGTCGTCGAGACGCACCAGCGTCACCCACAGCAGCGGGCCTTTCTCCAGGTCGAACCGGGTGCGCGCTTCATCTTCGCGGATTTGTTGCGCGCGGGCTTCACGTTCAGCGGCCGGCAGGTCGCTGATGTCGATCAGTTGCAGATTGAATTCGGCGGCGCCATCGACTTGTTGCAGAGCGACGCCGTCGCGCTCAAAGAAACGCGTGCGCAGCGATTCATGGCGTTCGATCAGTTGCTGGAAACTGGTGCGCAAGGCGTCTTCGTCCAGTTCGCCGCGTAAACGCAGGGCACCGGGAATGTTGTAGGCGCTGCTCTGCGGGTCGAGTTGCCAGGTGATCCACAGACGGTTTTGCGCCAGCGATTGTGGCATTGGCTCGGAGCGCGACAACGCAATGATTGCGCCTTGGGCGCTGCCGCCGTCCTGTTGCTGTTGCGCCACGGCAGCAGCGAATGCCGACAGTGTCGGGGCTTCGAAGAGCAGACGCAGGCTCAGCTCAAGGCTGAGTTCTTCGCGAACCCGGGCGATCACTTGCGTGGCGGCGATCGAGTTGCCGCCGAGCAGGAAGAAGTGATCGTCGGCGTTGACCTGTTTGACGTTGAGTTGTTCGGCCCAGATGTTGCCGATCAACGCTTCGAGTTCGGAGGCGCTGGTGGCCGACTCTGCGGTTTCGGCTGTGGTCGACGGGAACACCGCGTAGCTGTCTAGGCTGCCATCGGCCAGACGATTGCGGCACGCCGAACGCTGTAATTTGCCGCTGGAGGTTTTCGGCAAGGCGCCTGGATTGAGCAGTACAACGACGCTTGGTGCCTCCTGATACGCCTCGGCTACCGCTTGGCGGATCGCTTTGATCAAGGCTTCCGGCGGCAGGATTTTTTGCACGCTGCGGCTGATTTCCGCGGCGATGCCGATGCCTTCTTCGCCATTCTGATTGATCGCGAATGCAGCGACGCGGCCCTTGCGCACCACTTCCACTTCGTTCTCGACGGTCTTCTCGATGTCCTGCGGATAGAGGTTGTGGCCGCGCACGATGAGCATGTCTTTCAGGCGCCCGGTGATGAACAGTTCGCCGTTGCGGACGAAGCCCAGGTCACCGGTGCGCAGCCAGGTGCGGCCGGCATGCTGGACAAACGTCTTGGCGCTGGCTTCCGGGTTGCGCCAATAGCCGAGGGCGATGCTCGGACCCGTAGCCCAGACTTCGCCGACAGCATTGTCGGCCAGCGCTTCGAGGGTATTGGGTTCGACGATCAGCACGGCGTGTTCCGGCTGGCTGATGCCGCAGCTCATGATCGGGCTGCCCTCACCCGGCTCCGCACGGTTTTGCGCCAGCGCCTGATCGTCCACGCGCAGTGCCGGGATGCCGGTGCCGCGCGGGGTGCCGGCGACGAATAGCGTCGCTTCGGCCAGACCGTACGAGGCCATGAAACTGTCTGCGCTGAAGCCGCACGCAGTGAACTTCTCGGCGAAGCGCTCGAGGGTGTCGAGCCGGATCGGCTCGGAGCCGGAATAGGCCACGCGCCAGCGGCTCAGGTCGAGGCGTTCGAGTGCCGACTCACTGACCCGCTCGCTGCACAAGCGATAGGCGAAGTCAGGCCCGCCGCTGATGGTGCCGCCGTATTGGCTGATCGCTTCCAGCCAGCGCAATGGCCGGCCGAGGAAGTACGCTGGCGACATCAGGATGCACGGTACGCCGCTGAAAATCGGCTGCAACAGACCGCCGATCAAACCCATGTCGTGATACAGCGGCAGCCAGCTGACGATCACGTCGTCCGGATTTACATCGATGCCGAAACCGTGACGGATCAACAGCTCATTGGCGACCAGATTGCCGTGGCTGACCTGCACGCCTTTGGGCAGCGCGGTGGAGCCGGAGGTGTATTGCAGGAAAGCGATATGGTCTTGCGGCAAGCTCGGTTCAACCCAGCTTTCGGCCTGCGTGCGGTCGAGAGTGTCGACACACAGCAACGGCGGCGCGCCTTCGATCTGCTGCAAGGCGTCGCGCAAGTCGGCGCTGGTCAGCAGCAGACGCGGTTCGGCGTCGGCAATGATCGACAGCAACCGCTCCTGGTGATGGCGCCGCGCAGATTCCGGCGGATAAGCCGGCACCGCGATCACGCCGGCGTACAAGCATCCAAAGAAGGCCGCGACATAATCCGGGCCGCTGGGAAACAACAGCACCGCGCGGTCGCCGAATTCGGCTTCGACCTGCAATGCGGCCGCAATAGTGCGCGCGCGCTCATCCAGTTCGCGATAACTGAGTACCACAGCCTGCTCTTCGCTTTCGGCAAGAAAACGCAAGGCCAGTCGATCCGGCGTCAGGGCCGCGCGGCGCTGAAGGGCTTGGACCAGGGTGCTGGGGAGTTCGAACGCGTCGGTCATGAGGTTTCCTGCCTGAATTCGGCTTGCTAATGGAATCGGGTTGCTGCGTCACGCCCCGCGAAGGGCCTGCTGGGCGCGGTCTGTGCCGACCGCGCAAGGCGCTGGAATGCTGTCTGGCCGGGGTCGTGCACCCGGAACCATTCACCAATGAGAACGGATGACGTCTTGAAATAATTAGTCGGCAGGCTGGATCGCCAATGGGGCCGGGGTGTGGCGGCGTGTCGCAGTTCTCACATCGCACCTTTGTGGCGCATTACTTCTCTTTCTCAATTGACAATCATTATCATTCAACATAATTTGTCGCTCGATGTGTAGGACGGCCTCGTCCCCAGGCGTCCCACTAACCTATTTGGCAGCAAGGTGATTTCCATGACGGAACAAGTATCCACAAGCAAGTGCGATTCACCGCTACTTCAGGCATTCGTCGACAATCGACTGATTCTGGTCAAGATTGCAGCCCGTATTACCGGCTGCCGGTCGCGCGCCGAAGATGTGGTGCAGGATGCGTTTTTCCGACTGCAATCGGCGCCACCAATCACGTCGTCGATCAAGGCGCAACTGAGCTATCTGTTCCAGATCGTGCGCAACCTGGCCATCGATCACTACCGCAAACAGGCGCTTGAGCAGAAGTACTCCGGCCCTGAAGAGGAAGGGCTGAACGTGGTTATTCAAGGTGCTTCGCCGGAAACCTCGCACATCAACTTCTCGACCCTGGAAAACATCGCCGACGCGCTGACCGAACTGCCCAGCCGCACGCGCTATGCATTCGAGATGTACCGCCTGCATGGCGTGCCGCAAAAGGACATCGCCAAGGAGCTAGGCGTTTCGCCAACCCTGGTCAACTTCATGATTCGTGATGCGCTGGTGCACTGCCGCAAGGTCTCGGGCAGCCGTCAGGATGCGGTGATTGCCGGTCGTCGTTAAGACCGCGTCGCCAGATAAAAAAGATCGCAGCCTTCGGCAGCTCTCACATGGAAATGCATTCCTCTGTAGGAGCTGCCGAAGGCTGCGATCTTTTGCTTTTAAATCACCTCAGGCCAATTTGCACCGATCAAAAAACCGCTCACGCCCCAGCATCATCAGCGCCGCGCGCTTGTGCGGAAAGTCGAACTCCTTCTCACAGTGGAAACACTGATTCTGCATGTGGCCGATCATCTTCGCGTTGTCGGCCCGAGGCTCAGCGACCACACGCTGAGTGCGCGGATCATCGAGAAACAGGTAATGCACCAGCGCCGATAGCCAGCTCGCCACTTTGTGCGGGCCACGGTGATCCTCCTCGCCCACCAGCATGTGAATGCCGCGATCGTAATTGTCGGCATCGTAGAACGGCGCAATGCGGTCTTCCTTGGCCCAGTAGGCTTCGAAATAGGCAAACGGCTGATCATCGAAACAGCCGATCAAGGTCAGCGTGTGCGGATCGGCATCGAGCTTGCTCAGGTATTCGCGGTGCTTCTCGAGGCTGCCCTCTTCCTGCCAGAAACTGGCAACGCGCGGACTGTTCTGCCAGCGGTTGAAACGCGGCAAATCCTCTTCGATCTCGACCGTGCGCAGGGAAATCCACGCACCAAGACGCGCATCGAAACGCCGATACACCTCACCCCGTGGCTTCACCGGGCGCAGTGGATGACGTTTGCCTTGGCTGATGACCATTTGCTGCGGGTAGCTGCCAGTCAACGAAGTACCGAGCCACGGTTGCGGCAATTGCCAGAACAGCGCGCGTTCACAGCGATATTCGCCAGTCACTTCGGTATTCACCAACAAGCCACTGAGCAAGGCTTCGGTCGGCGGCTGATCCAGTTGCCAAGTCAATTGCTGGCACGCCGGATCCCGCGCGAACAGCCAGTAACAGGCTGCCCACAACGCCTGCCCGGGCGGCAACGCAAAGCGCTCATCGATCTGGATCGGTCCCTTTGCCTCTCGATCGAGGCGCAAGCGGATCAGCGGTTGCCCGTCCAGGCTCAGGCTCAGACGGCTTTCGGTGGCATCAGCGATCAGTTGGCTGCCCGAAGGCAAGGCCAGGGCAGTCAGGTCATTCAGATTGGACATGGGTCGGGCTCACGATAATCGTCGACAGTTAAATGCTGGAACGTGATCGCGCCCGGAAAATTTAGAGATCCCCACCAACAATCTAACGATGCTGTTTGCTGGCGGGGCTCTCTGAAGCTGACAAACCCCATGTTCTCAAACTAAACAGACCTGACACAGATCCTTTTGATTGCGTAATCGTTTCCGCTGCCACTCGCCGTATGACTGATGATTGCCAACGTGCACTGCGAAGAATCCGCAGTAAACGTGCCCTCCAGTGATTCCCAAGTCATGGCTGGAAAATCCTTGGCTTCAGTGACGGTCTGGGTGCCCGCTGCAAGCGACAGACTCGGCACACTGGAGCTGGTGTTGGTTCGACGAACCTGTAGACCGAACTCATAACGCGTACCGGCTTCAAGGTTCGCGAAGTTTTTTTCCAGAATGATGCCAGCCGATGCGTTGGTGTACGTGCGGTTGTTGAGAACGTAGATGTCCTCGTCCTTGGCGACAACCAGATCTCCGGGGTCGATTGCAGCCGGGCCTTTTGTCCAGCCGTTCCAGGGCGCTTCTTCAGCGTCGGAGAAGGTCGTCAGATCCTCGAAGGGAACTCGCACTTTGAGGCTGATAGGAGGAAACAGCAGTGGGCAATCACAACCCGCGTTATTCAGGGCCAGCTGAAAAATAAGCATCAGTTGACTGTTGTGTTTCAGATCCTGCAGGTCATCCCACGCAATCGTTCTGCGCCAGCCCTCCTCAAATTCCTGCTGCGTCAATGGTTCAGCATCGGCGATGCGCAACATGATTGGCGAACCATCGCTTGTCTGACCACAGGCATGCAGCGTCGTCGGTTGCCCGAGCGCCATAAAGGGCCACCTCGACACTTCGACTGTAATGCCGGTCGAACCATCGGGTTTGTTCAAGGTGAGGACATTCTCGCTGGCTTGCTCTACGAATGGAGCAGGCACACAACGCAGTGAAATCGGGGATGGATTGGACATGGCAAATTCCTTTTTCTCAAGCCGCTCACAAAGAGCGGGTGTGGAAAGGAATCAAAACCTGAAGCCAATACGGCGTCTACTGTCAGATCTGACAGGGTCAGCCAGGTATCCGACCAACGGATGGGCATGACACGCCGTTACTTCGGCACCGGTACCACCGCAATCTTGTACGGCTCGAAAATTTTCAGCATTTCACCGTTGTCGCGCAGCCCCTTAAGCAGCTTGCCAAACGCCGCACCGGTAATCGGCGCCGTCGGGCGAAGAATCGCGTAGTGGTGATAGACCTGATCGATACGTTGTGACACCAGCAACTCGTCGCGCACCTTTTCGTTACGCAGCAGATAATCGAACAGATAGGAACGGGTCACCAAGGCGATATCGGCGCGACTACGAAGGACCATCAGCAGATTGCTGTCGTGGGAATAGGTCAGCGTGGCCTTGTAATTCTGTGCAAGAAATTTGGGGTCGGCGTTGAAGTTGGCGAATTCGTAGTGATAACCGCTGAACAGCGCGAGGCGCTTGCCGGTGAGGTCGGCAAAATAGTTCTGCTGACGACCGTCTTCGCGTTGCGCGACGAAAATCTCCGCATCCTCGAGGCCCATGTCGACATCCGTGTGCGGAATGTCTTTCCAGCCCCAATCAGGATTCTCGAAAATCGCCATGTCGATCCGGCCCTGCTTGAAATCACCGAAACGCCGGGGAATCGAGGTCGGCACGAGGACGAACTGATAGTCGCTTTGCAAACGATTGAGGGCCTCGACCAGTTGCGGCAGGAGGCCTGTGTCGGCACCGTTCTCCGGGCGAATGGTGTAAGGCGGAAAATGCGCCGCGCCGACCCGAACCAGTTGCGCTGCCTGAGCGGGCAAAACCCAAAATGCAGCCAGCGCTGCGAGCATCAAACCCGCGGCCGTCCGAATTGGCGAAGACTTCAAAACACCCCACTCCCCGAAAAAATACCGATCAATGCATTCAAGCTAGGCGGTTTCGCCAAGTTAGCCAGTTTCCCGGCTGGATAGAAAGTGCTTCAGCGCGCTTCAAGGACCAGAATCAACGCCTCGTCGGCCAACTGATCGAGGCTCAAACTGCCGCCGGCACGGAACCATGTGGTAGTCCACGACAGTGCGCCGGTGAGGAAACGTCGGGTAATAAATACATCGCCACGAATAAATCCGGCGTCTTTGGCTTCACCCAGCACTTGCAGCCAGATGTCTTCGTAAACATCGCGCAACGCCAGCACTTTGGCCTGGCCCTCTTCGGACAGCGAGCGCCATTCGTAGACCAGCACCGCCATGGCTTCACCGCTGCCGCCCATGATCGACTGCAATTCGCAGCGGATCAGCGCCAGCACGCGCTCGCGCACATCAGCCGCATCGGCGAGTGCAGCACGCATCAACGCAGTGTTGTAGCGGATGGTTTCTTCCATCACCGCGCGGAGGATTTCATCCTTGCTTTTGAAGTGATGAAAAATGCTTCCCGACTGAATACCGACTGCGCCGGCCAGATCGCGCACTGTGGTGCGTTCATAGCCTTTGTTACGGAACAGGTGAGCGGCCACTTGCAGCAATTTGCCACGGGCGCTGTCGGGGTCGGTCAATTGGCCCTCGTCGACCAAATCACGCATGACCCTCAGGGCTTTTTGCTCGTCCACCCGTTCTCTCCTACAGTCGATCAGTCTGTTGCCCCCTGAAACCGCAGGGTTGCGCGCAATTTAAGCCGCCAGCGGCAACCAAGCAAGCGCTTGGGCAGAAGATAGTTTCAACTGTTTACAAACCAAGCGCTTGCTTGGTAGCCTCCAGACACTTCTGTCGCAGGTTGCTGAGTCGGAGATAAAAATGCCCACCACCGTTCGCATCGGATGCGCCAGTGCATTCTGGGGAGATACGTCCACCGCCGCCGCGCAGTTGGTGGAGGGCGGCAAGCTGGACTATCTGGTGTTCGACTACCTCGCCGAGATCACCATGTCGATCATGGCCGGCGCACGCATGAAGGATCCGCAGGCGGGGTTCGCCGGCGACTTCATCGAAGTGCTCACGCCTCTGTTGCCGCAGTTGGCCGAGCAGAACATCCGCGTCATCAGCAATGCCGGCGGGGTCAATCCACAAGCCTGCGCCGCCGCCCTGCAAGCGGCCTGCGACAAGGCCGGCGTCCTGCTGAAAATCGCCGTGTTACTCGGCGATGACCTGCAACCACAATTCAAACAACTCAGCGGCATCACCGAGATGTTCAGCGGCGCCCCGCTGCCGCCGATATGCTTATCGACCAACGCCTACCTCGGCGCGCCGGGCATTGTCGAAGCCTTGCGCCTGGGCGCCGACATCGTCATCACCGGGCGCGTGGTTGACAGCGCCGTGGTCAGTGCGGCGCTGGTTCATGAATTCGGCTGGTCGTGGCACGACTACGACAAACTCGCCCAGGCCGCGCTGGCCGGGCACATCATCGAATGCGGCGCGCAATGCACCGGCGGCAATTTCACCGATTGGCGCGAGGTGCCGGATTACGAGCACATCGGTTTCCCTATCGTCGAAGTCAGCGCCGACGGCCAATTCATCGTCAGCAAGCCTGAAGGCACTGGCGGCCTGGTCACACCACTGACCGTTGGCGAGCAGATGCTGTATGAAATCGGCGATCCGCAGGCGTATCTGTTGCCTGACGTGGTCTGCGATTTCACTCAGGTCAAACTTCAGCAACAAGGCAAAAACCTCGTTCATGTCCACGGCGCCAAAGGCCTGCCGCCGCCGGATAAATACAAGGTCAGCGCCACCTATCCGGATGGCTTTCGCTGTACCGCCAGTTGCCTGATCGCCGGCATCGATGCGGTGGATAAGGCACGACGCGTCAGTCGGGCGATCATCGATAAGACTTCGGAAATGTTCAGCCAGCGCGGCTGGGCGCCCTACAGCGAAATCAACATCGAACTGCTCGGCAGCGAAGCCACCTACGGCCCTCATGGCCAGCGCCGCGACAGCCGTGAAGTGGTGATCAAACTCGCCGTGCGCCACCCGCTGAAACAGGCACTGGTGCTGTTCTCCCGGGAAATCGCCCAGGCCGCCACCGGCATGGCACCGGGGCTGACCGGCATCGTCGGCGGACGGCCAACGGTGTATCCGTTGATCCGTCTGTTCTCCTTTCTGATCGAGAAAAGCGCTTGCTCGCTGCACATCGACATGGCCGGTGAACACTATCCATGCACCCTGCCCTCACTGAGCGCGCTCGACAGCGAGAATTTACCTCTGCCCCATCAGCCGCCCAAACCACAGGGCCGCGCCGATGCCAGTGTGGCCTTGGTGAAACTGGCCGTGGCGCGCTCCGGTGACAAAGGCAATCACAGCAACATCGGCGTCATGCCGCGCAAACCCGAGTACCTAGCGTGGATCGCCGAAGCACTGACCCCGGCCGTTATCGTCGACTGGATGAGCCACGTGCTCGACCCGATCCACGGCCGGGTCGAGCGCTGGTATCTGCCCGGCACCCACAGTTTGAATTTTCTTTTGGAAAACGCGCTTGGCGGTGGTGGCGTGGCCAGTCTGCGCATCGACCCGCAAGGCAAAGCCTTCGCCCAGCAACTGTTGGAAATCCAGATCCCGGTGCCACAGAGCATCGCCGAACAGCTCGACTAGAGGAGGGTTTGCATGGCTTACGCGTCGATTTTCAACGCCGATCTGTTCAGCGGCCAGACCATCATCGTTACCGGCGGCGGCAGCGGCATCGGTCGCTGCACCGCGCATGAACTGGCAGCGCTCGGGGCCAATGTGCTGCTGGTCGGGCGCAAGCCGGAGAAGCTCGAAAAAGTCGCCACCGAAATCGCCGAGGACGGTGGCCGCGCATCCTGGAAGGCCTGCGATATACGCGATGAAGAAGCGGTGAAGCAATTGGTGAAAGAACTGATTGCCGAACACGGGCCGATCCATGGTCTGGTCAACAATGCCGGCGGCCAGTACCCGTCGCCCTTGGCCTCGATCAATCAGAAAGGTTTCGAAACCGTGTTGCGCACCAATCTGGTCGGCGGTTTCCTGATGGCTCGCGAAGTGTTCAACCAGTCGATGAGCAAACACGGCGGCAATATCGTCAACATGCTCGCCGACATGTGGGGTGGCATGCCCGGCATGGGCCACTCCGGCGCGGCGCGTTCGGGCATGGACAACTTCACCAAAACCGCCGCGTTCGAATGGGGTCATGCCGGCGTGCGGGTCAACGCGGTGGCGCCGGGCTGGATCGCCTCCAGCGGCATGGACACTTACGAAGGCGCGTTCAAAGCGGTGATTCCAACCCTGCGTGAACATGTACCGCTCAAGCGCATCGGCACCGAATCGGAAGTCAGCGCGGCGATTGTATTTCTGCTCAGCCCGGCGGCGGCGTTCATCAGTGGCAGCACCTTGAAAATCGATGGCGCAGCCAGCCTCGGCAGTCGTGCATGGCCGTTGCACAAGGCCACTCACAGCGAGTCGTTCAACGGGTTCCACCGGGCGTACCTTCCCGATGTCCTCAAGGACAAGGAGTAAGCCATGCCGCAGATTCAGTCCCGACTCGATCCGCACAGCGAGGCTTTCGCCCGCAACCGTGCGGCCATGCTTACGACCATCGAACAAGTGCAGCAACTCGAACAGAACCTGCTGAACAAAGCCGCCGAAGCCAAAGCGAAATTCGACAAGCGCGGGCAACTGCTGCCGCGCGAGCGCCTGAATCTGTTGCTTGATCCCGGTGCGCCATTCCTCGAACTGGCCAGCCTCGCCGGCTACAAATTGCATGACGACAAGGATGGCAGTTCGGCCGGTGGCGGGCTGATCGCCGGTATTGGTTACGTCTGCGGCATCCGCGCGATGATCGTGGCGAACAACAGCGCGATCAAGGGCGGCACGATCTCGCCCAGCGGCCTGAAAAAATCCCTGCGCCTGCAACAGATCGCTCAGGAAAACAAACTGCCGGTGATCACCCTCGCCGAGAGCGGTGGCGCCAACCTCAATTACGCCGCCGAGATTTTCGTCGAAGGCGCGCGCAGTTTTGCCAATCAGGCGCGGATGTCGGCAATGGGCTTGCCGCAGATCACTGTGGTGCACGGCTCGGCGACGGCGGGCGGCGCCTATCAGCCGGGGCTGTCGGATTACGTGGTGGTGGTGCGCGGCAAGGCCAAGCTGTTTTTGGCCGGCCCGCCGTTGCTCAGAGCCGCCACCGGCGAAGTCGCCACCGATGAAGAACTGGGTGGTGCCGAGATGCACGCGCAAGTCGCTGGCACGGCTGAATACCTCGCGGAAAACGATGCCGATGGCGTGCGTCAGGTGCGTGAAATCCTCCGTATGCTGCCATGGAACGAGCAACTGCCGTGGCTGCCGGAGCCGCAATACAAAGAGCCGCTTTACCCGATCGATGAATTGCTCGGGCTGATCCCCGATGATCCGAAAAAGCCTTACGACGTGCGCGAAATCATCGCGCGCATCGCCGATGAATCCTGCTTCGTCGAATTCAAGGGCGAGTTCGATCAGCAAACCATCTGCGGCCAATTGAAGATTCAGGGCCGCGCCTGCGGGTTCATTGGCAACAACGGCCCGATCACCCCGAACGGTGCAAGCAAAGCGGCGCAGTTCATCCAGTTGTGCGACCAGAGCCAGACCCCGCTGCTGTTTTTCCACAACACCACCGGCTTCATGGTCGGCACCGAATCCGAGCAACAAGGCGTGATCAAACACGGCTCGAAACTGATTCAAGCGGTGGCCAATGCAAGGGTGCCTAAACTGACCATCGTCGTCGGCGGTTCCTACGGTGCCGGCAACTATGCGATGTGCGGCCGCGGCCTCGACCCGCGCTTCATCTTCGCCTGGCCGAACAGCCGCACGGCGGTGATGGGCGGTGCGCAGGCCGGCAAGGTGTTGCGCATCGTTACCGAAGCCAAACAGCTCAAGGACGGCTTGACGCCGGACCCGAAGATGCTCGACATGCTCGAACAGGTCACCGCGCAGAAACTCGACAGCCAGTCCACCGCACTTTATGGCAGCGCCAACCTGTGGGACGACGGGCTGATCGATCCGCGCGACACGCGCACCCTGCTCGGTTATTTGCTCGATATCTGTCACGAAGCCGACATTCGCACGTTGCAACCCAACAGCTTCGGCGTCAGCCGG
Organism: Pseudomonas sp. IT-P395; assembly: GCF_949767675.1. Lineage (NCBI taxonomy): Bacteria > Pseudomonadati > Pseudomonadota > Gammaproteobacteria > Pseudomonadales > Pseudomonadaceae > Pseudomonas > Pseudomonas sp. IT-P395. Next base: position 56,908 of record NZ_CATKPW010000058.1, read on the forward strand.
TTCTGACCGCCACGGATCTTACGGAGAACAATAACAATGATCTTCACCCCGGAACACGAAGCCCTGCGCCGTACCGTCCGCCAGTTCGTCGAGCACGAGATCAATCCGCACGTCGATAAATGGGAAAAGGCCGGACGCTTTCCCATTCACGAAATTTTCCGCAAGGCCGGCGACCTCGGGTTGCTCGGTATTTCCAAGCCGGAAAAATTCGGCGGCATGGGCCTCGACTACAGCTATTCGATTGTCGCTGCCGAAGAGTTCGGCACCATTCACTGCGGCGGCATTCCGATGTCGATCGGCGTGCAGACCGACATGTGCACCCCCGCCCTCGCCCGCTTCGGCTCTGATGAACTGCGCGAAGAGTTCCTGCGTCCGGCGATCACTGGTGAGCAGGTCGGCTGCATCGGTGTCTCTGAAGTCGGCGCCGGCTCCGACGTCGCCGGGCTGAAAACCACCGCGCGCAAGGACGGCGACGACTATGTGATCAACGGCAGCAAAATGTGGATCACCAACTCGCCGAGCGCCGATTTCATCTGCCTGCTGGCCAACACTTCGGACGACAAACCGCACATCAACAAGTCGCTGATCATGGTGCCGATGAACACGCCGGGGATCAGCCTCAGTTCGCACCTCGACAAACTCGGCATGCGCAGTTCGGAAACCGCACAGGTGTTTTTCGACAACGTACGCGTGCCCCAGCGCAATCGCATCGGCCATGAAGGCGCCGGGTTCATGATGCAGATGCTGCAGTTTCAGGAAGAACGTCTGTTCGGTGCGGCGAACATGATCAAGGGCCTGGAATATTGCGTCGACAGCACCATCGAGTACTGCAAGGAGCGCAAGACCTTCGGCAATGCGCTGATCGACAACCAGGTCATCCACTTCCGCCTCGCCGAATTGCAGACCGAAATCGAATGCCTGCGCGCGCTGGTCTATCAGGCGACCGAGCAATACGTGAAAGGTCAGGATGTGACACGGCTGGCGTCGATGGCCAAGCTCAAGGCCGGGCGCCTCGGCCGCGAAGTCAGCGACAGCTGTCTGCAATATTGGGGCGGCATGGGCTTCATGTGGGACAACCCGGTGGCCCGCGCCTACCGCGATGTGCGGCTGGTATCGATTGGCGGCGGCGCCGACGAAATCATGCTGGGGATCATCTGCAAACTGATGGGCATCCTGCCGGGGAAAAAGAAATGAGCAACCTGCCGCAATGTCAGACGCTGTTGCTGGAACTGCATGGCGGCGTGCTGCACATCACCCTCAATCGGCCGGACAGTCGCAATGCGATGAGCCTGCAGATGGTCAGCGAACTGCGCGCGGTGCTGGCGGCTGTGTGCGATGACCGCGCTGTTCGGGCACTGGTGCTCAGCGGGGCCGATGGGCATTTCTGTGCCGGCGGCGATATCAAGGACATGGCCAATGCACGCGCTCAGGGCGTCGAGGCTTACCGCGATTTGAATCGCGCGTTCGGTGCCTTGCTGGAGGAAGCACAGCACGCGCCGCAAGTGCTGATCACGGTGCTGCAAGGCGCGGTGCTTGGCGGCGGTTTCGGGCTGGCGTGTGTCAGTGATATCGCGATTGCCGACCATCAGGCGCAATTCGGCCTGCCGGAAACCAGCCTCGGCTTGCTGCCGGCGCAGATTGCGCCGTTTGTTGTGCAACGTATCGGCCTGACCGAAACCCGAAGATTGGCGCTGACGGCGGCGCGTTTCGATGGGCATCAGGCACGGCGTCTGGGGCTGGCGCACTTTGTCGAGCAGGATGCCCAAGCGCTGGCCGAGCGACTCGATGAAGTGTTGCAGCATGTGCTGTGTTGCGCGCCCGAGGCGAATGCGATGACCAAGAAATTGTTGTTGGCGAGTGCTGGGCAGCCGTCCAGGGAATTGCTTGATGAGGCGGCGCAGTGGTTTAGCGAAGCAGTGACTGGCGACGAAGGGATCGAGGGCACCATGGCTTTTGTGCAAAAGCGGAAACCGCGGTGGGCGACCTAAAAGCATCGCTGGCAAGCCAGCTCCCACAGGGGATTTGCGTCGCTCACAAAACCTGTGGGAGCTGGCTTGCCAGCGATGAGGCCAGCACATGCAATGCAACTTTCCAAGGAAATAGCCCATGCCTGCATTCCACAAAATCCTGATCGCCAACCGCGGTGAAATCGCCTGCCGCATCCAGCGCACCGCGCAAGCCCTCGGCTATCGCACCGTCGCCGTCTTCAGCGATGCCGACGCCGATGCCCTGCACGTGAAAATGGCCGATCAAGCCGTACACATCGGCCCCGCCCCCGTGCAGCACTCCTACCTGAACACCCAGGCCATCCTCGACGCCGCCCGCCGCAGCGGCGCCGACGCCATCCACCCCGGCTACGGCTTCCTCTCGGAGAACGCCGAATTTGCCCGCGCCTGCAAACAGGCCGGGCTGATCTTCATTGGTCCCAGCGCCGAAGCCATCGAACTGATGGGCAGCAAACGCCGCTCAAAAATCGCCATGCTCGAAGCCGGCGTACCGTGCATCGGCGGTTATCAGGGCGCTGAACAGGATGACGCAACGTTGCTGCGCGAGGCCGAACGCATCGGTTTTCCACTGATGATAAAGGCCAGCGCCGGCGGTGGCGGACGCGGCATGCGTCTGGTGCACGACGCCGCTGATTTGCCAGCGCAACTGCGTACCGCGCGCTCCGAAGCATTGAACGGTTTCGGTAGCGACGAATTGATCCTCGAACAGGCGTTGATCGAACCACGGCACGTCGAAGTGCAACTGTTCGGCGACCAACACGGCAACCTGATCTACCTTGGCGAGCGCGACTGTTCGATTCAGCGTCGCCACCAGAAAGTCATCGAAGAAGCACCTTGCCCGGTGATGACCCCTGAGCTGCGTCAAGCCATGGGTGAAGCGGCGCTCAAGGCTGGCCGCTCGGTGAATTACGTCGGTGCTGGCACGGTGGAATTCTTGCTCGATGCGCGTGGGCAGTTTTACTTTCTGGAGATGAACACGCGTTTGCAAGTGGAACACCCGGTGACTGAATTGATCACCGGACTGGATCTGGTGGCGTGGCAAATATTGGTTGCCGAAGGTCAGCCGTTGCCGCTGACCCAGGACCAGATCCTGCTCAACGGACATGCCATGGAAGTGCGGCTTTACGCCGAAGATCCCGCGCAAGACTTCCTCCCGCAAACCGGTCGAGTAGAGGCCTGGGAGCCGGCGCTGCAACACGGCGCGCGAATCGATCATGGCTTGCTTGAAGGGCAAGCGGTCAGCCCGTTCTACGACCCGATGCTCGGCAAACTGATCGCCCACGGCGCCACCCGCGAAGAGGCCCGGCGCAAACTGTTGCGCGCGGTGCAAGACACGGTGCTGCTCGGGGTGCAAAGCAATCAGCGCCTGCTCGTCAGCCTGTTGCAACATCCGCAGTTCATCAGTGGCGAATTCAGTACCGCGTTCATTGCCCGGCACTTCAGCGAACACCCTTGTTTGCACCGTTACATTGCGGATGCCGAGGAACTGGCGATTGCGGCGATGCTGTTCTATCAAGCAAGCGCCCTCGCCCACCGCGCGCCACTCACCGGCTGGCGCAACAACGCCAGTGTGCCGCTGCATTATCGACTCGGGCTTGATGATCAGAACTGGACAGTGCAACTGCTCGCTCAAGCGCAAGGCGCCTTCACCATGCAGGTTGCCGAGCGCGCGCTTGAGTTAAAACTCATCGACCAGGACACGCAGTCGCTGACACTGGAAATCGACGGTTTGCGCCAGCGTCACGCGTATCGACTGGATAGCGGGCACCTCTGGCTGTTCAGCCATCCCGGCAGTCTGCGCCTGGAGGATCGAACTCATGCCGTGATCGACAGTCAGACCAGCGTCAGCTCCGGCACCTTGAAAGCACCGATGGACGGCGCCATCGTCGACGTTTTGGTCAGCGAAGGCAGCCCGGTCAGCAAAGGTCAGCTGCTGGTGGTACTGGAGGCAATGAAAATGGAGCACCCGCTCAAGGCCGGCATCGACGGCGTGCTCAAGCGGGTGCAGGTCAAGGTCGGCGATCAGGTAAAAAATCGTCAGGTTCTGTTGCAGGTCGAGTAGTCGCCCACACACGCATGCGGGTTTTGACTACGCTCTGAGTTATCAGAACGCGGAAATCAGGAACCCTGCGATGCCTCACTGGCTGGTCATAGATCTGGAAGCCACCACCGATGAGGGTGGCTGGCCGGTCACCGAAATGGAAATTATCGAGATCGGCGCCACACTGGTCGATCGTGCCGGGCGCGAGCAGGATCACTTCCAGCGCTTCGTCAAACCGACGCGGCGGCCGTTGCTCACGCCTTTTTGTCGTGAACTGACGCACATCACCCAGGCCAATATCGACACGGCGCAGCCGTTGACTGAAGTCTGGCCGGCGTTCGAACGCTGGCTCGCGCAGCATCAGACGCGCCTCGAAGGCTGGGCCAGCTGGGGCGATTACGACCGCAAGCAGTTGTTGCAGGAATGGCAGCGTCTGCAAATCGACAGTGGATTGAGCAAGGTGCCGCACATGAACCTCAAACAACGCTTCGCCAAGGCCCGACGCCTGGAGCGGCCGTTGGGCCTCAACGGTGCGCTGCAACTGGCTGGCATGCAGTTCAGTGGTCAGCAGCATCGGGCGCTGGAGGATGCGCGCAACACCGCACGGTTGTTGCCACTGGTCTTGCCACTCTAGGGTCAATTCGAGAACTCACCAGACAGAAGCCGGGCAGGTGACGGCGCGAAAAGCCTTGTGCATACTGGCCGCCTCCATTTTTTAACCCTTTTCGAGGAATCGCCCATGTTTAAAGTCAACGAGTACTTCGACGGCACCGTCAAGTCGATCGCCTTTGGCACCGCTGAAGGTCCGGCGACCATCGGCGTCATGGCCCCGGGCGAATACGAGTTCGGCACCGCTCAGCGTGAAATCATGCATGTGGTGTCCGGCGCATTGACCGTCAAACTGCCCGACAGCAGCGACTGGGAAACCTTCGCCGCCGGCAGCCAGTTCAACGTTCCGGCCAACAGCAAGTTTCAGCTCAAGGTCGCGGTCGACACCGCTTACCTGTGCGAATACCGCGGCTAAAGCAACGGTTTCACCGCACCAACAAAAATGCCCGTGTCCAAGGACACGGGCATTTTTCGTTGCAGTGACGGACTACTCGAGAATCTCCACCGGCATGCCGACTTCGAGTCGACCATTGCTGTCATTCACCAGATTCTGCCCGAACATCGCACCATCGGCTTGAGCGCGATATTTCTGCAAGGTTGCCAGCGGCTCGCGATCGGCACTGCGCTCACCGGTTTGCGGGTCGATGGTGGTGAGAATGCAGCGCGAACACGGCTTGACCACACGGAACTCGACTTCGCCAATGCGTATGCGCTTCCAGCCATCTTCGGCATACGCCTCGCTGCCTTCGATCACCAGGTTAGGCCGAAAACGCAGCATTTCCAGCGGTCGTCCGACCTTTTGCGATAGATCCTGCAGGGATGCCTCACCAATCAACAGCAGAGGAAATCCATCGGCGAACGCGACCTGATCCTCATCGTTGCCATAGCCCGCCTGGGTGGTGCGAGCGCGATCCAGCGGCACCTGCACCAGCCGGGTCGGCTTGCCGATGAAATCGCTGACCCAGCGCGCGGCCTCATCACCGGCATCCGGCACGCGCAAGGTGTCGCGCCAGATCGTCACACCGCGCAGTTCGGCGTCATTGCCCGGCAAGGCGATTTCGATGGAGGACTGTTCAGGTGCGCTCAGGGTCAGACCGCCCTGCGCATTCCACAGCGCCGACAACTGACTCATCTTCGCTTCGGCGCGTTGGGTCAGGAAGCGGCCGCTGGCTTCGTCCACGAGCATCCAGCGTCGGTCACCATCAAGCCCCAGCTTGTCGAGGTCGACACTTTTTAGCACATCGACTTTGCCGGATTTCAACGGGTAACGATAAAGCGCGCTCAGACGCAGCATGGCCAGCTCCCTGGAGGATAAAAACGCCACCCTATACGAGCTTGATCAGGAATCAAAGAGCAATGACTGCAGGAGTGAGCCTGCTCGCGATAGCGATGTGTCAGGTAATGATTCGGGGCTGACACACCGCTTCCGCGAGCAGGCTCACTCCTACAATGGGTGTGTGATCAGGCCGGGACTTCGTCGAGCATCAGACGCTGGCGCACCACGTCGACCAGCTTGTCCGGCTGGAACTTGGAGAGGAAGTTGTCGCAACCGACCTTCTTCACCATCGAGTCGTTGAAACTGCCGGACAGCGAGGTGTGCAACACCACGTACAAGCCACGCAGACGCGGGTCATTGCGAATTTCGGTGGTCAAGCGATAACCGTCCATTTCCGGCATTTCCGCATCGGTGAAGATCATCAGCAGTTTGTCGGTCATGTTCACGCCAGTATCGGCCCAGGCCTTGAGCATGTTCAGGGCTTTCAGACCATCGCTGGCAATGTGCATCTTCACGCCGAGCTGGCCGAGGGTGTCGCGCAATTGCGAGAGGGCCACGTTGGAGTCGTCCACCAGCAGTACTTCACGGCCACGGGCGCGCTCGAGCACCGGATCATCGAGTTTTTCACGCGAGACCTTGGCGTTGTAAGGGACGATTTCGGCGAGGACTTTCTCGACGTCGATGATTTCCACCAGTTGATCGTCGACCTTGCTGATCGCAGTCAGATAGTGCTGACGCCCGGCGCTGGTCGGCGGCGGCAGAATGGCTTCCCAGTTCATGTTGACGATGCGGTCCACACCGCCCACAAGGAATGCCTGCACCGAACGGTTGTACTCGGTGACGATGATGGTGCTGTTTGGGCCTGGCACCAATGGACGCATGCCGATTGCCTGCGACAGATCAATCACTGGCAAGGTCTGACCGCGCAGATTGACCACCCCGCACACAAACGGATGACGCTGCGGCATCAAAGTCAGTTTCGGCAGTTGCAGCACTTCCTGGACCTTGAACACGTTAATCGCGAACAACTGGCGCCCGGCCAGTCGAAACATGAGAATTTCCAGGCGATTCTCACCCACCAGTTGCGTGCGTTGGTCTACCGTGTCGAGAATGCCGGCCATCAATGACTCCTGGGCTTGTTCTGATGAATTCACTATGTGAGGTTATCGGCGGCAAATGGCAGTTCTTGATTGCCAAACCCGACCCGTCAAAAATGCCATGAACAGGCATTGATGTCACATTAACATCATGCTTTACTGGCCCGGTGATTTTCATCTGCTACATTCTCTGCGGCGCGACCTCGGTTTGCACGGTAGGTTCCCGTGTCTAAGGGATTCCCCTAGTAACAATCAGGCCCAACCTGATATTCGCAATATCCAATAGCCATTAATGTGACGCCATTCTCATTGCATGAACGGAGTCAGGCTATTGTGTGCGATCGCAGTTCAGTGGAAACAACCCCTCTGGAACCCCTCAGCCAGTGCACCTGCACGTCTGGGCGCGATCTCCCGACGATTCATGATCGTCGCCACACACGGCATTCCCTCATGAGACATGACGTGGTGGAGATAAGCATGCCAATGGACCGCAAAGAGTGGGTACAACGCTTCCCCGAATTCCTTGTCGAGGCCGAACAACTCTTGGCCAAGTCCGAAGAATGCCTCAGCCATCTGCAACTGATCAGCAATGACAAGGACGCTATCGAGTGCATGCTCAATACCCTCCTGAAACTCGCACGCAGGGCTGAAGCCCTGGCGCTGGAGGCAATTTCCGAGTTCTCTCTGCATATTTACAGCCTGCTCAACCTGACCCAGGATCGCGTCGACCTTCACGAAGAGGCCCTGGTCGCGTTGCAGGATTGCTTCACGTTGATGGCCTGGCAGCTTGAACTGGTCGATCAACAGACCGGGCAACTGAGTCTGGATGAAAGTGAACAGACTTCGCTGATCGAAGCTTTCGCATTCCAGGTTGGTCAAAGCCAGCTCAAGCCGCCACTGACGGGCAAACGTTTGCCTCAATTGCCCTACTCGGGACAAGCCTGATCAACACGCTGTATCCACGCAGGCGCTTGCAGCGAAACGTTGAATGTCGTAATTGAATACTTCATACCTGCCAGCGACAAAATCGAATTAAATAATCACCGACGACAGACACCCATGTTTTCTGCCGACCTCAGGGTTTACCTGTGTGTTAAGAAGCACAACTTCAGGTAACACCTACATCTATCGAACTCAATAAATCGACTTTTTCCATTATGGAACTTGCGTCCAAAACACGTATTTCCTGACTCAATGGACATATATAGCGAGCGCGACCAACGGTATCTTAAGTGGTATTATGCCGCCCATTAGTTGCTTTCAAATTAATGGCACAGTGATTTCAGCGACCGCTGTCCACTGAAGTTGGCGGTCAATACATTCACTGGACCGCGTTGAAACCAATAACATAATTGACAGCATTTTCAGACAGAGACCCGCCAGCCTCAGGCCGGTCTGCCCGCAGCGAACATCCATTGGCTCCATCCGTTATGTACGCCAGTCTCAAGTCAATCACTACATGGCCACCTTCCCGGGAAAATGCACGCCGGTTCACGCTCATACTGTGTGTCGCGGCCACCCTCGGCAGCCTGCTGACCTATGGTCTTTCGACACCCCTTAGCCTCGGGCTGCTACTGCTCGACATCGCCGCTACCGCATGTGTCTGGGTGCAATATCGACTGTCACGCAAATCGATCAAATTTCAGCCTCAGGAGCTCGCCGACCGCTTGCTGGAAGTCCAGGAAAACGAGCGCCATCGCCTCAGCCGCGAATTGCACGACGATATCGGCCAATTGCTGACGGCCGCCAAACTGCAGAGCGAGTGGCTCAAGCGACGCCTGCCGGATGACTTGCAGGAGCAATGCACGGTGCTGTGCGCCACCCTGGAAGAAACCCTCGACAAAGTGCGCGACGTTTCGGCCATTCTCAATCCACGGCAGTTGACCAGCCTGGGGCTTGAAGCCAGTCTGCGTGCACATCTGCTCAAGACATTGACCAACACCAGCGTGCACTGGAGCCTCGATTGCCAGCAGCGCCTCAACGGTATTCCGGAAGAAATGGCGGTCGCCGCCTTTCGCATCACCCAGGAGGCTGTTACCAATATCCTGCGTCACGCCCAGGCAAAAAACCTGGTGATACGCGTGCAACGTCTGCCTAAAGGGCTGACGCTGCTGATCAGCGATGACGGTATGGGATTCGCCCCGTCGGCCAATCCTGGTCGAGAAGGACAACGAGGCATGGCCGGGATGGCCGAACGAATCGAGCAACTGGGTGGCACCCTGAACGTCATCAGCGAACCGGGTAAAGGCACTCAAATCGAAGCACTCTTCCCCTGGGCGCCTCGCGCACTCGAGCGGGCCAGTACGAATAAGGTTATGCGTTGACTTGCAACTTACTTCTGGTGGATGACCACTCGCTGATCAGGGCCGGCGTGCGCGCTCTGGTGCTGGATATTCCCGGTTACGCGGTGATTGGCGAGGCCAATGACGGTTCGCAGTTGCTCGAAATGGTCGAGCAACTGAGTCCGGATATCGTGTTGCTGGATATCTCCATGAAAGAAACCGGTGGCCTGGAAGCCCTGCAACGGCTCAAGCGGGTGCGTCCGCAGAGCAAGGTGCTGATCTTGTCGATGCACACCGATCCGGCGCTGATCATGCAGGCGCTCGAGTCCGGCGCCCACGGCTATCTGCTCAAGGACACGACCGCTACCGAGCTCGAACATGCACTGGAAGCCTTGCGCAACAACGAGCGCTACCTGAGCCCCGCCATCGCACACACCGTGATCAATCAGGCCCTGACCCGTAATCAGAAGCAGCAGCCGGAGGCCGCCGACTCGCACAATCTGACCGCGCGCCAGCTGGAAATCCTGCGTTTGATCGTGCGGGGGAAATCCACTCGGGAAATCGCCAATGGCCTGGGGCTGAGCATCAAGACAGTCGAGACCCACCGCTCACAGATCATGAAGCGTCTGCAAATCTACGACGTAGCGGGCCTGGTACTGTTCGCCGTGCGCGAACAGATCATCAGCCTGGACGACTGACCGAGCGGGCGCCGCCCAACAATGGAGAATGCTCCGGCAAGTGCACGCGCAACGCTGCCGGACGCGCCTCAAATCGCAAGCTCTCACCTTCCAGTGGTTCGCCATCCAGATTGATGCAGAGCCCCTCGGCCACTTTGATTTCGACCCATGGCAAACGGGCTCGGACAAACATGTTATCGATGCCGAAACCATCGCTGAGCAGCGTCTTCAACGTGCCCACCAACTCCTGTGGCGCCGGCAGGATGCTGATATCCAGCAAACCGTCATCGGCCAGCGCTTCCGGGCACAATACGTGCCCGCCACCGGCCTGACGGCCATTGCCGATACCCAGCGCGAGCATTTCGCCACTCCAGTGAAAGTCCGGCCCCTGAAGCTCACCATAAGCAGCATGCAGCTCGCTGAATCGTGACAAACCGGTGAACAGATAGGCTGCACCACCGAGTACTTTTTTCAGGTCCTCGGAAGTATTGGCCGTGACCTGACTGCCGAAACCACCCGTGGCCATATTGAGGAAAATCTGCCCGCCCACCTCGCCCAGATCGATGTCGCGCGGCGGCACATCAAGCAGCTCAAGCGCTTCGGCAGGCTCCAATGGCACACCGGCGGCGCGGGAAAAGTCGTTAGCGGTGCCCAAGGGTAAAAGAACGAGGCTGGCTTTGCCCGGGTGCGCCGCGAGCGCTTCGGCGATGTCGCGCAACGTGCCATCTCCACCACCGGCGATAATCTTTGTGTAGCCGTCCGCCAAGGCTTGCTCCACCCACCGCTGAGCATCCCCTGCCTCCCACGTCAGGCGCACGGCCAGCTCCCAGCCTTGCTTGCGCTTGTCCTCGACGGCGGTGCGTACCGCCTCGTTGAGTGCCTGCTTGCCATGCAAAATCAACAGTGCCCGGCGTTCACTCATCACATCACTCCCTAATCGAATCGGTTCGAGACATCTTGACCACTGCCGCCCGCAAAAAAGCCGTCAGACCTGTAATTAATTCGGCCTTCTGGCCTCAACGTCCTACACAGCGGTATTTTTTCTTACAAAACATGCGGAATCGGCTTAATTGACCCGGCTTCGACATTGGGTCACCGTGTGCCGGCGGTAGCAATCTTCAATCCAACACACAAGGATGTGCATGTAATGAGTGGATACCCCCCCAAGGCTCTTGCCAGCTCGATAGCTGAAAAAGTTTGCAAGCGAACAGTTGAAACGATCGGTGGATGCTTCCATGCCCAGTCATGAAGCCAGAGTGCCATTGAGCCCGGTTGGCCCTCTCGTCGAAAGTCGCTCGAATCAAAAGTCAGAATTCAAAAACAGCGCCAGAACCACTGGAGAAATTGATATGGAACCTCGTGTAACCGAGCTGGAAACCCATCTCAAGTACCTTCGGCGGGACATGGACGAAGTCCGCAGTGATGTCAGAACAATCAAACATCGGCTTGCCTACTCGGCGGGTGCGACAGCGGTAGTGCTGGGTCTGCTGGGTTGGGTGGCCAATAGCCGATTCGACCAGCTTGTGACACTGATCAGCAATTAAATGAATGAGTCATTGCAGGCGCCGACGACAGCCGACGCCTGCATTTGCGAGACAGCGGTCAGTCCAGCAGATCACTCAGCGGAATGAAGACCACTTCATCGCCGGCGCTCAGTGTGCGGCCCTCCAGCACTTCGACCAATCCATCTGCCCATGCGGCGCTACGCAGTACGCCTGAGCTCTGGTTGCGATAAACAGTGGCCCGCCCTTGCTCCAGACGGCCTCTAAGGTACTCACGCCGATTGCCTGCCACCGGCCAGTCAAAACCCGCTGGCACGCTGAACTTCAGCGGCTCGACGTCCTGCACGCCCTGACGGCGCAACAGATATGGCCGAGTGAGTAGCGCAAAGGTCACCAGCGTCGATGCCGGATTTCCTGGCAAACCAATGACCGGTACATTGCGGAAATGGCCAAATGTCAGCGGTTTTCCAGGTTTGATCGCCAGCTTCCAAAGGGCAAGCTCGCCCTCTTCTCGCAAGGCGACACCCAGAAAATCCGCCTCACCTACCGACACGCCCCCCGTGGAAAGGATCAGATCAACATCCTGCAACTCCCCCAGACGGGCACGGGTAGTGGCCAGATTATCCGGAAGAATACCGGCATCGATCACCTCACAGCCCAGACGTTGCAGCCAACTGCATAGCAACACCCGATTGCTGTTGTAAATCTGACCCGGCCCCAATGCCTGGCCCGGCTCGACCAATTCATCACCCGTGGAGATCACCGCAACGCGAACCTTGCGCACGACCTTCAACCCGGCACACCCCAACGACGCAGCCAGTCCCTGCTCTATCGGACCCAAGCGGGTTCCGGCAGGCAGGATCAGCTCACCGACGGTGGTTTCCTGGCCTTGTGGACGGATGTTCTGCCCGGTCTTCATCGGCTCGAGGAAGCGCACCGTTTCATCAGCTTGAACCTCAGCGTTTTCCTGCATTTCCACGCAGTCAGCGCCCGCGGGCACTGGAGCGCCGGTGAAAATCCGTGCACAGGTGCCCGGTTTCAAAGGCTCCGGGGATTGCCCGGCGAACACTTTCTGACTGACCGGCATGGGTTCGCCAGTCCAGTCCGCCAGGTTCAACGCATATCCGTCCATGGCACTGTTAGGCCAAGGCGGCAGATCCAGCGTCGAAATCAGATCTTCGCTCAGCACACGTCCCTGAACCTGAGCCAACGGCAAGTCTTCATGCTCTGCAATTGGCGAGGCTTCGGCCATCTCGAGCAAACGCGCCAGCGCCAACTCAACCGGCATCAATGCCCCGGTCTTGCCCGGCTTACCCACGGGATTCACAAGGCGCCGCCTGCTTCAAGTGAGTCACGAAATTGCACGGACGGTGACGCGCGTCCAACTGCTCGCCCAGGATGCCATCCCAACCGGTGCGTACGGCGTTGGTCGAACCCGGCAAGCAGCAAACCAGCGTGCCATTGGCCAGACCGGCCAGCGCACGGGACTGCACCGTGGAGGTACCGATATCGGCTACCGAAATCTGCCGGAACAACTCACCAAACCCGTCGACCTGTTTGTCGAGCAGGCAGGCAACTGCTTCAGGAGTACTGTCGCGGCCAGTGAATCCGGTCCCGCCGGTGATCAGCACGACCTGTACGACATCGTCGGCAATCCAGGTGGCGACTTGCGCACGAATTTTGTAGAGGTCATCTTTGAGCAACACCCGCTGCGCCAGAAAATGGCCTGCCGCCGTCAAACGGTCGACGAAGACCTGACCTGAGGTGTCGGTTTCCAGTGTTCGAGTGTCACTGACAGTCAGCACCGCAATATTGAGCGGCACGAAAGGTACATCAGCCTTGGCTTTCATAGGCTCGTCCAGTTGTAGGAGAAACAGCCCGGTGTTATATCACAGCGCCTCATTTTTTCGCCGCCCCTCTGGAGAGCTGCCATGATCCTCGACACGCAACTGCCCCCCTGCTCCATTCTGCTCCTGGCAGGTGGACGCGGCCAACGCATGGGCGGCCAGGACAAAGGTTTGGTCGAATGGCAGGGCGAGCCGTTGATTGCACATTTGCAGCGCAAGGTCCGTGGGCTGACTGATGACCTGATCATCTCCTGCAACCGTAATCGCGAGCGTTACGCGCCATTCGCTGATCAATTGGTGGTCGATGACGAAGGCGATTTTCCGGGGCCATTGGCCGGCATTCGTGCGGGTCTGAAAGCTGCGCGCCATTCGCACCTGCTGGTCTTGCCCTGTGACGTCCCGCGCATTGACGCAGCGTTACTGCAAAGCATGCGCGAGACGGCCAATCAGAATCCTGAAAAACCTTTAATGTTGCGCCATGACGAGCACTGGGAACCCTTGCTGTGTGTGATTCCGGCAGCCCTTCGACCCGCCTTCGAAGAGGCCTGGAACGCCGGTGAGCGCAGCCCCGGCCGGGTTATGCGCATGCTCGGCGCTACTGCCCTGCAATGCCCGGACAACGACCCGCGACTGGCCAACCTGAACACCCCCGAACTGTTAAATTCCCACAACACTGTGTCAGACTGACACCATTCAAGGAACTCTCACGCCTTGTATACGTCTCAAGCTCAGTAACCAAAAGAATTCCCATTCGGAGACACACCCATGACTCAACGGACCCTCGCCACTTTCATGCTCGCACTGGGCCTTGCCACCCTCGCCGGTTGCTCGTCGCCTACAGTGATCACCTTGAATGACGGTCGCGAAATCCAGGCCGTCGACACCCCGAAATACGATGACGATTCGGGCTTCTACGAGTTCAAACAGCTGGACGGCAAAGAAACCCGCATCAACAAGGATCAGGTTCGCACCGTTAAAGAGCTGTAAGCTCTGGTCGACACCGGATACAGAAAAGCCCGCATTAATGCGGGCTTTTTCATGGGCGTTCGAAAGGTGGCTTGGGCCTCACCATTGCAGCGTAATCCGGCTCTCGAATTCGCGCTCTTCACCGGTCACCGGGTCGATAAACCGCAGACCCTGCGCCAGCAGCTTCAGCGGATTGGCGTAGTCATCCTCGACGTCTTTCAACACCTGCGGGTAAAACGGATCGTTGCAGATGCTCGCCCCCAGCGCAGTCATGTGCACACGCAGTTGATGTTTCTTGCCGGTCACCGGAAACAATCCATAGCGCCACAGATCGCCATGCTTTTCCCGAACCTCCACCGCCGTTTCGGTGTTGCTGGCCCCTGCGCCTTCCTGCATGCGGAAAAACGGCTCGCCATCGACCAGACGGCTCTTGTGCACCAAAGGGAACCTCAGATCTGGCAGCGCCGGGGCGATGGCTTCATAGCGTTTGTCGATCTGCCGCGTCGGGAAGAGCGACTGATAAGCCGAACGGGTTTGCGGGTTGGCCGAGAAAATAACCAGTCCCGCCGTATGCCGGTCGATGCGGTGCAAAGGCACCAGATGGGGATTGTCCAAGCGACGAATCAGCCTGCGCAACAAGGTCTGCTCAACGTACTCGCCGGCGGGTGTGACTGGCAGGAAATGCGGTTTGTCAGCCACCACCAGATGTTCGTCGGCATACAGGATCGACTCGACCACCGGGATCGGCTTTTCGTCCGGCACTTCGCGAAAATAATGAATTCGCAAGCCTTCCTTGTAAGGCAAATCCACCGAGATCGGCTGACCATCACCATCCAGAACTCGCCCCCGAGCGATGCGGTCCAGCCATTGCTCGCGATCAATCGCACGAAAATGCTCACACAGACAATCGAGTACGGTCAGCCAGGGACCCGGCGGCAGATAGAGCGTGCTCGCCTGATTCTGCGCAGCAGAGAATGTAGATGTGGACATACGGAAATCAAACCCTCAATACAGGGCGGCATTATCCAGCACGGAGGGAAACGAGCCTAGCGCAGATTGCTCAGGCCGGGATCGACTTGAGCGCTGCGGCGTCTGTGAACTCCTTGAGCCAGCGCAGGACATCGACAGCCTCCCAGCGGCCCGGGTCATACAAGGCGTAAAGCAACCCTTGATAACCGACCACATCCAGTTGTTTGTGATAACCGGCACGCTGAAACAAGGCCTCGATTTCGGCAAAGCAAGTGTTGAAATGCAGCTTGTTGAAGGGCGTCTTGCCTTCCGTGACCAGCCCGTCCAGGCGCAATTCGAGAACGGCCTCGCGCACCACGTCAACCGACATCCGGTTCACGCTGTTTTTCAACTGTTCGACATTGACCACGGTTCATCCCTCTGAAGCATTTACTGTATGAACATACAGTAACCGAACAATCCGTAAAATGCCAAGGAATGGATGGCAGCGGCGACCGGCGGGATGAATGAGAAAATACGAATTAACGCAGAAACGCCACAACTTGATCAGCGCTGAAGGGCCAGCCCAGTTCTGCCCCGGTGTCGACACGACGCAACACCGGAATCCGCAGGCTATAAGCCTCAAACCAAGATTCGTCTTCAGCGATATCGACCAGTTCAACCAGCAGGCCGTGCTCAACGAAAGGCATCAACTCGGCCTCGGCAACTTCACACAAATGGCATCCAAGGGTGCCGAACAGCTGACATTCAGGAAGCATGAGCGCTCAACCAGGAAATGAGTGGGCCTATTCTAGGCCGCAGCTGAAAACCCGTCGAGCCACCGCCGCCCAAAGGCTCCAGTCCTCCGACAAAGGTTCACAGGCAAAACCCTGACGCAAATCAGTCCACAGAAAAACCATTTGCGCGATCCTCCCGGTCTTTTTGCCTCTACGCTTGAAAAGCCTGAATCTGACATCGGAGTGTCCAGTGTTTGCCAATTTGTTGATCATCCTCGCCTCGTCCCTCGTGGTGATTGCGCTGTTTCGGCGCCTGCGGTTGCCGCCGGTTCTGGGTTATCTGTGCGTGGGATTGCTGGTCGGACCGAGTGCCTTCGACTGGGTCAACGAAAGCGAACACCTGCCTGACGTAGCCGAACTGGGGGTGGTGTTTCTGCTGTTTTCACTCGGCCTGGAATTTTCCCTGTCGAAGATGATCGCCTTGCGTCAGGTGGTATTCCGCCTCGGCAGTCAGCAGGTACTGATCAGCACCTCACTGCTCGGTTTGTTGCTGATGCTACTGGGCATGCCGACGACGCCGGCGCTGCTGCTCGGCGCCGGGCTTTCGCTGTCATCGACGGCAATTGTGACCAAAGAACTAGGCAGCCTCGGCGAGGTGTTCAGCAGTCACGGGCAGAATGCCGTTGGCGTTTTGCTGTTTCAGGACGTTGTCGCAGTATTGCTGCTGACGTTGGTGCCAGTGTTTGCCGGGAGCAGCGCCCAAGCCTGGTACTGGGCGCTGCCGCTGACACTGGCGAAAACCGTGGTGCTGTTTGTCGGTCTGCTGCTGGCCAGTCGCTGGTTACTGCCGAGGCTGTTTCATGAAGTGGCCGCGTCACGCTCGGCTGAGTTGTTCGTGCTGTTGGCGCTGGTGATTGTGCTGCTGACCGCGTGGCTGACTCACCTGCTGGGCCTGTCCCCTGCCCTCGGTGCATTTCTGGCCGGCATGTTGCTCGGTGAAAGCCACTATCGGCATCAGATCGAGGCCGACATCCGACCGTTTCGCGACATCCTGCTCGGGGTGTTTTTCGTCAGCATCGGCATGCTCATCGACCTGCAACTGTTCGTCAGTCACAGCCTGCTGATCCTCGGGCTCACCGTCGGCTTGATGGTGATCAAGGGCATCGTCGTCGCCTTGTTGGTGAAGTGGCGCGGCAGCGACAGCGAAACGGCGTGGCGTAGCGGCCTGGCATTGGCGCAGGGGGGCGAGTTCTGCTTTGCACTGATGGCGCAAATGCAGCAACACAGCATGATGCCCGAGGCGCTGGGCAATCTTCTGCTCGCCGCGACGTTCTGTTCGATGCTGCTGACGCCACTGCTATTGCGCGCGGCGCCCCGCATCGCTACAGCGCTCCACCGCAAGCCCAATCAGGAAGCACAGATCGAGGAAATCAGCGCACTCAACGCCGACCTCAATCAGCACGTGGTGATTTGTGGCTACGGCCGCGTCGGTCAATCCATCGGGCGTTTCCTGCGCAATGCCAAGCAGCCTTACATCGCACTGGACAGTGATCCGGTTCGCGTACAGGAAGCCGCCAGCGGAGAAAGTGACGTGCATTATGGCGACTCATCACGCGGCGATCTGCTGACCGCCGTTGGCCTGCTGCGCGCAAAACTGCTGGTGGTCGCCGTGGATCAGAGTGATATTGCCCTGCGCATCCTCAAGGAAGCGCGCCGACTCAACGCCCACGTGCCGATCCTGGTACGCACCCGCGACGACAGCCAATGGGCCGAATTGAAAGCCGCCGGCGCCACCGAAGTGGTGCCGGAGCTGTTGGAGTCCAGCCTGATGCTCGCCTCTCACGCCTTGATCATGCTCGGTCTGCCGGCGCATCAGGTGCAGGAAAAAGTCGATCAGGTGCGCATCGACCGCTATCGCCTGCTTCACGGTTTTTATCCCGGTAGCGATGATGCTGAAACTTAGTCCTGACTCACCGCGCCGATCTTGTGCAGCGACAGGTCGGCGCCGTAATACTCTTGTTCCTGACTCAGGCGCAGCCCGTGCAGCGCCTTGATCACGCCGTATACGACAAAGCCACCGATCAACGCCACCGCGACACCGAGTGCGGTGCCGATCAACTGGCTGATCAGACTGACGCCGCCGATACCACCGAGCGCGGCCTGGCCGAAAATCCCGCAGGCGATCCCGCCCCAAACACCGCACAGGCCGTGCAGTGGCCAAACACCCAATACGTCATCGATGCGCCATTTAACCTGCGCAGCGGTAAAGCACCAGACAAACAGCGCACCGGCAATCGCGCCGGTCACCAGCGCACCGACCGGATGCATCAAGTCGGACCCGGCACAGATCGCCACCAGCCCGGCCAATGGGCCGTTGTGCAGGAAGCCCGGGTCATTGCGCCCGACGAGCAGCGCCGCCATCGTGCCGCCGACCATCGCCATCAACGAATTGACCGCCACCAGACCGCTGACGCCTTGCAGTGTTTGCGCACTCATCACGTTGAAGCCGAACCAGCCGACAATCAGAATCCACGAACCCAGGGCCAGGAAAGGAATGCTCGACGGTGCGAACGCCACCAGACGCCCGTCGCGGTAACGGCCATTACGCGGCCCCAGCAACAGCACCGCCGCCAGCGCCAGCCAACCGCCCATGGCGTGCACCACGACGGAACCGGCGAAGTCATGAAAAGCGGCACCGAACTGCGCCGTCAGCCAAGCTTGCAGACCGTAGTTGCCGTTCCAGATCATGCCTTCGAAAAACGGATAGATGAACGCGACGATCAGCGCCGTGGCGCACAACTGCGGCACGAAACGCGCGCGTTCTGCGATGCCACCGGAAATAATCGCCGGGATCGCGGCAGCAAAAGTCAGCAGGAAGAAAAACTTCACCAGTCCGTAACCGTGATCGGCACTCAGCACCGCCGCCGGTTGCATAAACGTCACGCCGTAGGAGATCCAATAGCCTATAAAGAAATAGGCCAGGGTCGAGACAGCGAAATCACTGAGAATCTTCGACAGCGCATTCACCTGGTTTTTCTGGCGCACCGTACCGACTTCGAGAAAGGCGAAACCGGCATGCATCGCCAGCACCATTACCGCACCGATCAGAATGAACAAGGTATTGGAGCTGTGAACCAGGGTGTCCACAGCGCTTTGCAGATTTTCCATAAGCAGGCAGACCTAAAGGCGAAAAAGGCACCAAAGCGGTTCATGCGCACATTTCATGCACCAAGTTGCGACCGCGCAGGCACGGAGCCTACGGTCCGGCGAACTGCTTTGGCGCACGAGGTCGATGTCCTGACACGAACCGGGCTTGTTTGGGATAAGGTTTCTCATGGCGCATGCCCGGCAACCGCGCACGACCGCCGGGCAACGCACCACGACACAGCAAAAGTTGTACCAGTCATTTGTACTGAACCTTCGCGCAAGGCTCATACTCGAACGCTTCAGACGTCACTTACGGAGATCCACCATGGCCAGCATCAAGGCAAAGACTGCTCAAGAAATCCTCATGAACGACTTCCAGACTTTGGTCGCCGACACCGAACGCTTGCTCGAGCACACCGCCACCCTGGCCGGCGATCAGGCCGATGAGCTGCGCGAGCAGATTCACGACAGCCTGCTGCGCGCCCGCGAAACCCTGAAACTGACCGAAGAAACCCTGCGCGATCGCGGTCAGGCTGCAGTGACCGCCACTGAAGATTACGTGTCGGCCAACCCTTGGCAGTCCGTTGGCATCGCTGCCGGTGTCGGCTTTCTGATCGGCCTGCTGGCTACCCGGCGCTGATTATGTCGATCGGTGAATCCGGCCCGACTGCGGGCACCGCCTCTTCCACGCGACGCCTGGGCGCCGCCGTTCTGGGTCTGCTGCACAGCCATGTCGAATTATTCGGCATCGAATTGCAGGAGCAGAAATCACGAACCGTCAGCCTGTTGCTGTTCGCAGGTCTGGCTTTGGTCTTTGCCCTGTTGTTGCTGGTGGGCTTATCGACACTGGTGATGATCGTGTTCTGGGACACTTATCGTCTGGCCGCGATCATTGGCCTGTGCGTTTTCTATACCCTGGCGTCGATCTTCTGCGCACTGCGTCTCAAGGCGGCGATTTTCGATGAATCCTCGCCTTTCCACGGCACGCTCGAAGAGCTGGCCAACGACCGGGAGCGCCTGCTGCCATGAGCCTGCCTGAACTGCCACACAACAGCTCGCGTCGGGAAATGCGCAAGGCGTTGATCCGCCTGCGCATGGAAATGCATCGCCAGGAAATTCGTCATGAAGCCGGGCAAGTCCTGCAACCGCTGCATCGCATGCGCGGCATGACGCAAAACCTGCAAGGTGGTTTCGGCATAAAACACGCGCCATTGTGGGGCGTGGCTGCCGTTACGCTATTGGGCTTTATCACTGGCAAAGGCGCGAAAAGCGGCGGCGCCGGTGGCTTGAGCCGGCTGATCCGGCTCGGCACCAGCCTCGGGCCGCTGATCAAACTGGTCATGCAGAGTTCGGCCAAACGCTGAACAGATACATCTGGCTACATTCTTGCAATACCGGCGGGATGAACCTCTTTATCCGGAGGTTCAATCCCGTGCGCCTATCCGGTCGACGGGGTTCAACCAGAACAAGAACGACTAAGGAGGCCCCGTGATCGACGGGCAACCGCTCGCCTGCTTTCAACCTTTCATCGATACCGCCACGGGACGCATTGCAGGCGTCGAAGCATTGGGCCGCCTGCGCCAGGCCGACGGTCAACTGTCTTCGGTCGGGCCACTGTTTGCGGACCCGCGCACACCCGCGATTGCCCTGCGCCGCCTCGACCGGCAAATCCGCGACAACGCCTTGAGCCGCTTGCATGAAGCGCCGGCAGACTGGTTTCTCAGCCTGAACATGTCGCCGCGCTGGATCAGTCGTCTGCGCGCCGATCAGGCTCTGCCCAGCCTCAAACAATTGGCGCGCTACGGTATCGATCCGCAACGCATCGTCTTCGAGATCACCGAACTGGGCGGCAACGGTCAACGCCTGGCCGAAGTCGTCACGCGTTATCGCGAGGCGGGCGCGAGAATCGCCATCGACGACTTCGGCGCCGGCTACTCGCAACTTGATCGGGTGCTGGCGCTGCAACCGGACATTCTCAAACTCGATATGCGTCTGTTCCAGGCCGCTGCACTGGGTGGTCCGAGCAGTGATGTGGTCAAGGCTCTCGCGCAGATGGCCGAGAAGACCGGCTGCTGGATCATCGCCGAAGGCGTCGAGACCGAAGCGCAGTTGAATTTCGCCCTGGAATGCGGATCGCGCTATGTACAGGGATTCCTGTTCGCGCGGGCGCAGGAGGCGTTCTTTCCCGCCGACGCGTTTGTGCAGCACTTCGCCGAACTGCGCCAGCGCTATGTCCGGCAGAAACTCGCGGAGCGCGGGCGGCTGATGCAAATGCGCCAGCAACTCGCTGAACTGATGTCGATCCTGCAAGCCTGGGCTCAGGCGCATGCCCCCTTGAGCGCGCTGCCACAACTGGACGCCTTCCCTTGGCTGCTGCGGTTTTATCAATGCGATCGCCACGGCACGCAGCTGACGCCCAACCTCGAATGGCGGCAGCATGGCTGGTTCGCCGACAATCGTTATCTGGGGCACAACTGGTCGTGGCGCCCGTATTTTTATCATTTGCTCGCCGAAGGCTGGGAGGAGCGGCGTTTGACGCTCTCCAATACCTACCGCGATGCCACCAGCAATCAGTATTGCCTGACGGCCGGGCAGTTTTTTGACAACGGTGAGCGTTTGCTGTTGATCGACATCGACGCGGCTGGGTTGTAGTTACGCTTGCAGGGGCGTGCGCGAACCGGGAAGCTAGGGGCCAACGCCCCCAGTCACCTGACGGAGAGAATCAGCCTTGGATTGGCAAACCCTGCTCAACCGCGAACGCCTAGGCAAGCCGCTGCACAGCCCGCAAGAACTTGGCCGCAGCCCTTTCCACAAAGACCATGACCGCATCATTTTCTCCGGTGCCTTCCGCCGCCTCGGACGCAAGACCCAGGTGCACCCGGTCACCAGCAACGATCACATTCACACGCGCCTGACCCATTCGCTGGAAGTCAGTTGCGTCGGCCGTTCACTGGGCATGCGAGTGGGCGAAACCCTGCGCAGTGCCTTGCCCGAATGGTGCGACCCGGCCGACCTCGGCATGGTCGTGCAGTCGGCGTGTCTGGCCCACGACATCGGCAATCCGCCGTTCGGCCATTCCGGTGAAGATGCTATTCGTCACTGGTTCCAGCAGGCCGCCGGACGTGGCTGGCTCGACGGCATGAGCGAAGCCGAACGCGCTGACTTTCTCAACTTCGAAGGTAACGCCCAAGGCTTTCGCGTACTGACTCAGCTGGAGTACCACCAGTTCGACGGCGGTACACGGCTGACCTACGCCACCCTCGGCACTTACCTGAAATACCCGTGGACCGCGCGCCACGCCGACTCCCTGGGCTACAAGAAACACAAATTCGGCTGCTATCAAAGTGAGCTGCCGCTGCTTGAGCAGATCGCCCACAAACTGGGCCTGCCGCAAATCGAAGACCAGCGTTGGGCGCGTCACCCGTTGGTGTATCTGATGGAGGCCGCCGACGACATCTGCTACGCGCTGATCGATCTCGAAGACGGCCTCGAAATGGAGCTGCTGGAATACGCCGAAGTCGAATCCCTGCTGCTCGGGCTGGTGGGCGACGATCTGCCGGAAACCTATCGTCAGCTCGGCCCGCAGGATTCGCGACGACGCAAACTGGCGATCCTGCGCGGCAAGGCCATCGAGCATTTGACCAACGCTGCGGCGCGGGCCTTTGTCGAGCAACAGGACGCACTCCTCGCCGGCACGCTGCACGGCGATCTGGTCGAGCACATGCACGGCCCGGCCAAGCGTTGCGTCCTGAACGCCAAGGACATCGCCCGCAAGAAAATCTTTCAGGACAAGCGCAAAACCCTGCATGAAATCGGCGCGTATACGACGCTGGAGATCCTGCTCAATTCGTTCTGCGGCGCCGCGCTGGAACAACACAACGGTCGTACGCCGTCATTCAAAAGCCGGCGCATTCTTGATCTGCTGGGCAGTAACGCACCGGATCCTCAGGGTTCGTTACACACGTCGTTTCTGCGCATGATCGATTTCATTGCCGGCATGACCGACAGCTACGCCAGCGACATGGCGCTGGAAATGACCGGCCGCTCCAGCCACTGACTCCATCGCATGCGGGCGCCCATGGTTTTGGCTACCCGCATGCAGCCCTCCCAATGTCAACCCGAGAACTTTTAACGCGTCACTGACAGGGCTGAAGATCCACAATGACCACGCGGCGATTCAGCAAGTTTAAACATCTATAAAAAGCCATTTACAGCCAGTACTTGCAAATCATTCAAGTCAAACTATAAGCCTCTTCAAATTCTGCTCCTCCTTACGTCAAACCTAGTTTGAACGTAGTCCGTTTCCTTATTAGTTGTAGGATTAATCCGATAACGTGACTGGAGCCATGTCACTTCATGCGAGTGCTCATTCAACTGAGCTAAGGTGCGCGCTTTATTCGTGCTTGCATGGGATTTGATTATGAACTCCGTTTTTATTGTCGACGATCACCCGGTCATCCGTCTCGCCGTTCGAATGCTGCTGGAGCATGAAGGTTACAAGGTCGTCGGTGAAACCGATAACGGAGTCGATGCCATGCAAATGGTGCGCGAGTGCATGCCCGATCTGGTCATTCTCGATGTGAGCATTCCCAAGCTGGACGGCCTGGAGGTGCTGGCCCGCTTCAATGCCATGGGCTCGCCGTTGAAAATCCTGATTCTGACGGCGCAGTGTCCGACACTGTTCGGCATTCGCTGCATGCAATCCGGCGCATCGGGTTATGTCTGCAAACAGGAAGACCTGAGCGAACTGGTCAGTGCAATCAAAGCAGTACTTTCCGGTTACAACTATTTCCCCAGCCAGGCATTGAATCCGGTTCGTAGTGACGATATCCGTTTTGCCGAACTGGAACTGTTCAAATCCGTCAATGATCGCGAGTTGATGGTTTTGCAATTGTTCGCCCAAGGCCGCACTAACAAGGAGATCGCCAAGGGCATGTTTCTAAGTAATAAAACCGTCAGCACTTACAAAAAACGCCTGATGCAGAAACTCAAGGCCAAATCCCTTGTAGAACTTATCGAGATGGCCAAACGAAACGCACTCGTGTGAGAGCCCGCATGCCCAGCCGTTTGAAGGACTATTTAATTGCGTTGAGTGCAGGTCTTTACCTGAGCGCCAACGTGTTCGCCATGCCCGGCGGTTCACCGGACTATGCCTTGCTAAGCAGGTCGGCAAACGAGCCGGTATCGATCACGTTCGATAAGTCCCAACGGCAATGGATGCTTGCGCGTAGCGAACTGGTTCTGGGCACTTCAGCGCCTGACTACCCGCCGTTTGACATGACGGTCAGTGGCAAGGATTACGAAGGGCTGACAGCTGACTACGCCGGACTCCTTGGCCAGGCCACCGGTCTGCCTGTCCGGGTGCAGCGCTTTCCATCCCGGGATGCGGCGATTCGGGCACTGGTCGATGGCCAGGTCGACCTGCTGGGTACCGCGAACGGGTTCGAAGCGAGCAATGCCAACCTGGCGCTGTCGACCCCCTATGCCATTGACCTGCCGGTGCTGGTCACCCGCGAAGACGAAACCCGCTCACTCACCGAAGGCCTGGCCGGGCTGCGCCTGAGCATGGTCTATCACTATTTGCCGTTACCCGAAGTCAAGGCGTTGTATCCCAAGGCGCTCATTACCTGCTACCCCTCCTACCAGAACGCGATCAACGCCGTCGCGTTTGACCAGGCCGATGTGTTTCTCGGCGATACCCTGTCGACGCATTACATGATCAACAAGGGTTACCTGAACAATGTGCGCATGGCCAATTTCGGCAAGCAGGAAGCCCAGGGTTTCAGCTTCGCCGTGCGCCGCAACAACCCACAATTGCTCGACATCGTCGACACCGTGCTCAAGGCAGTGCCTGCCAGCGAACGCGACAATATTGCCAAGCGCTGGAGCGCCGGCAGCGATCTGTTGCTCACCGACCGGAAAATGCAACTGACCCAGCGCGAAGAAGTGTGGCTCAAACAGCATCCGGTGGTCAGCGTGGTCGTCAATGAAGCGTTCGCGCCCCTGACATTCTTTGACAACGACGGCAATTTTCGCGGCATCAGTGCCGACCTGCTCGAACTGATCCGCCTGCGCACCGGCCTGCGTTTCGAGATCCGGCGCAGCCGCAACGACGCGGAAATGATCCAGCAGATAGACCACCATCAAGCCGATCTGATTGCAGCATTGTTGCCGACAGCGGAGCGCGAAAAAACCCTCAACTTCAGTCGTCCCTATCTGGAAAATTCCTACGTTCTGCTGACCCGCAAGAGTGCCGACGGCCCGACCAACCTGGGCCAGCTCAAAGGCAAACAACTGGCGATTGCCCAAGGCAATCCGATGGTCGAATACCTGCGCCGAGAGTATCCGCGCATCCAGTTGATCGAAACCGCGGATACCTTCAGCGCGGTATCGCTGCTCGCTGAAGGACATGTCGACGGCGCGGTGAACTCACTGGTGATTGCCAACTACTTCATTTCTTCGCGGATCTTTAATCAGGCATTACAAATCACCACCACCATCGGCACCGGCCAGGCTGCGTTTTCGCTGGCAACCGCCCGGGACAACACGGAACTGGCGTCGATCATCAACAAAGCGTTGTTGAGCATCGCCCCCGATGAGCTGGGCGTGATCAATGGCCGCTGGCGCGGTTACTCCACGGCATCGCAGAACATCTGGCATAACTACCAGCGCCTGTTCTACCAAGTGATCGTCGGCGCTTGCCTGTTACTGCTGCTGCTTCTGGCCTGGAACGCCTATATGCGTCACCAGATCAAACAACGTCAGGCTGCCGAGCGCGCGCTGAACGACCAGTTTGAATTCATGCGTTCACTGGTCGATGGCACACCGCATCCGATTTATGTCCGCGACCGCCAAGGCCTGCTGCAAAGCTGCAATGAAAGCTACCTCGAAGCGTTCAATGCCAAACGCGAAGACGTCATCGGCAAAAGCGTCATTGAGGGCACCTTGAGCAACGCCTTCGAAGCTCAGGCTTTTCAGGCCGATTACCAACGCGTCGTCGCCGAAGGCACACCGATGGTGGTCGACCGGCCTTTGCACATCGGCAACCGACGCCTGACGATCTATCACTGGATACTGCCGTACCGTGACTCCAGCGGCGACGTGAAAGGCATCATCGGCGGTTGGATCGACATCAGCGAACGCCGTCAGTTGTTCGAAGAGTTGCGTACGGCCAAAGAACAGGCAGATGAGGCCAACCGGGCAAAAAGCACGTTTCTGGCGACCATGAGTCACGAAATCCGCACGCCAATGAATGCCGTGATCGGCATGCTTGAACTGACACTCAAACGTATGGATCAACAGCATCCGGATCGCTCATCAATCGACACGGCTTATCATTCGGCCAACGATCTGCTGGGTTTGATCGGCGATATTCTCGACATCGCACGGATCGAATCCGGGCGTCTGAGTCTTTGCCCGGAACGGGTCAATCTGGTCGATACCGTGGCGTCTGTGGCAAGAATCTTCGAAGGCCTCGCCCGGCAGAAAAACCTCACCCTGCAAGTCATCTTCAATCCACCGGACCTGGCAATCGATGTGCATCTGGACCCCCTGCGTTTCAAACAGGTGCTGTCGAATCTGGTGAGCAATGCCATCAAATTCACCGAGCAGGGGCATGTGCGGATTACCCTGGACCTCATGAACACCGAGGTGCCGGCCCGTGCCTTGATGCAACTGACCGTACAGGACACTGGCGTCGGTATCAGTGCCGAGGACCAGCAGCGCTTGTTCGAACCATTTGCCCAGGCGGAAAACAGCAGTCAACAAGGTAGAAGCGGGGCAGGCCTGGGACTGGTGATCAGTCGCAACCTCTGCGAAATGATGGGCGGGCAACTGCAATTGAACAGTCAGCCGGGCATCGGCACTCAGGTATGTATCTCCCTGGCGCTGGAAACCTTGCCGATACAGCTGAGCACAGTGAAAAGTGAAGCGGCGATCAAGACATCGCAAACGCCTCTGCGTGTGCTCGTGGTAGATGACCATCCGGCGAATCGATTGTTGATGTGTCAGCAACTGGAGTTTCTCGGACATCACTTCAGCATTGCCGAGAACGGCTGCAGTGGCCTGGCACTGTGGCGGGCGGGCCATTTCGACCTGGTGATCGTCGACTGCAACATGCCGTTGATGAATGGCTACGAATTGACTCGCGCCATTCGCCAGCATGAACTCCAGGCACGCTGCCCGCCCTGCACTGTGCTGGGCTTTACGGCCAATGCACAGCCGGAGGAAATCCAGCGTTGCAAACAGGCCGGCATGAACGATTGCCTGTTCAAGCCCTTGAGCCTGAGCCTGCTCAGCCAGTGGGTCGATGGCATCACGCCGACGTGTGCACCACCGGCCTTCAACCTGCAAAACATGAACATGCTGACCGGTGGCAACCCTGCTCAAGCCCGCCGTTTGCTGGCCGAGTTGCTCAAAAGCAGCCGTCTCGATCGTCAGGAACTGCTCGCGCTGTCGCCTGAACATGATCGCGCGGCGCTGGCGGTGGTCGCTCACAAGATCAAGGGGGCCGCACGTATCGCTCAGGCATCACGCGTGATCGAGTGCTGCGACGCCCTTGAGCAAGCCTGCGCCGAGGCCTTGTCGACAGACGAGATCGCTCGCCGTTGCGAAGCGAGCAACCGGGCGATGCTCGATCTCGAGCACGCCTTGCAGCAGCAATTGACGGTGTCGGATCAAAGCACAATGAGCCTGCCTTAACTATGCTTGGCGCTGAGCAGTGAGTTAACCATCATGGAGAGCCCGAAATGCCCAGCCCACTGCGCCCGGAGCAACGCCGGTTTCCGCTGCATGTGCACATCAGCGTCATGTTCACCTTCCTGTTGCTGCTTACAGGAATCGTGCTGGGCCTGTTCAATTACCACCAGACCACGCAGATCATCCTCTCGAGCAGCGAAAAACTGTTCGAACGGATCGAACAGGACGTGCGCCTGGACATGGCGGCCACCTATCAGCCGATCCGCCATTTGCTGAGTTTGCTGGCGGACAACCCCGCCACTCAGGCTGCGCGCCTTGAACAACGCATGCCCCTGCTCCGCCCCTTCAGCCAGTCGCTCAGCGACAATCCCAACCTGGCGTCGCTGTACCTGGGTTATGCCAATGGCGACTTCTTCATGGTCCGTCCACTGCGCAGCGCAGCACTGAAAACGCTGCTCAAGGCCCCTGAAGCGGCGGCGTATCAGGTCTGGAGCATCGAGCATGACCCGCAGGGCGCGATGCACTCGCAATCGCTGTTTTTCGATCAGGCACTGACCCCGACAAGCCGTCAGGACAACCCAGGCGACCGCTACGATCCGCGCAGCCGTGCCTGGTTCAACGATGCCCGTCAACAAGAGGAACAGATCACCACCGAGCCCTACGTGTTTTTCTCCACTCACAATGTCGGCACGACCTTGGCCCGGCGCAGCGGCGAGAACGCCGTGATTGGCGCGGACCTGACGCTGGTCGCCCTGTCCGCCGCGCTGAGTAAACATGTCGTCACCCCCTCCACCGAGATTGCCCTGTTCGACGCCGAGGGCAACGCCGTGGCCTACCCCGACAGCGAGCGCCTGATTGTCGACGGCAGCACGGCCTCTCTGGCCAAAGCGGCGGACCTGAGTCCGGGCTTGCATACCCTGTTGTCCGGCGCAGCCAAGGGCAATCGCGTGGAAGCGGAGGGGCGCCACTGGATCGTCGCCCGCAGCAGCATTCAAGAGGGTGGCCCGAAAGGTTTGCAATTGGCGTTGCTGGTGCCGGAAGACGAGTTACTGGTCGATGCCTACCGTTTGCGCTGGCAAGGCGCGCTGGTCACCCTGGCGACCCTGCTGCTATGCCTGCCGCTGGGCTGGGTGATTTCGCGGATTCTGGTCAAGCCGTTGCACGCGCTGGTCAAGGAAGCAGACGCCATCCGCAGTTTCGATTTCAATTTTCCGTTGGCACGCCGCTCGCCGGTGCTTGAAGTCGACCAGTTGAGTGTGTCGATGGCACGAATGAAAGACACGCTGGCGAGTTTCTTCCAGATCACCGACACCCTGGGCGCCGAAACCCGCTTTGCCCCCCTGCTGCAGCGGGTGCTGTTTGAAACGGTGCAGATTGCTCAGGCGCAGGCAGGGCTGATCTATCTGCGTGAAAGCGACAGCAGCCGCATGGAGCCTTACGGCCTGGTGATAGATGGCACGCCACAGACCCTGGAGGCGTTCGACATCCAGGGCCACGACCTGCAGCAGAGCAACGGCCCGGCGTGGTTCAGACAATTGGTCAGCGCCAACAACGTGGTGAGCAACTTCGGCTTTGATCAGGCCGGCGACTTGCAGAAGGTCCTGCTGGCAATGCAATCGCCGCGCATCCATCTGATCGGCATCCGCCTGCACAACCGCCACGACGAAACCATCGGCCTGCTGATTCTGCTGGTGAGCGACAGCGGCACCGCAGCCGATCTGGAAAAACTGCGCCCTGATCGCATCGCTTTTTTGCAGGCTGTGTCCGGCGCGGCGGCGGTGAGCATCGAGAGCCAGCGTCTGCAAGCCCGTCAGAAACAACTTCTCGACGCCTTTATTCAATTACTCGCCGGTGCCATCGACGCCAAGAGTCCGTATACCGGCGGGCATTGTCAGCGCGTGCCGGAGCTGACACTGATGCTTGCCCAGGCCGCAGCAGCCAGTCAGGCGCCGGCCTTCAGCGCCTACCAACCCAGCGAAGATGAATGGGAAGCCTTGCACATTGCCGCGTGGCTGCACGACTGCGGCAAGGTCACGACGCCGGAATACGTGGTCGACAAGGCCACCAAACTGGAAACCATCAACGACCGCATCCACGAGATCCGCACACGTTTCGAAGTGCTCAAGCGTGATGCCTGGATCAGCTATTGGCAGGCGCGCGCCCTGGGCGGCGATGAGACCGCATTGGCCGAACTGCGCGACGCCACGCTGACGGCGCTCGACGACGATTTTGCCTTTGTCGCGCGCTGCAATCTAGGCAGTGAAGCGATGGCCGAAGCAGATCTGCAGCGCCTTGATCATCTAGGCCGACGCACCTGGATGCGTACCCTTGATGACCGGTTGGGTGTGTCCTGGGAGGAGAATCGGCGTCAGTCGCGCACGCCGGCACCGAGCTTGCCGGTCAGTGAAAAGCTTTTGGCGGACAAGCCCGAGCACCTGCTCGAACGCGACCCGAACGAGTTGATTCCCGAAGACAATCCATGGGGCTTCAAGCTGGATGTGCCGCGCTACAAATACAATCGCGGCGAGCTGTATAACCTGAGCATCAGCCGCGGCACCTTGACCCGCGAAGAGCGTTACGTGATCAATCACCACATGGTGCAGACGATCATGATGCTCAGCCACCTGCCCTTCCCCGGCCACCTCGACAGCATTGCCGAGATCGCCGGCGGTCATCATGAAAAAATGGACGGCACCGGTTACCCGAAACGCCTGAAGCGTGAGGACATGAGCCTGCCGGCGCGGATGATGGCGATTGCCGATATCTTCGAGGCGCTGACCGCAGCCGATCGCCCGTACAAGAAAGCGAAAACCTTGAGTGAGGCGTTGGCGATCATGGCCACCATGTGCCGCGAAGCACACATCGATGCCCAGCTGTTTGGTTTGTTCATCAACGACGGCGTGTACATGCAGTACGCCGTGCGTTTTCTCGATCCCGCGCAGATCGACAACGTGGATCCGGCCAGCCTGCTGCACAAGGCTGGCCTCACCGCGTGATCAGCAGTCGGTCAGACGCAGGAAAATCGCCGCCAGTTGCTCGATACCGGCCTGATCCTGCGCACCGAAACGCGCCAGTTTCGGGCTGTCGAGGTCAAGTACACCGATCAGGCGACCGTCCTTGACCAGCGGCACGACCAGTTCACTGTTCGACGCGCTGTCGCAGGCGATATGCCCCGGGAACGCGTGCACATCTTCAACGCGCTGGGTTTGCCGAGTCGCTGCCGCCGCACCACACACGCCACGACCGAACGGAATGCGTACGCAAGCGATCTGCCCCTGAAACGGGCCGAGCACCAGCTCTTCGTTACGGTTGAGGTAAAAACCCGCCCAGTTCAGATCATCGAGCTGGTTGAACAGGAACGCCGAAAACTGCGCGGCGTTGGCGATGAAATCGCGCTCGTCCGCCAGCAGCGATTCCAGTTGTGCGGCCAACATGCCATAGCCTTCGAGGCCTTGGCCGCTTTGTTGCAAATCAATCATGCCTTGTGCTCCAACAATTTCAGTCCCACCCAGTAACGGGCGAATTGGTACGCGCAACGTCCGTTGCGATTACCGCGGCCGGTGGCCCAACGCACGGCAAGGATGTCCAGTTCTTCGTCGCGCTGCCAGCTCAGGCCGGCCTTGGCCGCCAACTGGCCGATCCAGTGCTCGACGACGTTGAGGAAGTGTTCTTGAGTAAACGGGTAGAACGACAGCCACAGACCGAAACGGTCCGACAGCGCGATCTTGTCTTCCACGGCTTCGCTGGGATGCAGTTCGCCGTCGACGCGTTTCCAGTTTTCGTTGTCGCTTTCCTTCTCCGGCACCAGATGGCGACGGTTGGAAGTGGCGTACAGCAAGACGTTGTCCGGGGCCTGCTCAAGCGAACCATCAAGCACGCTTTTGAGCACGCGATAATCGCCTTCACCGGATTCGAACGACAAGTCATCGCAAAACAACACGAAACGTTGCGGCAGTTTGCCGATCTGCTCGACCACCCGCGGCAGATCTGCCAGATGATCGCGCTCGATCTCGATCAGGCGCAGACCCGCGGCGGCGTGTTCCGCCAGCAAGGCCCGCACCAGCGACGACTTGCCGGTACCGCGCGAGCCCCACAGCAGCGCATGGTTGGCCGGCATGCCATCGAGAAATTGCTGGGTGTTGCGCCCCAGTTGTTCGAGCTGACGGTCAACACCGATCAGGTCGGACAGGCGCATGTCGAGGCTGACTTCCAGCGGCAACAAGTAGCCGCTGCGCCCGTCGCGCTGCCAGCGCGCCGCCAGACAAGTGCCCCAGTCGATCACCGGCCGTGGTGCCGGCAACAACGGTTCGATCCGCGCCAGAACCGACTCGGCGCGTTCAAGAAAAGCATTCAATCGGGAATCCACGTCTTCTCCTCGGGCACATTCACAGTGATGATGACGATCCAGCGACGACACACAGATAAAAATCACCCTACCAAGCCTTGTTACAAGGCGATTCGGGAACCTCGGTATCCATACATGATCGACTATGCTTGAGCAGCGAAGGGAAACGGAAGTGGTTCAACACCCCATGGATATCAAATTCACCCACCGGCTGTCATACAAGCAAGCCAGGCTTACTGTGCTGGTCGGGTTCATTCTGGGCACGCTGCTCAGCCTGCTGCAAATCGGCATCGATTATGCCAGTGAAGACGCCTCCATCAACCGTGAAATCCTGTCTTTGCTGGAAATCAGCCATAACCCGGCCTCACGGATTGCCTACAACATCGACGCCGAACTGGCGCAGGAACTGACCCTGGGCCTGTTGCGCTCACCGGCGATCATTTCTGCGCAACTGATCGACAACAACAATACGGTGCTGGCCAGCGTCAAACGCCCGGAACTGCAAAGCGGTTATCGGGTGATCAGCGACTTCCTGTTTGGCGCCAAGCGCCAGTTCGAGGATCGTCTGTATCTGGATCACCTGCCCAACGAATCGCTGGGGGTCTTGAGCCTCGAGGTCGACACCTATGCCTTCGGCAGCCGTTTTCTGCGCCGGGCCGAGGTGACCCTGCTCAATGGGTTCGCGCGCAGCCTGATTCTCACCGGCATCCTCTTGGCGCTGTTCTACGTGATGCTGACCAAACCGCTGGTGCGGGTGATCCGCGAACTCAGTGGGCGCGACCCGCGCAGCGCCGAGCCGACTACGCTGGAATGTCCGTCCGGCCACGGCAACGATGAAATCGGCGTGCTGGTCAAAGTCGCCAATCAGCAATTCGAGAACATTGCCACCGAGATTCAACAGCGGCGCAACGCCGAAAACCGCCTGACCGACTACCTCGGGCAACTGGAAAACATCGTCTCGGCGCGCACCGCCGAACTCAAGGCGATCAACGCGCGGCTCAGCCAGTCCAATCAGGAACTCGAAGTCGCCCGCAGCACCGCCCTGGAAATGGCCGAAGCCCGCTCGGCATTCCTCGCCAACATGAGCCACGAGATCCGCACGCCACTCAACGGCCTGCTGGGGATGATTGCACTGTCACTCGACGGCCCGTTGAATGCCGAACAGCAGCAACAGCTGTCGATCGCTCACGATTCGGGCAAGGTGCTGGTCGAATTGCTCAACGATATTCTCGACCTGTCGAAATTCGATGCCGGGCAACTGGAGCTTGAGCACATCCCGTTCGATCTTGGCTCGTTGATCGAAGACACCGCCAACCTGCTATCGCAGAACGCGGCGCCAAGCGTCGAGCTGACCTGCCTGATCGATCCGCACTTCCCTGCACTGGTGCTGGGCGATCCGACTCGCGTGCGGCAGATCGTCAGCAACCTGCTGTCCAACGCCCTGAAATTCACCCGTTTCGGCAGGGTAGACGTGCGCTTGTCGACCTACCAGGATGGCGTGCGCATCGAGGTCTGCGACACCGGCATCGGTATCGCCCAGGACGCGCAACTGAAAATCTTCCAGCCATTCACTCAAGCGGGCGCCGGCATCACTCGACAGTACGGCGGCACCGGGCTGGGACTGGCGCTGACCTACAACCTCTGCGAAGCGATGCAGGGGCGCCTGACCATCAGCTCCGAGACCGGTTTTGGCAGTCAGTTCTGTGCCGAGTTGCCTCTGCCGTGTCATACCCGAGCGTTGGTCCCGGCACCTCTGCATGGAAAAGTGCTCGCCATCACTGCGGCCAGCAGCGGTCTGGCGGAACTGTTGCAGAGCCTGCTGCCGGTCTGGGGGCTTGCGTATGAGCAGCGCACCATCGATGACTCACTGTTGGGCCTGACCCCGGACGTGGTGATTACCGATTGCCCTGAGTGCCTTTTCGGCTTGCGCCCGACGCTCGTTGCGCCGATTTTGCTGGTGACCGCCTACGGCAGCTTTCTGCCGAGCGAAGAAGCGGCTGCGCTCGCGCCTCTGCAACAACAGGCACGACCGTTGGCGCGCAACGCGCTTTACCAGAACCTGCGCCGCACCCTGCAACCGGACGTCGTTGCCATTAACGATGCGCAGCTCGAAACCGCTCCCTCGGTGCGGCGCGGGCGGGTGTTGCTGGTCGAAGACAACCCGGTCAATCAGTTGGTGGCCAAAGGCATGCTCGGCAAACTGGGCTGCGAGGTCATCGTCGCTGCCCATGGTGCCGAAGCGCTCGATCAGTTGGAGTATCACGAATTCGATCTGGTGCTGATGGACTGCAACATGCCGGTGATGGACGGCTACGAAGCCAGCCGGCAGATCCGTCAAAGCGGGCGCTGGCCGCACCTGCCTATCGTCGCCCTGACTGCCAACGCCATGTCCGAGGAACGCGAGCGCTGCCGTGCGGCCGGTATGAGCGACTATCTGGCCAAGCCGTTCCGCCGTGAAGAACTCGCGGCCCTGCTCGATCAGTGGATCCCGACTACGACAGCGCTTTGATCTGCCCCAACAAGTGATCGAGGCCGTCACGCAGGTCGTTGAGGCGGTCCAGATCGACCCCGCTGTCGCACAGCAACCGGGCCTTGAGCGGCCCGACCTGTTCGCGCAACGCTTGGCCGGCCGGTGTCAGGCTCAGGTGGACTTCCCGTTCATCA
This sequence comes from Pseudomonas sp. IT-P395, assembly GCF_949767675.1. Taxonomy (NCBI): domain Bacteria; kingdom Pseudomonadati; phylum Pseudomonadota; class Gammaproteobacteria; order Pseudomonadales; family Pseudomonadaceae; genus Pseudomonas; species Pseudomonas sp. IT-P395. Next base: position 91,749 of record NZ_CATKPW010000058.1, read on the forward strand.
CGCGTGGAACGCTGGCGCTGCACCCACTGCAACTGCTCCAGACGCTTGAGCAACGGCGTCAGCGTGCCCGAGTCCAGTGCCAGGCGCTCGCCCAAGGCCTTGACGGTCGGTTGCTCCGGCGCGGCGTCCTGCCATTCCCACAACACCAGCATCGCCAGATATTGCGGGTAGGTCAGACCGAGCTGATCGAGCATCGGCTTGTAGGCACGAATTACCGCTCGGGAGGCGGCGTACAACTTGAAGCACAACTGGCTGTCGAGCTTCAGCGAATCGACCGGCAGGCTGTTCATTTGAGCAGGGCTTCGATCTCGCCGCTCAGCTCCTGCGGCTTGGTGGTCGGGGCAAAACGCTTGACCAGTTTTCCGTCCTTGCCAATCAGGAACTTGGTGAAGTTCCACTTGATGGCCTGGGAGCCAAGCAGACCCGGCGCGCGTTTTTTCAGTTGCACGAATAGCGGATGCGCGTCGGCACCGTTAACGTCGATTTTCTTGAACAGAGGGAAGCTGACACCGAAATTCAGCTCACAGAATTCACTGATCGCCCCTTCGTTGCCTGGCTCCTGCTTGCCAAACTGATTGCACGGGAAGCCCAAAACCACCAGCCCCTGATCCTTGTAGGTCTGCCACAGCTCTTCGAGGCCTTTGTACTGTGGGGTGAAACCGCATTTGCTCGCAGTGTTGACCACTAAAACCGCTTTGCCGGCGAAATCGGCCAGGGTCTTTTGCTCACCCTTGATGGTGGTGCACGGGATGTTCAGCAGGTTGTCGCTCATGGCACTGGGCTCCGCAGACAGTCAGGAAAGGCCAAACATAGCGAGCAATTAAATTGTGTGCAATTTAATTATCGAATAACAAGGCGACCCGAAGGTCGCCTTCAATCGTTTAAGCGCGCGGTTCGAGGTTCAGACACACCGAGTTGATGCAATACCGCAGGCCGGTCGGCGGCGGGCCGTCGGGAAACACATGACCCAGATGCGCATCGCAGCGCGCGCACTTCACTTCCGTGCGGATCATGCCGTGCGTGGTATCACGGATTTCGGTCATCGCGCTTTCGCCAATCGGCGCGTAGAAGCTCGGCCAGCCGCAGCCGGAATCGAATTTGGTCTTGGAGTCGAACAACGGCTCGTTGCAGCAAACGCAGTGATAAACGCCGTCGGTTTTGGTCGCGTTGTATTTGCCGGAGAACGGTCGCTCAGTGGCACTGAGGCGGCAAACCTCGTACTGCTGCGGGTCGAGCATGGCTTTCCATTCTTCCAGGGTTTTTTCCAACTTTTCCATCATCACACCTCAGCGGCTGAAAAAGCCCGATCTGTACCTTTTCCACGGATCGGGCGGCACGTATGATTGCGCCTCGTCACGCACCAGTCTGGCAGCCAGACCGGGCGCATTCAAACGGATTATGGGAGCCACGGCTCAAGACGTCCGCCTGTGTGAAAACACAGGAATCCCAGCACGGTTGTCCATCCACCGCCTGGATCGTTCATTTTCGGGATCACATCGCCATGCAGTTCAGCAAATCGAACAAGCTCGCCAACGTCTGCTACGACATTCGCGGCCCGGTGCTCAAGCACGCCAAACGACTGGAAGAGGAAGGCCAGCGCATCCTCAAGCTGAACATCGGCAACCCGGCGCCGTTTGGTTTCGAAGCGCCGGATGAAATCCTCCAGGATGTGATCCGCAACCTGCCGACCGCGCAAGGCTACAGCGACTCCAAAGGTCTGTTCAGCGCGCGCAAAGCGGTGATGCAGTACTACCAGCAAAAGAATGTCGAAGGTGTCGGCATCGAAGACATCTACCTGGGCAACGGCGTGTCCGAGCTGATCGTCATGTCGCTGCAGGCGCTGCTCAACAATGGCGACGAAGTGCTGGTGCCGGCCCCGGACTATCCGCTGTGGACCGCCGCCGTCAGCCTCGCCGGTGGCAATGCCGTGCATTATCTGTGTGACGAGGGCGCCGACTGGTTCCCGGATCTGGCCGACATCAAGGCCAAGATCACCCCGAACACCAAAGCCATGGTGATCATCAACCCGAACAACCCGACCGGCGCGGTGTATTCGAAGGAAGTGTTGCTGGGCATGCTGGAAATCGCCCGTGCGCACAACCTGGTGGTGTTCTCCGACGAGATCTACGACAAGATTCTGTACGACGATGCCGTGCACATCTGCACCGCGTCGCTGGCCCCGGACCTGCTCTGCCTGACCTTCAACGGTCTGTCGAAGTCGTACCGTGTGGCGGGTTTCCGTTCCGGCTGGATCGCGATCTCAGGGCCGAAGCACAACGCGCAGAGCTACATCGAAGGCATCGATATGCTGGCCAACATGCGCCTGTGCGCCAATGTGCCGAGCCAGCACGCGATCCAGACCGCACTGGGCGGCTATCAGAGCATCAATGATCTGGTGCTGCCGCAGGGTCGTCTGCTGGAGCAGCGCAACCGCACCTGGGAATTGCTCAACGACATTCCCGGCGTGAGCTGCGTCAAGCCGATGGGTGCGCTGTACGCGTTCCCGAAAATCGATCCGAAGGTCTGCCCGATCCACAACGACGAAAAATTCGTCCTCGACCTGCTGCTCTCCGAGAAGCTTCTGGTGGTACAGGGCACGGCGTTCAACTGGCCGTGGCCGGATCACTTCCGCGTCGTCACGCTGCCTCGCGTCGATGATCTGGAAATGGCCATCGGCCGCATCGGCAACTTCCTCAAGTCTTACCGCCAGTAACTGGCCAGCAGTGCGCAACGGCCAAACGTTGCGCACTGTCTGATTCAGCAACACTTCTGCGTTCCACCTCCGCGCACGCCTTCTACACTTGCGATTCATACCGGTTACCTGCGTCCGGCGTAATGGCGACGGGTCGCGGCTGGCCGTCATCCCTATCAGTTTCTGTCGTGGGAAATGTGCCGAGCACCGAAGAATCTGCTGTAGGACACAGTTTGAAATAGTCACTCAGTTGAATAGCCCGGTGCAGCACCTTATATACCCCGCAGTACGCTACATCTTTAGCTTGAGGAGATTTCTACAACCATGATGCGCATCCTGCTGTTTTTGGCCACTAACCTGGCGGTCGTGCTGATAGCCAGCATCACCCTGAGCCTGTTCGGCTTCAACGGGTTCATGGCGGCCAACGGGGTTGATCTCGACCTTAGTCAGCTGCTGGTTTTCTGTGCAGTCTTTGGTTTCGCCGGCTCGCTGTTCTCGCTGTTCATCTCCAAGTGGATGGCGAAGATGAGCACCGGTACCCAGATCATCAGCCAGCCACGTACCCGGCATGAGCAATGGCTGCTGCAAACCGTTGAGCAACTGTCCCGCGAAGCCGGGATCAAGATGCCCGAAGTCGGTATTTTCCCGGCCTACGAAGCAAACGCCTTCGCCACTGGCTGGAACAAGAACGACGCGCTGGTCGCGGTCAGCCAGGGCTTGCTCGAGCGCTTCTCACCCGATGAAGTGAAAGCCGTACTGGCCCACGAAATCGGTCACGTGGCAAACGGCGACATGGTCACGCTGGCGCTGATCCAGGGCGTGGTGAACACCTTCGTGATGTTCTTTGCGCGGATCATCGGCAATTTCGTCGACAAGGTGATCTTCAAGAACGAAGAAGGCCAGGGCATCGCCTACTACGTGGCGACCATCTTCGCCGAACTGGTACTGGGCATTCTCGCCAGTGCGATCGTCATGTGGTTCTCGCGCAAGCGCGAATTCCGTGCCGACGAGGCCGGCGCACGTCTGGCTGGCACCAGCGCGATGATCGGTGCACTGCAACGCCTGCGCGCCGAACAGGGCCTGCCGGTGCACATGCCGGACACCCTGAACGCCTTTGGCATCAACGGTGGCATCAAACAGGGCTTTGCCCGCATGTTCATGAGCCACCCGCCGCTGGAAGAGCGTATTGACGCGCTGCGTCGTCGCGGTTGATCTGACCGGTAACAATGAAAAGGCCCGCAGTGATGCGGGCCTTTTTTGTTGCCATGATTAGTTCGCGGTTGCTGATGGCCCTATCGCTGGCAAGCCAGCTCCCACAGTGGGCTGTGGCGTTTTGAAGATAGAGAGAACACGATTGAACCCTGTGGGAGCTGGCTTGCCAGCGATGAGGCCAGTACTCCCCCTAAAGAGCTATAGGCCAGAAACGCGGTACACCCGCTCCTCAAGTCGCGTCACGCCCGCCTGCAGGAACTTCCAGCTCTCGCCCAGCACATCCTGCTCCTCGAGCACTTGCACCTGCCAGGCATCCCCCAGCAACCGCTGCACCTCATCATCCCCCACCGCAAACGGCGGCCCCGGCATCTGCGCCTGATCGTAATCCAGCGTGATCAGCAACCCTTGTACACCTTGCGGGAGAATCCGCTGAAGATGCGCCGCATAACGCTCACGCATCGGCGCGGGCAAGGCAATCAGCGCGGCACGGTCGTATATCGCCGCGCAATCGGCCACATCACTCGCTGTCAGCGCAAAGAAATCCCCACACCACAACTCGATGGCGTCACCCCGATAGACCTTGAACGCGCCCTTCTCGCTGATCTGCGGCTGCACCTGATGTTCACTGAAAAAGTCCTCGATAGCCTTTTCCGACAATTCGATCCCGAGCACCTGATGACCGCGCCCTGCCAGCCACGCCAGATCCAGACTTTTCCCACACAAAGGCACGAGCACTCGCGCCGTTTCAGGTGCCGCCCAGTGCCGCTGCAGATAAGGGTTCACCTCGGGCAGATGGAAACCGATCTGGCCGGAAGCCCACTTCTTGTGCCAAAACTCAGGCTGCATGCATCACTCCCAATAATTCGATCAAAAAGCATCAAAACTTATATTAGATTTAGATCAATGATCTGACTGAAGATGAGGCCATCTTAACGCTCAGGAACCCATCATGTTTCCAAGCCTGTTTATTTCCCACGGTTCACCCATGCTCGCGCTGGAACCCGGCGCCAGTGGCCCGGCGCTGGCGCGTCTCGCAGCCGAATTACCGAAACCCAAAGCCATCGTGATTGTTTCTGCGCATTGGGAAAGCCACGAGTTGCTGGTCAGCAGTAACGCGCAACCGGAAACCTGGCACGACTTCGGCGGCTTTCCGCGTGCATTGTTTGAAGTGCAGTACCCGGCGCCGGGCAATCCGCAACTGGCTGCCGAAGTGGCTGATTTGCTGGCAGCCAACAACCTGACTGCCCGCCTCGACCCACAACGTCCATTCGATCATGGTGTTTGGGTGCCGTTGTCGCTGATGTACCCGCAGGCGGATATTCCAGTGGTGCAGGTTTCGCTGCCGAGTCGCGCGGGCCCGGCGCTGCAAACCCGGGTCGGCCGAGCGCTGGCGAGTCTGCGTGATCAGGGCATTCTGCTGATCGGCTCCGGCAGCATCACCCACAACCTGCGCGAACTGGACTGGCACGCCGGCCCGGAAAGTGTCGAGCCGTGGGCGCGGGATTTCCGTGACTGGGTGATCGAGAAGTTGGCGGCGGACGATGAGGCGGCGCTGCATGATTACCGCCAGCAGGCGCCGAATGCAGTGCGCAGCCATCCGAGTGATGAGCATTTGTTGCCGCTGTATTTTGCCCGGGGCGCGGGAGGAGAGTTCAGCGTGGCGCATAAAGGCTTCACGATGGGCGCGTTAGGGATGGACATCTATCGCTTTGGTTAAAAGCAAAAGATCGCTGCCTTCGGCAGCTCCTACATTTGGAATGCGTTCCCTCTGTAAGAGCTGCCGAAGGCTGCGATCTTTTGATCTTTCAGGCAGACAAAAAAATCCCCGAACCAGTCGGGGATTTTTTATGTTCGATCAATCAGCCCAAGGGCGGATCAATCTTCGCGGTAGCGACGCAGTTTCAGCTGCTTACCGGCAACGCGAGTGTCCTTCAGTTTGGTCAGGAGTTTGTCCAGACCATCTTCCGGCAGCTCGACGAGGCTGAAGCTGTCACGCACCTGGATGCGACCGATCGCTTCACGGGCCAGACCGCCTTCGTTGAGGATGGCGCCCAGCAGGTTTTTCGCAGCGATACCATCACGCGCACCCAGCGCGGTACGGCAACGAGCACGGCCTTCGCCCAAAGGCATTGGCGCGCGACGCTCGCGGTCACCACGATCAGGACGATCACCGGTGCGCTCAGGACGGTCGCCACGCGGTGCGTTGTTCGGCACCAGTGGACGTTCCTTCTCGATCGCAGCCAGGTTCAGCGCTTGACCGTTGGTGGCTTTGCGCAGCAGCGCAGCAGCCAGAGCACGCGGAGTGCAGCCGATGTCTGCAGTCAGACGATCGAGCAGATCACCGTGAGTCGATTCGGCATCAGCGACCAGCGGCGACAGGCTGTTGGTCAGTTTCTTGATGCGTGCATCGAGAACAGCTTGAGCGTCCGGCAGGCGAACTTCGGCAACTTTCTGACCGGTTACACGCTCGATCACTTGCAGCATGCGGCGCTCACGTGGAGTCACCAGCAGCAGTGCACGACCTTCGCGACCGGCACGGCCGGTACGGCCGATACGGTGAACGTAGGACTCTGGGTCGTACGGCATGTCAACGTTGAACACGTGAGTGATGCGCGGAACGTCCAGACCACGAGCAGCAACGTCGGTCGCAACAACGATGTCCAGACGGCCATCTTTCAGCGAGTCGATCACGCGCTCACGCTGGTTCTGGGCGATGTCACCGTTCAGCGCCGCGGCTTTGTAGCCTTTGGCGTCGAGGGCGCTGGCCAGATCCAGGGTCGCTTGCTTGGTGCGCACGAACATGATCAGTGCGTCGAAGTCTTCCACTTCCAGCAAGCTGAGAACGGCCGAAGTCTTCTGGTCAGCGTGAACCAACAGGTGAGCCTGTTCGATCGCGGTAACGGTCTGGGTCTTGGTCTGGATTTTCACGTGTTGCGGATCGCGCAGATGGCGTTCGGCAATGGCGCGGATCGACTGCGGCAGGGTAGCCGAGAACAATACGGTCTGACGGGTAGGTGGCAGAGCCTTGAAGATGACTTCCAGGTCATCCATGAAGCCCAGTTTCAACATTTCGTCAGCTTCGTCGAGAACCAGGTGGTTCACGGTCGACAGCACTTTTTCGTCGCGACGCAGGTGGTCGCACAGACGGCCCGGAGTGGCGACAACGATCTGTGCGCCATTACGGATTGCTTTCAGTTGCGGGCCCATCGGCGCGCCGCCGTAAACGGCCACAACAGTAACGCCCGGCATTTGCTTGGCGTAAGTTTCGAAAGCGGTTGCTACTTGCAGCGCCAACTCACGAGTTGGCGCCAGGATCAGGGCTTGCGGTTCGCGCTTGGCAGGATCGATGCGGTGCAGGATAGGCAGTGCGAACGCGGCGGTTTTACCGGTACCGGTTTGCGCCTGGCCAATCATGTCCTGGCCGGCCATGATGATCGGGATCGATTGCTGCTGAATCGCCGAAGGCTCTTCGTAGCCAGTCGCTGCGACGGCTGCAAGAATATTCGGGTTAAGATTAAAAGCGGCGAATCCGCCGGTTTCCTGGGTCATGGGTCTGCCTCTAAGTGCATCCGCAAAGACCCATGCTCCAAAGCTGCGCATGCCGTGTTGAGACTCAAGAGTCGCCCTGGCAGCTTTGTCGGCGGGGATTTGCGAAAACGAATGAATGAAAAAAAGAATCGTCCGGGAAGAGCCCGCAATGCGGACGTGCAGCCGAAGCTGACTTCGGGAAATTGCGCTACCTAAACGCGGCCCGGTTAAAGGCCGGCGCGCACTATACCGGATTTTGCCCAAAAAGGGAGCTTTTTTTATCGTCAAAATACCTGTGTCACCGCTGTGTAACGGGGTTTTGCGGATAATCGCGCCAAGGTCTATTTTTCAAAGGCCCGGCCCTGCTGGCGATGACGCTTAAACGATTCATCGATGTGCGGCATACCGTCGCTGCACCCGCCCTTCCCGCCCGAGGATTTCGCCATGAATCAGCCCAGCCCCGGCCGCGTCAGCCGTGAACGCCGTGGTCACGTCCACCTGATCGGCCTTGATCGAGCGGCCAAGCGCAATGCTTTCGACCTCGACCTGCTCAATGACCTGAGCCTGGCCTATGGCGAGTTCGAGGCCGACAACGAGGCGCGGGTAGCGGTGGTGTTTGGACATGGCGAACACTTTACCGCTGGTCTGGATCTGGTGAATGCCAGCTCGGCGTTGGCCGAAGGTTGGCAGGTTCCGACCGGCGGTTGCGATCCGTGGGGTGTTTTCGTCGGGCCTCGGGTGAGCAAACCGGTGATTGTCGCCGCGCAAGGCTATTGCCTGACCATTGGAATCGAGTTGATGCTGGCCGCCGACATTAACCTGTGCGCAAGCAATACCCGTTTCGCGCAAATGGAAGTGCAGCGTGGGATTTTTCCTTTTGGTGGCGCGACTTTACGTTTTCCCCAGATGGCCGGCTGGGGGAATGCGATGCGCTGGTTGCTGACCGGGGATGAGTTCGATGCGCACGATGCGTTGCATTTGGGGTTGGTGCAGGAAGTGATGGCCAGTGAAGACCTGTTGCCGCGGGCGATTGAGTTGGCTGAGCGGATTGCCCGACAGGCGCCGTTGGGGGTGCAGGCGACGTTGCTGTCGGCGCGCCAGGCGCGGTATGAGGGTGAGACGGCGGCAGCGCAAGGGTTGCCGGCGCTGGTGAAGAAGTTGCTGGCCAGTGAAGATGCCAGGGAGGGGGTGCGCTCATTGGTGGAGCGGCGACCTGGCATATTCAAGGGGATTTGAGAATTATGTCGCCTGTCAGGGCGCCATCGCTGGCAAGCCAGCTCCCACAGTGACCGAGTCGTTCACACATTTTGCGTGCGGCGCGAACCCTGTGGGAGCTGGCTTGCCAGCGATGGGGCCAGCACTGACGCCTCAGGTGGCCGGGCGAATACTGTTGATCAACGACTGCAACGAATACCCCAACTTCGGCGCCAGGGCTGCAGCCCGCGCAGTCAGCGCCTGCAGGTCCAGCACCTGATCGAGATCCGCCGGCACAATCAGAATCACATTGCCCTCCTTCACCGGCAGCTCCCAGTAATGCCGGTGATAGAGCCCACGCAACAACGCCGCGCCCAGCGGCTTGCCGTCATCGGTGGCCCACTGATTGATCACCAGCCAGCCGCCCGGATTCAAACGCTTCTGACAGTCGCCAAGAAAACTCCAGGCCAGATGCCCGACGCCCGGCCCGACATCGGTGTACAGGTCGACGAAAACCAGATCCGCAGGCTCGGCGGTCGGCAGCAATTCCAGCGCATCGCCAACGCGGATATACAAACGTGGATCATCATCCAGCCCAAGGTATTCGATCGCCAGACGCGGCACATCCGGGCGCAACTCGATGGCTTCGACATCTTCCAGCGGCAGAAACTTGAGGCACGCCTGAGTCAGCGTCCCGGCACCGAGCCCGAGAAACAGCGCACTCTCCGGCTGCTCATGGCACAACGCGCCGATCAGCATCGCGCGGGTGTAATCGTATTCCAGCCAGCTCGGGTCTGCGGTGAACACGCAGCTCTGCTCGATCGCATCGCCGAACTCGAGAAAGCGGTAATCGGCCACTTCCAGCACGCGAATCACGCCGAACTCATCCTGTACTTCGGCGAGCAGATGCTCGACGCGCTCCTCAGTCATTTCGTCTCCTGATGGTCACCGGGCGCGGTGACGCGATGGCACCGCTGTGGGGCCGTGGCAAAGCGGCGATTGTCGGCGATGGGGCGGGAGCAGGTCACGCACTAATTGCTGCTACCATGGGCTTCCCGTGCGTAGAACCAATTAGAGACCGTGATGAGCCAACCGTGGAGCCCTGACAGCTGGCGCGCCCTGCCGATCCAGCAACAACCGCAATACCCCGACGCCGCGCACTTGCGCCAGGTCGAGCAAACCCTGGCCAGTTATCCGCCGCTGGTGTTTGCCGGTGAAGCGCGCGAACTGCGCCGGCAGTTTGCCGAAGTCACCCAGGGCCGGGCCTTCCTGTTGCAGGGCGGCGATTGTGCGGAAAGCTTTGCCGAGTTCTCCGCGGCGAAGATTCGCGACACCTTTAAAGTGTTGCTGCAAATGGCCATCGTCATGACTTTCGCCGCCGGTTGCCCGGTGGTCAAGGTCGGGCGCATGGCCGGTCAGTTCGCCAAGCCGCGCTCGGCCAACGACGAGACCATCGACGGTGTGACCCTGCCGGCTTATCGCGGCGACATCGTCAACGGCATCGGTTTCGACGAGAAAAGCCGCGTACCGGATCCGGAACGTCTGCTGCAGTCTTATCACCAGTCCACCGCGACGCTGAACCTGCTGCGCGCGTTCGCGCAGGGCGGTTTTGCCGACCTGCATCAGGTGCACAAGTGGAACCTCGACTTCATCGCCAACTCGGCGCTGGCCGAGAAATACAGCCATTTGGCCGACCGCATCGATGAAACCCTGGCATTCATGCGCGCCTGCGGCATGGACAGCTCGCCGCAACTGCGCGAAACCAGTTTCTTCACTGCCCACGAAGCGCTGCTGCTGAACTACGAAGAAGCCTTCGTGCGTCGCGACAGCCTGACCAACGATTACTACGATTGCTCGGCGCACATGCTGTGGATCGGCGACCGCACCCGCCAACTCGACGGCGCTCACGTCGAATTCCTCCGTGGCGTGAACAACCCGATCGGCGTGAAGGTCGGCCCGAGCATGAATCCGGATGATCTGATCCGCCTGATTGATGTGCTCAACCCGGACAACGATCCGGGGCGCCTGAACCTGATCGCGCGGATGGGTGCGAACAAGGTTGGCGATCACCTGCCGGCGCTGATCCGCGCGGTGCAGCGTGAAGGCAAGCAGGTGCTGTGGAGTTCCGATCCGATGCACGGCAACACCATCAAGGCCAGCAGCGGCTACAAGACCCGCGACTTTGCGCAGATCCTCGGTGAAGTCAAACAGTTCTTCCAGGTGCACGAAGCGGAAGGCAGCTATGCCGGCGGCATTCACATCGAGATGACCGGGCAGAATGTCACCGAGTGCATTGGGGGCGCGCGGCCGATTACCGAAGATGGCTTGTCGGACCGCTATCACACGCACTGTGATCCGCGGATGAATGCGGATCAGTCGCTGGAATTGGCGTTTTTGATTGCCGAGACGCTGAAGCAGGTTCGCCGCTAAGATTCGACATCTTTATCGCTTTAACTGGCCTCATCGCTGGCAAGCCAGGCTCCCACAGTGATCGCGTCGATCACAAAATATATGTACGACGCGGACACTGTGGGAGTCTGGCTTGCCAGCGATGGCGTAAGGTCAGTCGCACCCAATCTGTGCCAATGCCACCCGTAACCGCGCCGCACTCTCACGCAGACAATTGAGCTGCACCCGCGCAAGCCCCAGCCAATCCGCCATCTGCCGCAAATTAGCAGCCAGCGCCAGCATCCCCTCCTCATCCAGCCCCGGCTCTTCCTCGTGCACCGCATGCACCGCCAACTGCCCCGCCGCCCGCTCGGCGCGTAAATCCACCCGCGCAGCAATCCTCTCGTTGTGCAAAAACGGCAACACGTAATAGCCGTAAACCCGCTTGTCCTGCGGCGTATAAATCTCCAGTCGATAACGGAAATCGAACAAGCGCTCAGTGCGGCTGCGCTCCCAGATCAACGAATCGAAGGGCGACAACAGCGCGCTGGTCACAACCTTGCGCGGGACTTTCGGCTCCGGCAGGCAATAGGCGACCTGCCGCCAACCGGCAACTTCGCACATCTGCAATTGCCCGGCCTCGACCAGTTCCGCCAGACGTGGACGGGCATCCGCCGGGTTCAGCCGAAAGTAATCACGCAGGTCTTTTTCAGTGCCGACGCCCAAAGTCTGTGCCGCGTGCAGCAGCAACCCTCGTTGCGCCTCCGCCTCGTCAGGTAAGGCTTGCTGAAGGATCGAAGAAGGAATGACGCGCTCCGGTAAATCATACAAACGCTCAAAACCGCGGCGGCCCGCCACTGTCACTTCACCGGCAGCAAACAACCATTCCAGCGCATGTTTTTCTGCGCTCCAGTCCCACCACGGCCCGGCCTTGTCTTCCCGGGTTGAAAGGCTGCCGGCGCCTAAGGCGCCCTGCTCTTCAACGGAACTCAACACCCGACGAACAACGTCCTGCTGCTCGCGACCGAATCTGGCCAGTTGCTGATAGATATCCTCGCCACGCCTGGCCCGCTGCATGCGCCAGCCCAGCAACGGATACATCGACAGCGGCAACAATGAGGCTTCGTGCCCCCAGTATTCGAACAACGAACGACGACGCCCGGAACTCCAGGCAGCCTGGTCGAGCAAATCGGAAGAATAGGGACCGAGACGGGAGAACAGCGGCAGGTAGTGCGAGCGCACCACGGCATTGACGGAGTCGATTTGCAGCACGCCCAGCCGTTCGATCAGCCGGTGAACGTGAGCGGCTTTGACAGTCGGCGGCTGGCGCCCGTTGAATCCTTGGGCAGCCAGCGCCAGTCGTCGCGCCTGTTTGAGGGAAAAGGATACTGTTGCGGGCATGAGCATCTCCTTGTCTGCTCGCAACCTACCCCACTTGAAGCTGGTTTGTGTAGCGCTCTGCTCATCATTTATGCAGCGGGTCATTTATGCATCGGATCATCCCAGAACGGCCGCACGGCTTCGTGTTCAACGTCGGCACGACTCACCCCGATGTCCTTCAACGCTTCGTCACTCAGACTGGCGAGCAACTCGCGTTCACGGTGCAGTTCGTACCAGCGGCTAAACTTGTGCAGCAGGTCGGAAACGATATGGCCGTGGCCGGAAAATTTTGATTCGTCTACATACTCTCTTTGACCTTTCATCGTGTTGCCTCCTTTGTGGATGGCTCAAGTCTCGCGCCGGCGCTAAGATCAATCCAACGAATGTTTCTGATGGCATGCATCACGGAGATTCATCAATTGTCGGCCTACCCCAGTATCGATACCGATGTCCTGCGCACCTTTGTCGCCATCGCTGATCAGGGCGGTTTCACCCGCGCCGGCGAAATGGTCAACCGCACACAGTCGGCGGTGAGCATGCAGATGAAGCGTCTGGAAGAAGACGTGTTGCAACGTCAGTTGTTCGAGCGCGACGGACGCCAGGTGCGCCTGACCGCCGAGGGCCAGGTGCTGCTCGGTTACGCGCGGCGCATCCTCAAGTTGCACAGTGAGGTGTTCAACACATTGCGTGAGCCACATATGGTCGGCACGGTGCGCATCGGTACGCCGGACGATTATGTGATGCGGTTTCTGCCGGGGATCCTGTCGCGGTTCGCGCAGTTCTATCCGCTGATCCAGATCGAAGTGCACTGCGAATCGACCAAGCAGCTGCTGCAACGCACTGATCTGGACCTGTCGATCGTCACCCGCGAACCGGGCAACGAGATCGGCCAGTTGCTGCGCAAGGAGCGTTTCGTCTGGGCCGAGGCGCAGAATTTCAGCGCCCACGAACAGACGCCGCTGCCCTTGGCGATGTTCAACAGCGATTGTTTCTGCCGTTTGTGGGCGTGTAATGCCCTGGATGCGATGGGCCGCGAATACCGCATCGCTTACAACAGCACCAGTCTGTCGGCGCTGATGGCCGTGGTCAGCGCGGGTCTGGCGATCACCGCGCAACTGGAAAGCCTGATCACCCCGGACATGCGTATCCTCGGCGCCGCCGAGGATCTGCCACTGCTGCCCGAGGCCAGCATCATGCTGATCCGCAACCTGAACAATCCGTCGCCGATCACCGAGTGCCTGGCCGAGCACATCGTCGAAGGCTTCAAACTTTAAACGCGAGCATCACCGCACACAGCACCAGGAAACCGCAGAACAGCCCGCGCAGGAGTTTTTCCGGCATGGCGTGGGCGACTTTCACGCCCCAACTGATGCTGGCCAGACCACCGATGGCCAGCGGCAGGCCGATCATCCAGTCCACTTCGTGGTGTACCGCGTAAGTCACCAGGGTCACGCCGGTGCTTGGCAAGGCCAGCGCCAGCGACAAGCCTTGAGCAACCACTTGCGTGGTGCCGAACAAGCTGGTCAGCACCGGCGTTGCCACCACCGCACCGCCGACACCGAATAAACCGCCCATGGTCCCGGACGCCGCGCCAAGCACGCCAAGCCACGGCCAGGAATAGCGCATTTCGGACGTCGCAGCAGGTTGCTTGCCGAACATCTTCAACAAGTTGTAGATCGAGAGCACCACCAGGAACGCGACAAAGCCGATGCGCATGGTTTGCGCATCAATGCCCACTGCCCAGATCGAACCGATCCAGGCAAAGCAAAAGCCCATCACCGCCAAGGGCAGCGCATGTCGCAGTTCGATGCGATTGCGCTGGTGATAACGCCACAGCGCCAGCATCACGTTCGGCACTACCATGACCAGCGCCGTGCCTTGGGCGATCTGCTGATCGAGACCAAACCAGACGCCGAGCAACGGGATAGCGATCAAGCCGCCGCCGATGCCGAATATGCCACCGAGAGTGCCAAGGGCGGCGCCGAACAACAGGTACAACACAAACTCCATCACAGCCAATTCCTCTTACGTCAGGTGACTCATCCTACGCAGTCGCGGCTGGCGGGGAAACGCATAGCAACGCACAATGGCTATGCCGATTTCGCACAAGCATTTAGCCGATATGAACCCTAATCAATTGACCGATCAACTCGGGCTGTTTCTCGACGTGCTGGAAAGTGGCAGTTTTTCCGCCGCTTCACGTCGTCATCCGCTGACACCGTCGGCCGTCGCGCGACGGATCGACAGCCTGGAAAGCGCCGTCGGCAGCCAGTTGTTTATTCGAAGCACCCACGCCGTACGAGCAACACCCGCCGGCCTGGCGTTTGCCGAACGCGCCCGGCGAATTGTCGCCGAGTTGCAATTGGCCCGGGCCGAAGCCGTGTCCCTGAGCAGCGCGCCGGAAGGTCTGATCCGCATTGACGCCCCCGCCGCGTTTGGACGCCGGCATCTGGCGCCAGTGATCGCTGACTTTCTCGTGCTCTACCCCGGACTGGATGTGCAGTTGCACCTGATCGACAGTTTCGTCGACATGGGCGGCTCGAACCTGGGCAAAGTCGATCTGGTGCTGCGTGCCGGGCAAATGGCCGATACGCGACTGGTGGCCACGCCACTGGCGAGCATGGTGCGCATTGCCTGCGCCAGCGCCGAGTATCTCCAGCGTCGCGGGGTGCCAAGCGTTCCTGCGCAGTTGCATGAACACGATGGTCTCGACTGGGAGGGGCTCGCTCCGCCCTTCGCCTGGCGCTTCGAACACGACGGGCAAATGCAATTGCATCGCCCGGGCCGTATCCGCATGAGCGCCAACAATGCCGAAGCCCTGGTCTGCGGCGCTTTGGCTGGCTTGGGCATCGCCCATCTGCCGACGTGGCTGGCCAGCGAATACCTGTTGCGCGGCGAACTGCTGCCGTTGTTCTGCGAAAACGGTCTGCCGATGCCGGAGTCCACCGGCATCTACGCGTTGCGCATGGAACAACAAACCAACTCGCGCAGCCGCCTGCTTCTGGAGTATCTCAAGACCCGTTTCAGTCCAGTGCCTCCGTGGGATCTGGCCCTACAGCGGGATCTGGGTCGACACTAGCACTGGAGAATTATCTGGCGCATTAAAGATTCGAGCGCTAGATTCATGTCCATCACCGATCAAGGCTTTGACATGACTTCCGAACGCGACACCTGTGATGACCTGCTGCTGGATAACCAGGCCTGCTTCGCCCTGCATTCCACCTCGTTGATGATGACCAAGGTCTACAAGCCGCTGCTGCAAGCGCTTGGCCTGACCTATCCGCAGTACCTGGCGATGATGGTGTTGTGGGAGAAGGATGGTTTGACCGTCGGAGAAATCAGCACTCGGTTGCTGACCGATCCGGGCTCGCTGACGCCACTGCTCAAGCGCCTGGAAGGCGAAGGTTTGCTCAGCCGCACGCGCAGTCGTGAAGATGAGCGCGTGGTGATTGTAGAGCTGACCGAGCAAGGCCGAGCGTTGAAAGAAAAAGCCCAGACCGTTCCACAATGCATTCTCGGCGCCAGCGGCTTCACCCTGGAACGCCTGCAAAACCTGCAAGCGGAGTTGCAGGCACTGCGCAGCCATCTACAAGAAAGCCTGATCTGACCCAACACTGTCCCCTGCGGGAGCGAGCCTGCTCGCGAATGCGATCTGTCAGCCAACTGATTTGTTGAGTGAGACATCCCATTCGCGAGCAGGCTCGCTCCCACATTGATTTCGTCGCCAGCAAAATATTTTCAACAACTGATCTGCAGCACAAACCGCTCTAAATCAAGGCTTACAGACCCTCTCTCATCCCCACCCCTTAGTCGAAGCGCGGATTTCTCAAAAATATATCTTGCGCACTAAATATTCGCGCGATACATTTATCTCGCAGTTACTTAGCGCGCAAATAATTAGCGCAACACATCGCACTCAACGAGGCTCACACCATGCAAACTCTCTACACCGCAATCGCAACCTCCACTGGCGGCCGTGATGGTCGTGCGATCTCCAGCGACAACATTCTCGACGTCAAACTCGCTACCCCGAAAGAACTCGGCGGTGCCGGTGGCGCAGCGACCAACCCAGAGCAACTGTTCGCAGCCGGCTATTCGGCCTGCTTTATCGGTGCGCTGAAATTCGTTGCCAGTCAGACCAAACGCAAAATCCCTGACGACGCCTCGATCACCGCCCACGTCGGTATCGGCCAGATTCCTGGCGGCTTCGGTCTGGACATCGACCTGCACATCAGCCTGCCGGGCCTGGAACAAGCCGACGCACAAGCGCTGGTCGACGCTGCTCACCAGGTCTGCCCGTACTCCAACGCCACCCGTGGCAACGTCGATGTGCGTCTGCACGTCACCGTTTGAAGCCATACGCAAATTCCAATGTAGGAGTGAGCCTGCTCGCGATAGCGGTTGAGTCAATCAATGTAGATGTCGACTGGAATGACGCTATCGCGAGCAGGCTCACTCCTACAGGGGATCCTGCGGCGTGACACATATCGCAGGCACAAAAAAGCCCGACTCAATGGTCGGGCTTTTTCTTTCCGCAAAAACCGATGTTTATTTAGCACGGCCTTTGTAGGAACCGCCTTCGCGGGTGTCGATTTCGATCTTGTCACCGATTTCGATGAAGTCAGCAACTTGCAGCTCAGTACCGTTGGCCAGCTTGGCTGGCTTCATGACTTTGCCGGAAGTGTCGCCACGAGCCGAACCTTCGGTGTAGTCAACTACGCGCACGATAGTGGTCGGCAGCTCTACGGAAACCAGACGCTCTTCGAAGAAGATCGCTTCGCAAACATCGGTCATGCCTTCTTCAACGAAAGGCAGAACAGCTTCGATGTCTTCAGCGTTCAGCTCGTACATGGTGTAGTCAGTGGTGTCCATGAACGTGTAGGTGTCGCCGCTGATGAAGGACAGGGTCGCTTCTTTGCGGTCGAGGATTACGTCGTCCAGTTTGTCGTCAGCGCTGTAAACGATCTCGGTCTTGTAACCGGTCAGCAGGTTTTTCAGCTTGGTTTTCATGATCGCGCTGTTACGGCCCGATTTGGTGAATTCAGCTTTCTGAACCAGCCAAGGATCGTTCTCGAGACGGATCACGGTACCGGGTTTCAGTTCTTTACCAGTTTTCATTGCGAATATCCGAATTTGGATGGGATTTACAAAAATCTAGGCCGCGTATCATATCCAATTTAGGTAAAACTGTACCAGCGCTGCGGCAAGATCAACCTGCAAGCCTTGTTCCAGACACCATTTTTCAGCATTTTCCTGCAGTTCCGGCCAGTGTTTGCGGGTCGCAAGCCAGTGTTCACCGATCGGTTGACTGGCACTCCACGCCCGCCACAGACCGTTCATCGCCTCAGCGGCGCCCGGCGACAAGCCTTTTGTGTAGAGCGCAAGGAAGGCATCGAGCTTGTCCAGATGGATGTCTTCGTCCTGCTGATAGATGTGCCAGAGCATCGGCCGCGCCGCCCATTGCGCCCGCACGAACGAGTCCTCACCACGCACCGCGTTGAAACCGCAGCACCAGAGCAAGTGATCATATTGATCCTGTCGGACGAACGGCAGCACCTGCACGGTGAGCGACTGACGCACATGAATCGCACCAACCGCAAGGTTTTCCACCTTGAGCCAGTGCGCCACATCGCCAAGAATCCGCCCTTCCGGCACCAGCAGATGAGTCGGTGCAGCGTCCGCCGCCAAAACGTCCAGCCAACTGGCCAACCCGGCATTCTCGTAGGCAAACAGCGAAATCAGCTGAACGCCAGGTGCAGGATCGATGCCAAGACTTTGCAGGAATTGGCGCTGAGCCTCGGCATCCTGCTGAAATTGCCGACGCTGATCGAGCAACCCTCGCTCTCGCAACAATCCGCCAGTGCCCGGCTGGAATCCCGGAAAGAAGAAGAATTTCTGCACCGTTTTGTATTTGACCGACGGCAATCCATGGCAACCGATCACCCAGTCTTCGGCGCTGAGATAATCGAGGTTCATCCACAGTGGCGGCTGCTCGCGCGCAGCCATCGCGTCCATGTAGTCAGTGGGCAACTGACAGGCAAATGCGGCGATAACGACATCGGCGGCGTCAGCGTGCGACCACTCGGCCGGCCAGTGTCGCACTTCGACGCCATGCTGCCATTGCTGTGCCTGGTCGATATCGATCTCGGGGCAGATACGTTCAAACGCACGCAGATCATCGACCCATAAACGCACCGGCAAACCATGCTCAGCCACCAATTGCCTGGCCAGACGCCAGGTCACGCCGATGTCGCCAAAGTTGTCGACCACGGTGCAGAAAATATCCCAGCGGGGTTTTAATTCCGGCATTCAAGACTCCCGTTGGCAAAAGCAGCGATTGTCCGCATAAATGACCTCGCGCAGAAGAGCCGACGGCGATTAATCTTCGTGCGACAATCGCCACTTGCCCGTCATCATCCGCCAGGAGGCTGCCATGCCCTATCGCCCCAATCCGCGTCGCCCGTTGCCTGTTCAGCTAAGTGCGCTGCATTTGACCGGCAGCATTGCCTTGGGCATCTGGCTGGGCTTTCTCGCCATTGCGCTGACCTGTTGGCTGCTGTCGCATTTTGTCTTCAAAGAGCAATTGGTACCGGTGGCTCAAGCGGTGCAGCAACTGGCCAATCCGCCCGCCGTGCAGGTGCAGCCGGACATTCCGCCGCAGAGCCCGCTGTTCGACCAGTACGAAGAAAACCTGCGCAAGAATGAACAGCAGGCTCGACTCGATCAAGCGCGCAGCAGCTCGCGAAATCAGTCGAACCCGAAATGCCAGTTCTGGCTGCAGCAGGATCAGACGGCTCCAAGCGAGAAAAGCCGCGCCAACGTTTTGCAATTCTGCGATTGATCATGAACAAACACAGCGTCCACCAACTGATTCTCGACAAGCTGCGCGTTGACCTCGACATCGCCGAACGCGCCGCACAAACCGCTTACGAAACCGCAACCCACGAAGAAAACATCGCCGAAAACAAGTACGACACGCTGGGTCTTGAGGCGTCGTATCTGGCGGCCGGACAGGCGAAACGTGTCGAAGAAATTCGCCATTCATTCGCGCTGTGCCAGAACCTGACTCTGCGTGCCTACGATGAAAATCGTGGCATCGAGGTCGGCGCCCTGCTCGGTCTGGAAGACGAAAAGGGTCGCGAGCAATGGCTGTTTCTGGCACCGGATGCGGCAGGTCTGAAAGTCGACGTGGTCGGTCAGCCGATTACCGTCATCACCCCGCGCTCGCCGCTGGGCAAAAGTCTGCTGGGCAAGCTAGAAGGTGATGAGGTGGAGATACTGGTGGCGGGCACCCGGCAACAGTTTGCTGTCACCGAGGTGCTCTGATTCAACGGATCAGTGAACCGGCAGTTCGACGCCGTCGAACAGTTCTTCCAGTTCCTGCTTGTTGTGGCACTGAATGGCTTTGGCCATCACTTCGCGGGTCAGGTGCGGGGCAAACTTCTCGATGAAGTCGCACATGAAACCACGCAGGAAGGTGCCGCGACGGAAACCGATCTTGGTGATGCTCGATTCGAACAGTTCGCTGGCATCCAGCACCACCAAATCATTATCGAGCTTGGTGTCGACGGCCATTTTCGCCACGATGCCCACGCCCAGGCCCAGGCGCACGTAAGTTTTGATCACGTCGGCGTCGGCAGCCGTGAACACCACTTTCGGCGTCAGGCCACGATGGCTGAAAGCTTCGTCGAGTTTCGACCGGCCGGTGAAACCGAACACGTAAGTCACGATCGGGTATTCGGCCAAGGCTTCGAGGGTCAGCTTCGGCAGCTTGGTCAGCGGGTGGCCCTGCGGCACGACCACGCAGCGGTTCCAGCGGTAGCAAGGCATCATCACCAGGTCGCCGAAGAGCTCCAGCGCTTCGGTGGCGATGGCAAAATCCACAGTGCCGTCAGCGGCCATTTCGGCGATCTGCATCGGCGACCCCTGGTGCATGTGCAGCGCCACGTCGGGGTATTGCTTGATGAAATTACTGATCACCGGCGGCAGTGCGTAACGTGCCTGGGTGTGGGTGGTGGCGATCGACAGGGTGCCTTTTTTCTCGTTGGAGAATTCCTGGGCGATCTGCTTGATGCTTTCGACCTTGCGCAGAATCTCACCGGCGGTGGTGATGATGCGCTCGCCGGCCGGGGTCACGCGGGTCAGGTGCTTGCCGCTGCGGGCAAACACTTCGACGCCAAGTTCGTCTTCCAGCAGGCGGATTTGTTTACTGATGCCCGGTTGCGAGGTGTAAAGGCTTTGGGCTGTAGCGGAAACGTTGAGGTCGTGGTGCGCCACTTCCCAGATGTAGCGCAATTGTTGAAGCTTCATATGAATCCCTCAAAGCAGGTAGACGCCACGGGCATCAGCGACGGTATATAACTATATTAATGGTTTGAATAATAAATCTAGAACTTTTTTATCAAAGCGCCATTATTCCTGCCTCAGCGATCCTCCCGCCGCCGACGCTCCACCAACGGCACCAGATAAACCGGCACCTTGGCCAATTGCAGGACCCGCGCCGCCGTGCGCCCCAACGGCGTTTCCGCGCCCACCCCGTGGCTGTGACTGCCGACGATCAGCAGATCGACAGAGAGTTTCTGCACCTGGTCGAGAATCACTTGCGACGGATCACCCTGCAGCACGCGCACCGCGCGAATGCGCTGCAGATCCTGCTCGCCTTCATCTCCCAGTTCTTCGCGAAAACTTTCCAGCACCCGCTGCTCGATATTGGCGATGACAGTTTTCAGACCCTGGCTGTGAAATTCGTTCAATGCCTGCTCGTCGAGATAGCTCTGCAACACCGATTCGGCAAACAGCCCCATCGGCTCCACCGCGTGCACCACGTACAAATCGGCATTGAATGTTCGCGCCAGCGCCAAGGCATGCTGCATCACTAACGGTGCGTACAGACCGAGGTCAGTGGCATACAGCATCGAACGAATCATATGACCTCCTCGCGTGCCAACATGGCGGAGATTTGATTCAGCTTAGCAGTGCCTTGGCGAGTACGACGTGCGACGCAACGTCTTGAAGCACGTAGGCTTTAGACCGACGGTTCGTTACTGATGCCGTGCGGTACGTGGCCGGTGGCAACGACTTCGCGGGCGAGTTCGCAGTGGCCGGCCTGATCGTCGAAAAACACGTCGGCAGCAAACGCTTCAAGGAACGCCGATTTGGTCAGGCCGCCGAGGAACAGGGATTCGTCGAGGCGGATGTCCCACTCGCGCAAGGTGCGGATCACCCGCTCATGGGCCGGCGCCGAACGCGCGGTGACCAGCGCCGTGCGGATCGGGCAATCGTCATCGGGAAACTCGCGCTGCAACAGATTGAGCGCTGCCAGAAAGCCTTTGAACGGCCCGCCGCGCAAAGGCTCGCGGGCGGCTTCACGCTCCTTGGCCTGAAACGCTTCCAATCCGCCGGATTGATAGACGCGCTCCGACTCATCGGAAAAGATCACCGCGTCGCCGTCGAAGGCGATGCGCAATTCGTCGCTGGCCGCGCGGCTGGCGCCACCGGACAGAATGGTTGCAGCAGCGAATCCGGCATCCAGCGCGGCGCGCACATCTTCGGCATGAGTCGACAGAAACAGGTCGCAACCGAACGCTTTCAAATACGGATACGGACTGCGCCCGCCGACGAACGCCGCGCGGGAAATCGCCAGACCGTAATGGTGAATCGAGTTGAACACGCGCAGTCCGGTGTCGGCGCTGTTGCGCGAGACCAGAATCACCTCGACCCGTGCTCGGCCGAGGCGACTGTTCAGGCTCAGGAGTTTTTCCACCAGCGGGAAGGCGTCGCCGGGCGCAAGAATTTCGTCTTCGTGCTCGATCTGATATTGCCGATAGGCTTCGACCCCGCTCGACAGATAGACCTTGTGGCTCTCGCTCAGGTCGAACAAGGCGCGCGACGAAATCGCCAGCACCAGTTTGTCATCGATGTTCTTGGCCATGCCTTCCCCCAGAGCGACCGGCTTAAACGTTGCGCCGGTCGATAAAACTTAAATTGCGATACAACGCTTCGATGCGCGGCAGCTCACAGCCCGCCGCTTTCGCCGCTGCCAATGGCCGAGCGTAGATCGCTTGCAGCTCCAGCGGGCGTTTGTGTGAAAAGTCGTGGTACATGCTCGGCCAGTAGTCGGGCATTTTCTCGGTCATCATGAACAGATAGTCGGCGTATCCCGGCGGCACGTCATGGCCGCAGGCCTTGGCGCCCTGCACCACTTCGGCCATCAACGCCTGAATCAACGCGCGACTGTCGGCATCGGCCATCAGCGGTGTGGTGCTGGCGCCGAGCAGAACCGAAAGTCCGTTATAAGGAATATTCCACACCAGTTTCTGCCAGCGCGCCTGTTGCAGATTGGGCATCGCCTGGGAATCGATTCCGGCAGCGCGGAACAACCCGGCCCCCTCCTCGACGATCGCCATAGGTGCGACGTCATCACTGGCCGGACCGCTGTGATAACCGACGTTCACCGCGCCCAAGGCTTGATGGGTGACTTGTCCAGGTCCCTCACGATGCACGCAGATCAGGCACAAACCGCCCAGCAGGTGAAGAGAGTCGGGAAGCAGTTCACGCAGGCTGTCCTCGACGTCGAGACCGTTTTGCAGGACCAGCACTTTCGCATCGGGTTTGGCCGCTTGAATGATTGAAGGCGCGAGGCCGGCGTTGCTGGTGGTTTTCGCTCCCACCAACAGCCAGTCGCATTTGGGCATGTCTTCGGCCGACGAATAGGCCTGCGCCGGATGCAACGTCAGCGGGCCATGCACCGCGCTGTTGATGTGCAAGCCGCGCTCGGCCACCGCTGAAAACTCGCTGCGCAACAGGAAGTGCACATCGAAACCGGCGCGCGCCAGCATCACACCGTAAAACCCCCCGATTGCACCGGTACCGATAATCCCTATGACCGGTTTATTCACTGCCCCCATCATGGCAACTCCTCTGCAATTCGACCCAGTGCCTGCGCCAGCGCCGCGTTCAGCGCATCGGCCGTCAGGCGCGTGTGCAATGCCCCAAAGAACTCGCCGTCGCGCACCACAAACAGCGCCGGCAAATGAAAGACCTGATAGCGCTCCACCAACCCGCCGTTGTCGCCGGCATCGATCCAGCACAACTGATCGATTGCCAGATCGAGTCCCGGCAACACCTCGCGGGCATAACGGCAACTGGCGCAGCCAACGCTGGTGAAAATCACCAGCGAAACGCCGCTCATCGCCAATAGCCGTTGGTCGGCGTCGAAATCGGTCAGTTCGGATTCGACCACTATACTGGGGGAAACAATGTCAAATGGCCGACACAGGGAGTCTGTGCTCATGGGACGTTTCATTCCTCATCCGGACGAGGTGCCGGTTGAATTAACCTTGCTCAAGCCTGAGTGTATTTCCAGGCAACAGCTGCACACTATCAGCCTCGGCGGCATCGCTTGCAATTACCACCGTGCCTGGCGCCATGGCACCGCCCTGCAAGTACGCATGCCGACACTGAATGCCGACATCTGTTATCCGGGCTATGTAGCGTGGTGCCTGCGACGCAAAAAAGGCTATCTGGTGGGCATCGCGTTCACCGATGAGCAGACGCTGTTCAGTGCGCGAATGGGTGAGCAAGTGTGTCAGATCGAGCGCTATTGCCGCATGTACGACACCCACGATGACCTGCAAGAAATTCAGGCAGTCGCCCTGCAATGGGTCGAGCAACACGCCGACGAGTTCTCCCACGACAGCGTGCGCAAGGCTTTTGCGCAGCCACCGCTGGACTAAAGCACCTTTTGCCCATTGTCTAGCAGGCGCTTTACGCGCTAAGGTTCCGCTCCCCGACGCGCTTAAATCTGCTGTGCTCCGCCGCGCGGGGATCGCTGGCGGCCGGCACCCGTGACCTGACGAGTAAACGATGGCTGATTTACCGATCAACGACCTAAACGTCGCCTCTAACGAGACCCTGATCACTCCCGATCAGCTCAAGCGTGATATCCCTCTGAGCGATGCTGCCCTGCGCACCGTCACCAAGGGTCGCGAAGTCATTCGCAACATTCTTGATGGCACCGACCACCGTCTGTTCGTAGTGATCGGCCCGTGCTCGATCCACGATATCAAGGCTGCCCACGAATACGCCGATCGCCTCAAGGTGCTGGCTGCGGAAGTTTCCGACACCCTGTATCTGGTCATGCGTGTATATTTCGAGAAGCCACGCACCACCGTCGGCTGGAAAGGCCTGATCAACGATCCGTACCTGGATGACTCGTTCAAGATTCAGGACGGTCTGCACATCGGTCGTCAGTTGCTGCTGGATCTGGCCGAAAAAGGCCTGCCAACCGCGACCGAAGCCCTCGACCCGATCTCCCCGCAATATCTGCAGGACCTGATCAGCTGGTCGGCCATCGGCGCGCGTACCACCGAATCGCAGACTCACCGCGAAATGGCTTCCGGCCTGTCCTCGGCAGTCGGCTTCAAGAACGGCACTGACGGCGGTCTGACTGTGGCGATCAACGCCTTGCAGTCGGTGTCCAGCCCGCACCGTTTCCTTGGCATCAACCAGGAAGGTGGCGTGTCGATCGTCACCACCAAAGGCAACGCCTACGGTCACGTGGTGCTGCGCGGCGGCAACGGCAAGCCGAACTATGATTCGGTCAGCGTGGCCCTGTGCGAGCAGGCGCTGAACAAGGCGAAGATCAAGCCGAACATCATGGTCGATTGCAGCCACGCCAACTCCAACAAGGACCCGGCCCTGCAACCGCTGGTGATGGAAAACGTCGCCAACCAGATCCTCGAAGGCAATCAATCGATCATCGGCCTGATGGTCGAGAGTCACCTGAACTGGGGTTGCCAGGCAATTCCAAAAGACCTCGCCGACCTGCAATACGGCGTGTCGATCACCGATGCGTGCATCGACTGGTCCGCCACCGAGAACACCCTGCGCAACATGCACGCCAAGCTCAAGGATGTTCTGCCGAAACGCCAGCGCAGCTGATACGCGTTTTACAGGCATAAAAAAACGCCGGGCAATGCCCGGCGTTTTTGTGTGTGCGATTCAGATTTTGGCGGCGCGGCGCTGATGACGTTCCATGTAGCGCTCGACGTAGGAGCATGACGGGATCACCGTGTAGCCCATTTCTTCGGCGTACTGCAGCGCGCTTTCGGTCAGCGCTGCGGCAATGCCACGGCCACGCAGGGCGTTGGGCACGAAGGTGCGATAGATATCCAGGGTCTGTTTCCCCAGATCCATATAGGTCAGGTAGGCACGATGACCGTCCACATTGGTCTCGAACTGATGACCAGCCTGGTCATGGTGGATGGACAACGCCTCGCTCATCACTACTCCTCGCGGGTCTTGAATTCTGACCCCTACCTTACCGATGTTTTTCCGGCGAAGGAACATCTACGCCACCCCGTGCCTGATGGACACCGAGAAGAGCCACACCGATCTCGCGCAACCTGGCACCTGATAAATAGTAGGCACCATTGGCAAAAATGCTCAAGGTACGCTCGTCATCAAGCGGGTTGACGGGGGTTGCTCCGATGGACGCAGAGGTGATTGGGGAGAAGATCTTCCCGGGCCACTCACCTGAACATTGCCGGATGTTGAGACTTAAGACGTGCAGCCTTTTTTAAAGTCACCTCAACATGGACAAAGATAAGCGAAGGAGCGCGCAAAATCGGAACAAAAGTGTGGACGAATTCATCTAGACAGACTTTAGCCAAGACTGCAAAAACAGCACGTGGCAACGGGAACTTTTTCTCATTAACTCGCTCAGCTCGGGGCTTGCAGCTGGGTATTTTTTAAGCAGTGCAGTTAAAAGTTGCTCGAAAAAGAATCAACGCCTACAATTTTTTTTGCTTCTTGCCTTACGTCAGTTTACTTACTACAAGTAATGGGTAGTATGTACGCCGGCTATTTCCTCAATCGTGAGGAGACAGCCACTTAATTTGAAAGTCCTTGAAGGGGAACACGATGAACAACGTTCTGAAATTCTCTGCTCTGGCTCTGGCCGCAGTTCTGGCTACCGGTTGCAGCAGCGCATCGAAAGAAACCGAAGCACGTCTGACCGCTACTGAAGACGCAGCTGCTCGCTCCCAGGCTCGTGCAGACGAAGCTTACCGTAAAGCTGATGAAGCTCTGGCTGCTGCTCAAAAAGCACAACAGACTGCTGACGAAGCTAACGAGCGTGCTCTGCGCATGCTGGACAAAGCTAGCCGCAAGTAATAATCCCTCGGGATTGTTATCAAGCCGACCCGATTTTTCGGGTCGGCTTTTTTGTGCCCGATGCTTTTCCCCGGGCAATAAAAAACCCGCCGACGCTACACGCATCGGCGGGTTTTTGATCTCGACTTACTGCTGCAAGTCGATCGGTGTGTTCGAGACTATCGGCGCCGAGGTATTCGGCGTGCCGATTTCAGTTGGCAGACCATCTTCAGCCGCGACCACATCACGCACCACATCCCAGTTCACGCGCAGGTTACTGGTGACGTCTTCGCGCTTGAGCATCGCATTGATCACGGCAGTGTGCTTGTCGACCACCGACGGGTTGCCCTTGTCGTCGATCGGCGTGTGCGCTTCCAGATAGACCTTGCCACCACTGCTGCCGAACTTGTAGGCATCGTTGAGGATGCGCACCGAGGTACCGACCGGGACCATGCTGGCCATTTCCAGCACGTTGTTGTTGAACATGCGGAAGCAGCCGTGGCTGGTGCGCATGCCGATACCGAATTTCTTGTTCGAACCGTGGATCAGGTAGCCCGGCGTGCCCAGGGTGAACTTGAACGGACCCAGCGGATTGTCCGGGCCGGCCGGCACTACGTTCGGCAGCGGGTCGCCGTCAGCGGCGTGTTCAGCCTTGATCGACGCTGGAGGCGTCCAGGTCGGGTTAGGCGTCTTGGCGGTGATCGAGGTGTGCGCGATCGGCGAACCCCAGCCCTCACGACCAATACCCAGCGGGAACGTGTACACCACGTTCTTGCCTTTCGGGAAGTAGTAGAGGCGGTATTCGGCGAGGTTGATGACGATGCCTTCGCGCGGGCCCGGCGGCAGAATGAAACGGGTCGGCAGAACGATTTCGGTGCCGGCGCCCGGCAACCAGGCATCGACGCCCGGGTTGGCCGCGACCATTTCCGAGTAACCCAGATCGTACTTCGTGCCCAGATCGGCGAAGGTGTCTTCGTACTTGGCTTTGATCACCTGCACCTGACCGATGATGTCTTCACCGGGTGGTGGCAGGGGAAACTCCAATGCAGCAACGGGACCGGCCACACACAGGGCGGCAAGTGACAGGCAGCGGGTGACGGCAGGAAAGCGCGGCAACATCCGGAAAATCCTTCGCATGATCAACAAGGGTATAAGAGCGCGATTGTACACCGCACTTTGAATATTCGGGGAGCCACGCCGATGGACCGTGCTGAACGCGAAAAGATCGCAGCCTTCGGCAGCTCCTACAGGATTACGCGAACCCATGCAGGAGCTGCCGCAGGCTGCGATCTTTTGCTCTTAAAGCTCGAAACGCAGCTCCGGCCAGATTGGCGAGGTGCCGCGCTTCTGCGACTCCAGAATCGCCCGGCACAGCGAGCACAGGCGCTGATCCTGAAACACCCGGCGATCCACGCTCGACCAGCGCGGCTGCGCCGGCAGCAGACTGCCGCACAGGGTGCGATCGGCCGAACCACCGAGTTCGAGTTGCCGGGTCACCAGATGCACCCGCACTTCCTGGCAGGCGAACAGATCCAGCTGCTCGTCAGGCTCGATCAGTTGGTAGGCAAACAGGGACCAGGCAGAACGCGACATCGGGGGCTCCAAATAAGGGGGCGCCACATTAGCCGAAAGCCTGCCCTTAGAAAAGCCTCATAACAGCGGTTTTAGCGTCGGCCAGACATTTTCCAGCAACTTGCCCTGAGCCCCGGCCGCCGGGTGCAGACCATCGGCCTGCATCAGGTCTGGATGACCGCCGACGCCGTCGAGGAAAAACGGCACCAGCGGGATCTTTTTATCGTCGGCGAGTTTGCCGTAGACCTCGGCAAAAGCATCGGTATAGCGCTTGCCGTAATTGGGCGGCAGTTGCATGCCGAGCAACAGCACCTTGGCCCCGCTCTGACGCGAGCTGTCGATCATCGAGGCAAGATTTTGTTGCAATTGATTTGGCGGCATTCCGCGCAAGCCATCGTTGCCACCCAGTTCGAGGATCACCAGCTCCGGTTTATGCTCTGCAAGCAGCGCCGGCAGCCGTGCCTGGCCTCCGGCACTGGTGTCGCCACTGATCGAGGCATTGACCACTTTGTCGTCGAAACCCTCCTGTTTGAGCCGTTGTTCGAGCAACGACACCCACCCCAAGCGGGTATCCAGTCCGAAACCGGCGCTGATACTATCGCCAACGATCAGGACAGTACCCGCCGCTGCGTTCTGGGCCATGCACATCAAGGCCAGGCCAGCACTCAAAAACCACACACGCATCGGATTCTCCATGGGCGCAAGCATTCTCACCGCGAAGAACCTCAGCAAAGTGGTTCCCAGCGCGGAAGGTGAACTGACTATCCTGCACGAACTCAGCCTGGAACTGAACAAGGGCGACAGCCTCGCCATCGTCGGCGCATCCGGTTCAGGCAAATCCACCCTCCTCGGCCTGCTCGCCGGTCTCGACCTGCCGAGCAGTGGCGAAGTCATTCTCGCCGGGCAAGGACTGAGCAATCTTGATGAAGACCAGCGCGCGCGCATTCGTGCCGAGCATGTCGGTTTCGTCTTCCAGTCTTTTCAATTGCTCGACAGTCTCAACGCACTGGAAAACGTCATGCTGCCGCTGGAACTCGATGGCCGCAAAGACGCCCGTGAACGCGCGACCGAATTGCTCCAGCGCGTCGGACTCGGCCAGCGCCTCACGCACTCGCCGCGCCAGCTCTCCGGTGGTGAGCAACAACGTGTTGCGATCGCCCGTGCGTTTGCCGCCGAGCCCGATGTGCTGTTTGCCGACGAACCGACCGGCAACCTCGACAGCCACACCGGTGAGCGCATCAGCGATCTGCTTTTCGAATTGAACAAGGAACGCGGCACCACCCTGGTGCTGGTGACCCACGACGAACGCCTGGCCCATCGCTGCCGGCGCCTGATCCGTCTTGAAGCCGGGCTGTTGGTCGCCCCTCTGGAGCCTTGATGGCACGTTTGCCGCTGTTGCGTCTGTTCAGTCTCGCTATACGCCAACTCCTGCGCGATGCCCGCGCCGGTGAATTGCGCGTGTTGTTCTTCGCCTTGGTCGTTGCAGTAGCGGCGAGTACCGCCATCGGCTATTTCGGTGCCCGACTGAATGGCGCGATGATGCTGCGCGCGACCGAGTTCCTCGGCGCCGACCTGGTGCTTGAGGGAAGTTCGCCAGCACGCGAAGAACAGATCAGAAGCGGCACCGAGCTGCGTCTGAAGCATGCGCAAGTGGTGGAATTCTCCAGCGTCATCGCCACCGACAACGGCATTCAGTTGTCGAGCATCAAAGCCGTCGACCGCGCCTATCCGTTGCGCGGCGAACTGAAGAGTGCGCCAGCGCCCTTCGCCACCGAAGAACCCGGCGGTGAACCGCAACCCGGCGAAGCCTGGGTCGAAGCACGCCTGCTGACCGCACTGGATCTGAAGATCGGCGACAGCATCGATGTCGGCATGAAGACATTGAAAATGACCCGTGTGCTGACCTACGAACCGGATCGCGCCGGCAACTTCTACAGCCTCACGCCGCGAGTGATGATCAACCTCGATGACCTCGCCGCCACCGGTGTCGTGCAACCCGGCAGCCGCGTGAGTTACCGCGAACTGTGGCGCGGCGAACCGCAGGCGCTGGAAACCTATCGGCAACTGATCAAACCCGGGCTCGCTGCGAATCAGCGGATTCAGGATGCCCGCGATGGCAACCGGCAGATTGGCGGTGCACTGGGCAAGGCCGAACGTTATCTGAACATGGCCAGTCTGGTCGCCGTGCTGTTGGCCGGTGTCGCGGTGGCGTTATCGGCCAACCGTTTTGCCAGTCGCCGTTTCGATGCCAGTGCGTTGTTGCGTTGCCTTGGTCTTTCGCGCCGGGAAACCATGGTGCTGTTCAGTTTGCAGTTGACCGTGCTCGGGCTGCTCGCCGCACTGAGTGGTGCATTGCTCGGCTGGTTGGCGCAACTGGGTTTGTTCGCGCTGCTGCATGATTTGTTGCCAAGCGACGTGCCACCGGGCGGGCTGTTTCCAGCCATCGCCGGGATCGGCACCGGGCTGGTGGCGTTGGCCGGTTTCGCCTTGCCGCCGCTGGCCGCATTGGGTCGCGTGCCGCCGCTGCGGGTGCTGCGCCGCGACATGCTGCCGATCCCGTCGAGCACGTGGATGGTTTATGGCGCCGCGTTGGGTGCGCTCGGTTTGATCATGTGGCGCCTGAGCCTCGATCTGCTGCTGACATTCGCCCTGCTCGGCGGTGGTGTGGTCGCCGCGTTGGTCTTGGGTGGTTTGCTGCTGTTGTTGCTGCAAAGCCTGCGGCGGATGCTCGCCCGTGCTTCGCTGCCATGGCGCCTGGGCCTGGGCCAGTTGCTGCGCCATCCCTTGGCAGCGGCCGGTCAATCGCTGGCATTCGGTCTGATTCTGCTGTCGATGGCCTTGATCGCCCTGCTGCGCGGCGAACTGCTCGACACCTGGCAAAACCAGCTTCCGAAAAACGCTCCCAACTATTTTGCTCTGAACATCCTGCCAGCAGACAAACAGGCGTTCACCGATCACCTGATCAAAGTGTCCGCGCAAGCCGCGCCACTGTATCCGGTAGTGCCGGGACGATTGATCAGCATCAACGGCGAAGCCGTGCAGCAAATCGTCAGCAAGGATTCGGCGGGCGACCGCGCGGTTCAAAGAGATTTGAGTCTGACCTGGGCCGCTGATTTACCGGCGGGCAACAAGCTCACTGCCGGTGAGTGGTGGAAAGATCAGCCGACCGACGATGTTCCCGGCGTATCGGTGGAAGGCAAAGTCGCCGAAAGCCTCCAGCTCAAACTCGGCGACCACATGGTGTTCAGTGTCGGCGGGGTCAATCGCGAGGCGAAGGTCACCAGCCTGCGCGAGATCAACTGGGACAATTTTCAGCCGAACTTCTTCATGATTTTCCAGCCCGGCACCTTGAAGGACTTGCCGGCGACTTACCTGACCAGCTTCTATCTGGCCCCCGGCCATGATCAGCAGATTGTCGAACTGTCGCGTACCTTCCCCGCTGTGACCATTCTTCAGGTCGAAGCGCTGCTCGAACAGCTGCGCAGCATCCTCGCCCAAGTCACCCTGGCCGTGGAATATGTATTGTTGTTTGTTTTGGCAGCGGGAATGGCCGTGCTGTTTTCCGGCTTGCAGGCGACGCTCGATGAACGCATTCGCCAAGGCGCGCTGTTGCGTGCACTGGGGGCGGAGCGGCAGTTGCTGATCAAGGCACGGCGTATCGAGTTCGGTTTGCTCGGTGCGGTCAGCGGATTGCTCGCGGCGATCGGCTCGGAAGTGGTGAGTCTGGTGTTGTATCGCTACGCGTTCGATCTGCCGTGGCATCCGCATCCATGGTTGTTGCTGCTGCCGTTGATTGGCGCGGCGCTGATTGGGGGAGCCGGCGTGTTCGGAACGCGCCGGGCACTCAATGCAAGTCCACTGACAGTGTTGCGTGAGGGTTGATAGACTCAAGCGGTCTTAATCACAAGAAGTTGCCATGAGCCGTTATCGCCCTCCCCGCTCCGCCGGCACCGCGCTGATCACCCCCGAAGGTGAAGCGCGGATGCGCGCCGAATTCCATGAGTTGTGGCATGTGCGCCGCCCGCAAGTGACGCAATCGGTCAGCGAGGCGGCGGCTCAGGGCGATCGCTCGGAGAACGCCGAGTACACCTATGGCAAGAAGATGCTGCGCGAGATCGACAGTCGCGTACGCTTTCTCACCAAACGCCTGGAAGCATTGAAAGTCGTCAGCGAAAAACCCAGCGATCCGAACAAGGTCTACTTCGGCGCTTGGGTAACCATCGAAGACGAAAACGGCAAGCAATCGCGCTACCGCATCGTCGGCCCGGATGAACTGGATCTGAAACTGGGCCTGATCAGCATCGACTCGCCACTGGCCCGCGCCTTGATCGGCAAGGCGCTGGATGCAGAAGTCCGGGTGCAGACGCCGACGGGTGAACAGTTCGTTTACATCGTCGCTATCGACTATCCGTAAAGCGTATCAGCGTCGGGTGATCAAGCCCTGCCGCGCAACGCGGGTCAGTTGCTTGATCATCTCCGGCGCATCCTCAACGCTCGGCGCTTGAATCACCGCCAGATCAAAACTGTCACTGGCAAAACGCGCCAGCGACTCGCCGTCTTCAACGAACTGGATCAGGAACGCGGCAGGACCGCCGCTGCGACGTGGCCAGCCATCGAGATAACGCAACAGCGTCGGCTGATGTTTGCCGCCAAGGAGAATTTTCGGGTTGCGCTGGGTGATATGTGCCGTGATCGGCGCGGGACGTGCTGGAGGGCGTAGTGCATTCATCGTGTCGTGTCTCTGCCTCAAAAGTCTGCATGGCAGGTGAGAGGCAACACCGAACCAGCGCTTTAGCGGTATTTCGAAGCCCTGTTCCGGCTTCTGACGGCAACTGTTGAAGTCACCTGGCGCCCCGCAAGTAGCTGTTTAAATCGGCGCATGGGCAACATCCTAGAGAACGTGACCGATCAGTGTCAAGAATCAGCCGCAACAAAAAAAGGCCCGCACAATGCGGGCCTATTCCTTGAGCCAGAGCGCTTAGCCGGCGATGGCGCGGTCCACCGAGAGCTTGCCGGCGCCTTCGATCAGGACGGCGAGGCTGCCACCGAGCAGGGCCAGGGCGAACTCGTAACCGTTGTTGGCCATAAACAGACCGTTGCTGATGTGTACGGTGAAGAT
Source organism: Pseudomonas sp. IT-P395 (assembly GCF_949767675.1). Classification (NCBI taxonomy): domain Bacteria; kingdom Pseudomonadati; phylum Pseudomonadota; class Gammaproteobacteria; order Pseudomonadales; family Pseudomonadaceae; genus Pseudomonas; species Pseudomonas sp. IT-P395. The sequence goes on from NZ_CATKPW010000058.1 coordinate 124,988, forward strand.
CGCCACCAGCGACAGGAAGGTCAGGCCCAACGCCGCCGGACGCACCAGCAGGCCGATGATCAAGGCCAGGCCGGCGAAGAACTCAGTACCGCCCGCCAATGTGGCCATCAGGTAGCCCGGGTGCAGGCCAATGCTGTCCATGTACTGCGCGGTGCCTGCCAGACCATACCCACCGAACAGACCGAAGAGTTTTTGCGAGCCGTGCGCAGCGAAGATTACGCCGACCGCAATGCGCAGGATGGTCAGACCGTAGCCGGCGCGGGTGAACAGTACTTTGTTGATCAGAGAGCTCATGGGGCATTCCTTGTTTTTGCGAGAAGTTGTGTGTGTTGGTTGGCCGCTATATTAATCAGTAAAACTCATGTTAAAAGCGCAAATATTCCGCCATAACAATCAGTTTATTAGATCATTTCCGTGAGACGACTTTTTGCGCCCCGGGCTCCAACGACTCCCGCTCCCGGTCGAACGCCAAGTAATACTTGTTCACGCTATTAACATAGCTGACCGGCCCCATTCCTACCTGCTCCATGGCAATGCGCTCGACCTGGAAGAACCACTGGTTGGGATTCAGCCCGCGCCGCCGGGCCTCGGCGCGCATGCCCTGCACGCGCTCGGGGCCAATGTTGTAGGCCGCGAGGGTGAAGGCCATGCGCTCGCGCTCGTTGAGTTTGGGGCTGTTGAAAAACTTGCGGCGAATCATCGCCAGGTACTTGGCCCCGGCCTGTACATTCGCATCGAGATTCTGAATATTGCTCACGCCGACTCGCTGAGCGGCGGAAGGCGTGATCTGCATCAGCCCCGTCGGGCCGCTGCCGCTACGGGCGTTGGGTTGCAGGCGTGATTCCTTGAACGCCAGTGCGGCCAGATTCAGCCAGTCCATGTTCTGCGCGGCGGCGTGCTTTTGCAGAGTCGGGCGCAGTTTTTCGAGACGCTGGCGATCGGCCTTAGCCAACGGATTGTGGACTTGGTACAGGCGTCGATAGATGCGCAAAAACGCAGCATCTTCGTTCGAGGGTTTCTTGTAACCGCCGAGGAAGCGGTCAATGCTTGCACGCAACATTGCGGCGTCACGGCGCACGAACCAGTACTCCTCGCCCGGCTCGCTGATGATCAGTTGCCGGTCAAAACGCAGCTTCGGCAGGATCTTGCCCCAACGCTCGGCGATAGGTTGTTCGACGATGGTCAGGTGAAAAATCCCGCCCTGAACCATCTCCAGCACATCTTCGACCGCCAGGGTCGGATCGACCCATTCGATCTTGATCGGCGCCAGTTTGTGCAACGCCAGTTTCTGATTGAGCTGACTGACCGCCTCCCCCGCCGCACTGCCGGTGGGCAACGCGAGGGTTTTGCCGGAAAGTTGCTCGACCTTGGTGTAGCGTCGCTCGCCCTTGATCCCGACCAACACCAGCGGCACGTTGCTGGCGACCGGTTCGCTACTGGCCACGGCATAGCCAGATTGCAGATCGAGCAATTCACCCGGTGCGACCAGATCACCTTCGCCACGCTGCAAGGCGCCGAGCAATTGGTCCTTGGCTTTGGGAATGATCTTGAGGGTGATTTCCTGGCCATCGCGAGCATGGCCATTGAGGTATTGCTCGAAGGCACGCAGGCGATGGTATTCGACGCCGATGGCCTGGCCCTGAACTTCGCCGGAGCTGTTGCGGCTCTGGTTGACCAGTACGCGCAACACGCGGCTGCTGCGAATCTCGGACAAGTCCCGCACCTTGGCGGCCGGCACGGCTTGCAACGGCCCGGGCAGGCGCGCAACCGCCGTCATCGGCAGTAGCAACGATCCACACAACAGGAGCAAAACCGAGGGACGAACCATCCACTCTCCGGAAAGAATACGGGGCAATTTCATCTCTGAAAGATCGAAATCACCGACAAAAACAGAGCGCTTGGAGCGCTGGCAAAGTGCGAGAGACTGGCACAGTAATGGCACTTCTGCCAAACCGGGCTGCGTCGCGGCATCAAAAGACAGCTATAACTCGTTGTAGTTCTTGGCTTTTCTTATGAATCTACAGCTCTGGTATGCTTTCCGGCCTTCGGCCCGAGGTAGCAACCATGCAACTCATCGATATCGGCGTCAACCTGACCAACCCCAGTTTCGCCGACAAACACCAGGCCGTGCTTGATCGCGCCTATGCGGCCGGGGTCTGCCAACTGGTGCTGACCGGCACCAGCGTCGAGGGCAGCGAACAAGCTTTAGAGCTGTGCCAGCAACTCGATGAAAGTGGCCAGCGGCTGTTCGCCACCGCCGGTATTCACCCGCATTCGGCCAGTGACTGGAACGCTGACAGCGCCCGACGTTTGCGCAGTCTGTTGCAAGAAAAAAACGTCGTCGCCGTGGGTGAATGCGGGCTGGATTTCAACCGGGATTTCTCGCCGCGCCCACAGCAGGAAAAAGTCCTCGAAGAACATTTGGCGTTGGCCGTTGAACTGCAATTGCCGGTCTTCCTGCACGAGCGCGATGCCAGCCAGCGCCTGTTGGAAATCCTCAAAGTCTTCCGCGATCAACTGCCCGCCACTGTGGTGCATTGCTTCACCGGCGAGCAAAAAGCCCTGTTCAGCTATCTCGATCTGGACCTGCACATCGGTATCACTGGCTGGATCTGCGATGAGCGTCGGGGCACGCATTTGCATCCGTTGGTGAAAGAGATCAAGCGCGGGCGCCTGATGCTGGAAAGCGATGCGCCGTACCTGCTGCCGCGCACCCTGCGACCGAAACCAAAGAATGGGCGCAATGAACCGGCGTATCTGACTGAAGTGCTGCGCGAAGTGGCGTTGCATCGTGGCGAAACCGAGGAAGATCTGGCGGCGCACACCACCGCGTGTGCCCGCGCGTTCTACAACCTCCCGGCATTGGCGTAAGCCGCAAAAGATCGCAGCCTTCGGCAGCTCCTACAGGGCGTACGCCATCCCAATGTAGGAGCTGCCGAAGGCTGCGATCTTTTGATCTCTTGACTCACATCAAATCGAGTCCTCTGCATAGCGGCACAATAATGGCACCTTGCCAAAACTGTTTCCGCTATCAGAGAAGACCTCCATGGGTGCCTGGCTTAGCAATATCTCGCTGAAATACAAATTCTGGGCGGTCAATGCGGTCGCCTTCGTCACCACCCTGTTGCTGGTGCTGTACGCCGTGCAGCTCGAACAACAGGCGCGCAGTCACGCGTCTCAGGCCTCGGCGCAAGCCCAGGCGCAATTGCTCAAGGCCTGGCCGGTCGGGCAGTCATTGCCGAAGGCCGATCAGGTGCTGACCTTCAAGCGCGGCGAAGCACCGCGCCTGAACGATCAGCCCTTGCTGGAAATCACGGAAAGCAACGGCTGGAACGAGATCAATCACCTGCCGCTGTTCGGCGATAACCCGCTGATGGGCGCCGAAGTGTTCAGTCGTGCCGATGGCCAGCAAGTTGCGGTCATTGCCTACGGCCCGAGTCTGAGTCAGGTGTTCAGCGAGCGTTTCGCCAACTATGCGGTGGCGGTGTTCATTCTGATGTTCGCCATGCTGTGTGCCTCGCAACTGCTGATCCGCTTTCTGCTCAGCCAGCTCAACACCTTGAAGGACGTCATGCTTCACGTTGAGAAAAGCGGCGATCTCTCGGCTCGTGTGCCACTGGCCGGCAAAGACGAAGTCGGGCAGATGGCCAATGCGTTCAACGCGATGCAGGCCGGTTACCAGCGCGTCGTCACCACCGTGGCCAACACCGCACGGCAACTGGATGTCGGCGCGGCGCGACTGGCATCGAGCATGAACGAAGTGCGCCACGGCATGCTCGGTCAGCAGAGCGAAACCGATCAGGCCGCTACCGCGATCAACGAAATGACCGCCACGGTTTATCACATCGCCCAACACGCCGGCGCCACCCGCGACTTGTCGCAGACTGCCGATGGCCTCGCTGGCAGCGGTCAGCAAGTGGTCGCCCGGGTGCAGCACTCGATTGCCGGGCTGTCCAGCGGTGTGCAGCAGACGGCCGAGATGATTCAACGGCTGGCCGAGGACAGTCAGAAGATCAACGGCGTGGTCAGCGTGATTCACAGCATTGCCGAGCAGACCAACTTGCTCGCCCTGAACGCTGCCATCGAGGCCGCCCGCGCCGGTGAAATGGGCCGGGGGTTTGCCGTGGTCGCCGATGAGGTGCGCAATCTGGCGAAACGGGTGCAGACCTCGACCGATGAGATCACCACGATGGTCTCGGCCTTGCAGGCTGGCACCCGCGATGCGGTGGATTTCATGCAGGAGAGTTCGTACAAGGCCGACGATTGCGTGCAGCAGGCGCAGGAGGCCGGCGAAGCACTGGCGGAAATCACCGGGGCGGTGGCGCAGATGCGTGAAAGCAACACGCAGATTGCCGTGGCGGCGGAGCAGCAAAGCCAGGTTGCCGAGGAGATGAACCGGGCGGTGGTGAGTATTCGTGATGTGACCGAAAACACCGTGCAGCAAACAGTGGATTCGGCGACGACCAGTAATGAGCTGGCGACGTTGGCCGGGGAGTTGAGCAAGGCCATAGGTCAATTGAAGCTCTGAAGATCAAAAGATCGCAGCCTTCGGCAGCTCCTGCAGGTGTACGCATTTAGATGCCGGAGCTGCCGAAGGCTGCGATCTTTTTTGTCCATCATGACTATGATGCCAATAGCCAACCTTGATTCGCCGCCCTCGCCGCCCGGGCCTATTCTTCAAGCATGTGTTCAACATGGATCGAGGAGTAGAAAACATGGGCAAACGTCACCCCAATCTTCCCGCGTGGCAATGGCGCGCGTACCCGGGTAATCACCAGCACCCGACCAATCTGGTGCTGCACCTGATTGCCGTGCCGTTGTTTATCGTCGCGTTTCTGCTGATCGTGTCCGGGGTGTTCAGCCTGAGTCTGGCCAGCGTCGCCATCGGCGTGATCGGTATCGTTGCGGCGCTGGGTTTGCAGCGCCACGGCCACAGCCTGGAGGCGCAAGCCTCCGAGCCGTTCAGTGATCGTAAAGATGCCGTGTCGCGCTTATTGGTCGAGCAGTTTCTGACCTTTCCGCGCTTCTTTCTCAGCGGCGGCTGGTGGCGCGCCTGGCGTGAACGCCACCGTCGGCACTGACTCAGGCGAAGATCGTGACGGTCTGGCGACTCATCGCAATCAGTTCACCTTCTGCGCTCCACAGCTTGGCGGCGACATGGCCGTAGCCATCGGCGGCGTACTCGATGTCGGCCAGGTATTGGCACCAGTCCAGCGTACTCAAATCGTGTAGCGGCTGCACAAATTCGATGGTCCAGGTCAGCGTACTGCCCGGTGCAGGCTTCTTCAGATACGGCAACAGCGCGGGCGGCCACGCATCGACCAAGGCCAGCAGATGCGCCTCGTTGACCGGTTCTTCTTTGACATCTCCACGCAAGCGCACCCAGCCGCCCATCAGCCGCGATTGAGTGCCGGTGAACGGCATGCCGCCGACGCTCCAGCGCATTGCCAGATGACGCATGAACTCCGGGGTCACGCCTTTGATATAGGGTAATTCCTGGCATTCATCCCAGTGTTTCATGGACGGCGCCGGATACGCTTCGACTGCGACCTCCGAAGGCCGAGAGGCACCGAAACTACCCTGAACGATGGTCACCACCTGACCATTCTGGATCGCCCGGCCCATGACCTGGCTGACGGCCTTGCCTTCGCGCAGTACATCCACTTCGAAACTCACCGGAACTTCAGGCTCGACCGGGCCGACAAAGGTGATCGCCAGCGAACGTACCGGGCGATCCGCCGGGACCTTCGCGCGTATGGCTTCGTATTGCAGCGCAGCCACCAGACCACCGAAGCTCGCACGCCCCTGGCCCCATTCGGCAGGAATGGTCAGTTCCGGTTGGCGGCGGACCGCCTCGAGCAGATCGCTAAAGCGCATGGCAACCTCAAAAAACGAAAAAGGAATGCAGGGATCTTAACCAGACCTGCACAGCGCCGCAGCGTCTATTCCGGTCAAATGGGCTGACAGAAAGGCCTTAGCGTATTTCAAATACAGACACAAAACCCTGTAGGAGCTGCCGAAGGCTGCGATCTTTTGATTTTGATTTTTAACAACAAGATCAAAAGATCGCAGCCTTCGGCAGCTCCTGCAGGGGATATCGCGGGGCTCAGGTTATTTGAAACAGGCTGAACTGAGTTTTTCCAGCACACGATCAGCTTTGCTTTCGGCTTTGATCATGGTCGCCTGCCAAGTGGCGACACAGGGCTGAAGATCCGCCTCCAGTTCGGCTTTCGCCAGCCACTGCCAGCAATCGTGCCAGTCACCCAACGCGCCTTGGGCCGACTTCAATCGCGCCAGCGCCGCCTCGGGCAAGCGGTCCAGTTCGGGATAGGCTTCGATGCCGTAGCGCACGCGCTTGATCAGCAAACGCAAGCGGTGACGGTCGTGAGCGGGATCGTGCAGCGCCTCGTCGAGTTTCTGCCATTGCTTGCCGAGGCGTTTCTCGATGCGCTTGTCCAAACCTTTGAGCAAGCCCTGACGCTGTGAGGCGCGCAGAAATCGCGGGAACGCGTCGAGAATCATCAGCAGCGAGGCCACTTCGGCACTCGCCGCCAGCGCCGGATAAGCCTCGGCCATCTGCGCCATGCGGCGTTGCGCGGCTTCGGGCTGATCATGCGCGAGCAGGTACGCCGCCAACACCTCGCGATCACGCCACGGGGTGGTCAATTGGCCGACCGCCGAGGCGGCATCTTCCAGTTGCTCGACACCGGGCAAGCCGCGCAATGGCCGCAACAGGCTGCGCAAGCGCCGCACCGTAGTGCGCAGATCGTGCAGCGCCTCGGGGTCGGTACGTGCCGTCAATCGCGCCTGACAGGCCAGCAGCCGCACCTCCAGACTCAGGACATGAGCCACCAACCGGTCAACCAACGCAGACATCACTTGCTCCTGATTCAAATGGCTCTGACGATCATTCTGCTGCCCAGCGAACGCAGCCTCCTTGCTTCACGTCAGCAGCTTAGCGGCCGGCGCGGGATTCGCGAATGTAGAAACGCGCTTTCTCGGCTTTCTTGCTGCAGCCTTCGAAACCCTCGAATTGTTGCTGAGTCTTCGCGGCAGTCAGCAGCGACAACGCTTTGGAGTAGCTGACGGTGCCGGCAAAGCCTTCGGCCTTGGCCAGATCCAGCTCATGCCAGGCCGCGTCGAGCTGGCTGCCGCAGCTGTCGCGGTAAGCGGTTTTACCGGCGCAACCGGCCAATGCCAGAGCCATCAACGGCACACAGATCCAGGCTTTCATCACTCACACCTCAAATAGGTCAACAGTCGTGCAGGTAAGACGGCCTGGCTGCGAAAAAGTGCCTTGCCGGCGGGTGAAACCGCGCAACTGAGAAGGATAGCGCTGAAGGGTCATGCAGGAGCGAAAAAACGACGTCACTGGCGCACTGAACGACTTCGGCGATTGAGCCGGTCCGGCGATGGGTGCATTGTGGAACCTTGTCGGGAGGACGCTGGATGAAAAAAAAACGTGTCGCGCTGGTACTGGGCTCCGGTGGCGCCCGGGGCTATGCCCATATCGGGGTCATTGAAGAGATCGAGAAACGCGGGTACGAAATCGCCTGCATTGCCGGCTGTTCGATGGGCGCCGTGGTCGGCGGGATCTACGCCGCCGGCAAGCTCGATGAATACCGCAACTGGATCGAAAGTCTCGACTATCTGGACGTACTGCGCCTGGTCGACGTGAGTTTCCGCCTCGGCGCGATTCGCGGCGAAAAGGTCTTCGGCCAGATCCGCAAGATCGTCGGCGAAATCAACATCGAAGACTTGCGCATCCCCTACACCGCGGTCGCTGCCGACCTCACCAACCAACAGGAGATCTGGTTTCAGGAAGGCTGCCTGCATCAGGCGATGCGCGCCTCGGCGGCGATTCCGAGTCTGTTCACGCCAGTGATGCAAGGCAATCGCATGCTGGTCGACGGCGGCATTCTCAACCCGTTGCCGATCGTGCCGGTGGTGTCGAGCCACTGTGATCTGATCATTGCGGTCAACCTCAACTCGACCAACCAGCGTCACTACAAACTGCCGGTGATCCAGCGCCCCGCCGCGTTCCGCTCACGCTTCGACAACCTGATCAGATCACTGGGATCGAAGATGCCGTTCCGCCGTACACAGGCCGAGCAACTGTTGCGGCTCGAGCAGGAAGCGTTGCGCGCCGAAGCAGCAGACATCAACCCTTGGCTGGACGGCGCCGAGCCGGAGAGCCAGCAACCGGCCGCCGCGCCAGAGCGTGAAGGCGCGCCGAAGTCGGCGACCGGTTCATTCATCATCGATAACGTCGGGCCGGCGTCGCTGCTGGATTTGATCAACCAGAGTTTCGAGGTGATGCAGACCTCGTTGGCGCAGTACAAGATCGCCGGGTATCCGCCGGACATCCTGATCAACGTGCCGAAGCGGGTGTGCCGGTTTTTCGAGTTTTACAAGGCGCCGGAGCTGATCGCGTTGGGGCGCGAGATTGCGCGGGATACGCTGGATCGGTATGACAGTGAGCAGAGCAGAGAGCCCTGAAGTTTTCCGCAGTCTTTAAGGGCCTCATCGCTGGCAAGCCAGCTCCCACAGTGATCGAGGTGATACACAGATTTCAATCACAGCTGAAAAACCTGTGGGAGCTGGCTTGCCAGCGATGGCGTCTGCCGGGACAACAAATGGCTAAAGAATGTTGTCACTCAACAGCCGATAGCCAACCCCCGCCTCAGTCACGATAAACCGCGGCCGCGTCGGATCATCCGCGAGTTTCTGGCGCAAATGCCCCACCACAATCCGCAGATAATGGCTGTCCTCGGTGTGGGTCGGCCCCCAGATATCCTTGAGCAATTGCTGCTGGGTAATTACCCGCCCCGGATGCCGCGCCAGTTGCGCCAGCACTGCGTACTCCTTACGAGTCAGCGCCACTTCGACACCGTCGAGCAACACCCGCCGATAGGCCAGATCCACGGTCAACGGGCCGAAACTCAACGCCGCCTGCTGCGCCTCCCCCGCCGGCGCCTGACGCAACAAGGCGCGGACCCGGGCGAGAAACTCCTGGATGCCGAACGGCTTGGTCACGTAGTCATTGGCGCCGCCATCCAGTGCCTGGACTTTCTGCCCTTCGCTGGCGCGCACCGACAACACCAACACCGGCGCCGTGGCCCACTCGCGAAATTCGCGCAGCACTTGCTGGCCGTCCATGTCCGGCAGGCCGAGGTCGAGCACCAGCAAATCCGGTTTGTTCAGCGCCGCCTGCGCCAAGCCTTCGGCACCGGTGCCGGCCTCAAGCACTTTGTAGCCCTGGGAAGCGAGGCTGATGCGCAGGAACTTGCGGATCTGCGGTTCGTCGTCGATGACCAAAATGGTCGCGGTCTGGCTCATGAATTCACATCAACACAAAAGAGTGGCAAGAGATTAGCGCAGTCCGCATCAGGCTTCATTGTCCATCCCCGGTTGCGCTTGCAACGGCAAGTGCAAAGTGATGCAGGTGCCGCGTCCGTCGATGCCGTCGGCGACACTGATGCGACCGCCGTGCGCGCCGACCATGCCCTGACAGATTGCCAGGCCGAGGCCAGTGCCCTGCCCCCCGCGATCACCACGGGCTGCGGTGTAGAACATGTCGAAAATCTTCGCCCGCTCATCCTCGGGAATCCCCGGCCCCTCGTCGCTGACCGAGAAGAAAATCTCCTCGTCATTCGCTCCCGCATTCAGTTGCAGACGACCGTGAGGTGGCGAAAAGCGTGCAGCGTTTTCCATCACATTGACCAATGCCTGTTCAATCAACGCGGCATGGACGAACAATAGCGGCAACTCACTCGGCACATCGGTACTGACCTGGAGCGGCGCCAATACCGCGCGCAGGCGATTGAGTGAGCTGCCGACGATATCGGCGGGCGACACCCAGTCCCGCGCCAGTTTCAGCGCACCGTGGCCGAGCCGGGTCATGTCGAGCAGGTTCTGAATGTAGCGGTCGAGGCGTTCGGCTTCGTCGCGGGTGCCTTCGAGCAGTTCACGACGATCTTCCAGCGGGATCGCTTCGCCGAGGGCCAACAGGCTGTCGATGCTGCCGCGCATGGCGGTCAGCGGAGTACGCAAGTCGTGGGACACCGACGCCAATAGCGCACTGCGCAATTGTTCGGTCTCGCCGTGCAGGCGCGCGGCTTCCAGGTCATCGGCCAACTGCGCGCGCGCCAGCGCTTGGGCGAGCGGCTGACTCAACGCGGTGAGCAAGCGGCGACGCTGGCCACTCAAGGTCTGGCCTTCCTTGGCACACACGCCAAGCAACGCCAGCGGCCCATCCTCGACCGACAGCGGCCACCACCACCAGCGTCCGAACGGCAACGTGCCGGTGCCCATGCCCGCCGGTTGATCGTGCTGCCAGGCCCAATCGGCGGCGGCGCGTTCGGACTCGGTAAATTCCAGCGGCCCGCCGGTCTCGATTTTCCAGCCGCCCTGGCCGTCGCGATTAAGCAGGCACAACTGCAGATCGCTCCAGCCATTGAGGTGTTGCGCGGCAGCGCTGACCACAGCCTGGCGATCGGTGGCGGCGGTGAGTTTGCGCGACAGGTCAAGCAGTTCGGTGGTTTCTTCCTGGGTGTCACGCAAGGCTTGCAATTGCCGACGCTGACGCGCCGCAAGATTACCGGTGAGCGCCGCCATCAACAGGAAAAACAATAAAGTCAGGACGTCTTCTTCGCGCTGGATGGCGAAGGAAAAATTCGGCGGGATGAACAGAAAGTCATAGGTCAGAAACGACAACGCCGCACAGGCCAGCGCCGGACCGAGACTGCTGCGCACCGCCACCAGCAACACTGCCGCGAGGAACACCAGCGAGATATTCGGCAGCGGCAACACACTCGACACCGCCCACGCCAGCGCACTGGCCAACACCGTGGCAACCAGCGCCAGCGCATAGTCGAACCACACCAGTGTCAGCGGGTTTCGCGGGCGCGACTGCGGGTGTTCATGATCGTTGTCGAGGACGTTGATTTCCAGCCCATGGGCCTGACGCAACAGACGCGCCGCCAAGCCACCGCCGAACAGTCGACGACGCCAACTGGGCCGAGACTGGCCGACCAACACCAGACTCGCACGGCGCTCGGCAGCATGCTGGACCAAGGTTTTCGCCACTTCACCGGCGCGCAGCAACACCACTTCTCCACCGAGGCGCTCGGCCAGTTGCTGAGCACTTTGCAGGCGCAGGCGCGATTGCTCGTCGCGTACGCTGCCGTTATCGACATGCACCAGACTCCACGGTAAATGCCGGCGCTGGGCAACGCGACTGGCATGCCGTACCAGGCGTTCGGCTTGCGCATCACCATCGACGCCGACCAGCAATCGCCCGCGCACTGCCGGGGCGGCCTGACCGAGCTGGCGATAGCCTTGAGCGAGATCGTTATCGACCTGCGCAGCGGCGGTTTGCATCGCCAGTTCGCGCAACGCGGTGAGGTTGGTCTGGGTGAAAAACGCATCGATCGCTGCGCGGGCCTGTTCCGGCACGTAGACCTTGCCTTCACGCAGACGCTCGAGCAGTTCACGCGGCGGCAGGTCGATCAACAGCAGTTCGTAGGCTTCTTGCAGCACCCAGTCCGGCAGGGTTTCGCGCACTTGCACACCGGTGATGCCGCGCACCTGATCGTTGAGGCTTTCCAGGTGCTGGACGTTGACCGTGGTGAATACGTCGATACCGGCGGCGAGCAGTTCCTGAATGTCTTGCCAGCGTTTCGCGTGGCGGCTGCCGGGGGCGTTGCTGTGGGCCAGTTCATCGACCAGCACCAACTTCGGCCTGGACGCGAGAATGCCGTCGAGGTCCATTTCTTCGAGCATCACGCCACGGTATTCCGAGCGCACCAGCGGTTGCTGCGGCAGGCCGCCAAGCAACGCTTCGGTTTCGGCGCGGCCGTGGGTTTCAACGACCCCAGCGAGGACTTTCACGCCTTGGCGCAATTGCGTGTGGGCAGCCTGAAGCATGGCGTAAGTCTTGCCGACACCGGGGGCCGCGCCGAGGAAAACCTTGAGCCGGCCACGGCCGTCACGGGGCAGGTCTGCTAACAGCGCGTCGGCGCGGCCGGAGTCGCTCATGCTTGATGTTCTCTCTTCCTGATGATCTCGTTCCCACGCTCTGCGTGGGAATGCAGCCCGGGACGCTCTGCGTCCCACCAAAGCGGACGCGGAGCGTCCATTGATGCATTCCCACGCAGAGCGTGGGAACGATCATCGTCTACAGTTTTTCCAGGGCCATGTTCAGCTCCAGCACATTGACCACCGGCGGCCCCACCAGCGGCTGTTCGATATGCGCATCGAGCAGTTGCTGAAGAGTCGATACCGGCACATTTCGCGCTGCTGCGACACGCGCCAGTTGATAGGCAATCGCTGCCGGTGGCAAGTGCGGATCAAGGCCGCTGCCGGAGGTGGTCAGCAAGGCCAATGGCACCGGGCCCTGACCAGGAACCTGCAATTTGTTGGCATCGTCGATCACCCGCGTGGCGAGTGCCGGATTGCTCGGCGCCAGGTTGCTCGCGCTGCTGGAAACGGTGGCAAACGCACCGGCGGAGGGACGTGGATGGAACCACGCATCGCCGACAAAATCCTGGGCAATCAGTGACGAGCCACGGACTTTACCGTCGGCGTCGTGCACCAGGCTGCCGTTGGCTTGAGCGGGGAATGCGACTTGCGCGACGCCGGTCACCACCAGTGGATAGGCGACGCCGGTGACCAGGGTCATCAGCACCAGCAGGCTCAGGGCCGGACGTATCATTGTGGACATTTCAAAATCCTCGAATTCGTTGGGCAAACTTTTGCGGGGTATCAGGGAGATCTCTTCCCCCTCACCCCAGCCCTCTCCCCCAAGGGGGCGAGGGGGAAAGGGAGCCGATCTTTGTGCAGTTCAAAACCTGAGTTCGGCTCGATATCTCAAGTCGGTGTAGCTCCCGCAAACACCTCAATCAGTCCCCTCTCCCACGAAGGCGACAAGAGGAAAGGGAGCCGATCTTTGTGCAGTTCAAAACCTGAGTTCGGCTCGGTATCTCAAGTCGGTGAAACTCCCGCAAACACCTCGATCAGTCCCCTCTCCCACCGGGAGAGGGTTAGGGTGAGGGGCTGCGATATCAGCCTCACACCAAATGCAGCGCCGTGAGCAACATGTCGATCGCCTTGATCCCCACAAACGGCACCAGAATCCCGCCCAATCCGTAGATCAGCAGATTGCGCCGTAGCAACGCTGCCGCACTCGCCGCCTGCACGCGCACACCGCGCAGCGCCAGTGGAATCAGCACGACGATGATCAAGGCGTTGAAGACGATGGCCGAGAGGATCGCGCTCTGCGGACTGGTCAACTGCATGATGTTGAGCACGCCCAGTTGCGGATAAATCGAGGCAAACAGCGCTGGCAGGATCGCGAAGTATTTGGCCACGTCGTTGGCGATGGAAAACGTCGTCAGCGCGCCACGGGTCACCAGCAATTCCTTGCCGATCTGCACCACGTCGAGCAGCTTGGTCGGATCGCTGTCGAGGTCGACCATGTTCGCCGCTTCGCGGGCAGCCTGGGTGCCGTCGTTCATCGCCATGCCGACGTCAGCCTGAGCCAGCGCCGGGGCATCGTTGGCGCCGTCGCCGCACATCGCGACCAGGCGACCGTCGTTTTGCTCATGACGAATGCGCGCGAGTTTTTTCTCCGGGGTGGCTTCGGCGAGAACGTCATCGACACCCGCCTCAGCGGCGATGGCGGCGGCAGTCAGCGGGTTATCACCGGTGACCATCACGGTGCGAATGCCCAGTTTGCGCAGTTCGGCGAAACGTTCGCGGATGCCTGGTTTGACCACGTCCTTGAGGTGGATCGCGCCCAGCAATTTGCCGTCGGCACACACCAGCAATGGCGTGCCACCGCTCTGCGCGATCTTGTCGATTTCCCGCGACAGTGCCGGAGCCAGATCCGAGCGTTTCTGGCCGAGGAAACTCAGCAGCGAGTCCACCGCACCTTTGCGATAGACGCGGCCCTGATAGTCGACACCGGACAAACGGGTTTCCGCGCTGAACGGCACAGCGGTCAAGGTTTCCAGCGCCGGCTCAGGCTGCGGGTGCAGACCGCGCAGGTATTCGACGATGGATTTACCTTCAGCGGTTTCGTCGGCCAAGGATGCGAACAACGCACCTTCAGCCAGTTCGCGACCGCTCACACCCGGCGCGGCATACACCGCGCTGCAACGACGGTTACCGAAGGTGATGGTGCCGGTCTTGTCGAGCAGCAGCACATGCACGTCCCCCGCCGCTTCCACCGCACGACCGGACTTGGCAATCACATTGAGGCGCACCAGACGATCCATCCCGGCAATACCGATGGCCGACAGCAAACCGCCAATGGTGGTCGGGATCAGCGTGACCAGCAGCGCCACAAGGAATACCAGCGGCAGGCTGCCGTTGGCGAAATGGGCGAACGGTTGCAGGGTCACGACTACCAACAGGAAGATCAGGGTCAGGCCGATCAGCAGGATGTCCAGCGCCACTTCGTTTGGCGTCTTCTGACGCTTGGCGCCTTCGACCAGTGCGATCATGCGGTCCAGAGTCGACTCACCGGGGTTGACGGTGATCTTCACCAGCAACCAGTCAGACACCAGTCGCGTGTTGCCAGTGACGGCCGAACGATCGCCACCGGATTCACGAATCACCGGCGCCGATTCACCGGTGATCGCCGCTTCGTTGACCGCGGCGATGCCTTCGATGACTTCGCCGTCACCGGGGATCATTTCCCCGGCTTCGACACGCACCACATCGCCTTTGCGCAGACTTGCCGCTGGCACTACCTGAAAGCTGCCGTTAGCCTGTTTACGCCGTGCGCTGAGGCCTTCGCTGCCAGCCTTGAGGCTGTCGGCGCGGGCCTTGCCGCGACCTTCGGCCAAGGCTTCGGCGAAGTTGGCGAACAGCACGGTGAACCACAGCCACAGGGCGATTTGCGCAGCGACGAAGGTCGGCACGTCGGCGTCGGGAATGAAGCACAGCACCGTGGTGAAAATTGCGGTCAGTTCGACCACCAGCATCACCGGCGAACGTTTCAGTTGCCGAGGGTCGAGCTTGACGAAGGCTTGCACCAGCGCCGGCCGCCATAGGGCCGAGATCGCGGTTTTCGCTTGTTCCGGCGCCTTGACGACGGCGGGTTTGATTGCGGGCATATTCATCATCCAGCTCCTAAAATGAAAGGCTTAGAAGCCCATGCTCAGGTGTTCCGCGATTGGGCCGAGCGCCAGGGTTGGCAGAAAGGTCAAGCCGCCCACCAGCAAAATGGTCACGGTCAACAGGGTCACGAACAGCGGGCCGTGGGTCGGGAAGCTGTTCTGCCCGATCGGTGCGGTTTTCTTCATCGCCAGGCTGCCGGCCAAGGCCAGAACCGGCAGGATGTAACCGAAGCGACCGATCAACATGCCCAGGCCCAACATCAGATTGTGGAACGGCGTGTTGGCGCTCAGACCACCGAACGCCGAGCCGTTGTTGGCGCTCGCCGAGGTGTAGGCATAGAGCAACTGGCTGAAACCGTGTGGACCAGGGTTGCTGATGGTCGCCGCAGCACTGGGAACCGCTGCGGCAATCGCACCGAGCACCAGCACGCCGACCGGCATGACCAGCAGGGTCACCACCAGTAATTGCACCTCACGCGCCTGGAGTTTCTTGCCGAGGTATTCCGGGGTGCGACCGATCATCAAACCGGCGAGGAACACCGCGATCAGCACGTTGAGCAACATGCCGTAGAGCCCGGCACCAACGCCGCCGAAGATCACTTCGCCGACCATCATGTTGACCAGCGCGACCATGCCGCTGAGCGGGTTGAGGCTGTCGTGCATGCCGTTGACCGAACCGTTCGACGCGGCCGTCGTCGTCACCGACCACAGCACCGTGGCGGTGGTGCCAAAGCGCGCTTCCTTGCCTTCCAGCGGCGCGGTCTGTTCGACGGCGGCGTTGTTCAGGGTCGGAGTCGGTTGGTACTCAGCCCACAGCGAAGTCGCGCCACCGATCAGGAACAGCGCGAGCATGCAGGCGATAATCGCGCGGCTCTGGCGCAGGTCTTTGACGTAGTGGCCGAAGGTGAACACCAGCGCCACCGGAATCAGAATGATCGAAGCGACTTCGAACAGGTTGCTCCACGCGGTCGGGTTCTCGAACGGATGCGCCGAGTTGACGCCGAAGAAGCCGCCGCCGTTGGTGCCCAGTTGCTTGATCGCAATCTGGCTGGCGGCCGGGCCGAGCGGGATCACTTGATCAACGCCTTGCATCGTCACCGCGTTCACATACTGCGCAAAGGTCTGCGGCACGCCCTGCCAGACCAGATACAGCGCCAAAAGCAAGCACAACGGCAACAGGCCGTAGAGGGTGGCGCGGGTCATGTCGACCCAGAAGTTGCCGAGAGTTTTCGTCGATTTGCGGCCGATGCCACGGCACAGCGCAACCAGCACGGCCAGGCCGGTGGCGGCGCTGACGAAGTTCTGCACGGTGAGACCGACCATCTGGCTCAGGTAGCTGAGGGTCGCTTCGCCGCTGTAGGACTGCCAGTTGGTGTTGGTCATGAAACTGACCGCGGTGTTGAACGCTTGCGTCCACTCCTGGCCCGGCAGATTTTGCGGGTTCAGTGGCAAGTGATCCTGGAACAACAGAATCGCGAACAGCAGGAGGAAACCGGCGAGGTTGAACGCCAGCAGCGCCAGCGTGTACTTCTGCCAGCTCTGCTCAGCCTGCGGATCGACCCCGGCGATGCGATAGCAACCGCGCTCGACCGGGCCCAGAACCGGCGTCAGCCAGGTGCGCTGACCTTCCATCACTTTGTAGTAGAAGCGCCCGAGCAGCGGCGCCGGCAGCAGGACCACCGCGAAAAACGCGAGGATCAGCCAATAGTCATAACTGTGCATAGCCGCTCCTAGTTCCGATCCGCGCGCAACAGCGCAACCAACAGATAAATGAACAGCCCCACTGCCAATAGCAGTGACACCCCGTCCAGAACGCTCATGGAAGATCTCCGT
Source organism: Pseudomonas sp. IT-P395 (assembly GCF_949767675.1). Lineage (NCBI taxonomy): Bacteria > Pseudomonadati > Pseudomonadota > Gammaproteobacteria > Pseudomonadales > Pseudomonadaceae > Pseudomonas > Pseudomonas sp. IT-P395. The sequence goes on from NZ_CATKPW010000058.1 coordinate 141,946, forward strand.
GTTACGGCGTATTGCCGCGTGTGGAGGCATTGTCGGAAAGGAGGCTGTAAAGGAACGAGAGCGAGGGGTCTGGCTGGGCATAAAGAAAGCGTAAAGAGTGGGTTTATGCCGGCGTTACAGCAGGTTTTTGCGCCGTCAGGCGGGCCTGCTCGCGAAGACGGCATCAACGCCGACATCGCACCCAACTGGCGCACAAAAAGCAGCTATCCCACCGCGAACATCCCCGATACGACAGCTTTCAACTCATTACGACTTGTTTCAACGCAATGGCACGCCCACTGCAAACGCCCTCTCCCGAGCTTTTCAAACCGTTCAGGGAGCAAACGCATGAACACACAACTCAAACCCACGCTGGGCACGCTGCACCTGTGGGGCATTGCGGTAGGGCTGGTGATTTCCGGAGAGTACTTCGGCTGGAGTTACGGCTGGGGTGTGGCCGGGACCCTGGGGTTTCTGGTGACCTCGTTCATGGTCGCGACCATGTACACCTGTTTTATCTTCAGTTTCACCGAACTCACGACCGCAATTCCCCATGCGGGTGGGCCGTTCGCCTACAGCCGTCGCGCCTTCGGTGAAAAGGGTGGCTTGATTGCCGGGTTGGCAACGCTGATCGAGTTCGTCTTCGCCCCACCGGCAATCGCCCTAGCCATTGGCGCCTACCTTAATGTGCAGTTTCCGGCGCTCGATCCGAAACACGCGGCGGTCGGTGCGTACATCGTGTTCATGGGGCTGAATATTCTTGGGGTGAAACTGGCGGCTACTTTCGAACTGATTGTTTGCGTGCTGGCCGTGGCTGAATTGCTGGTGTTCATGGGCGTGGTCGCCCCTGCGTTCAGCTTCAGCAACTTTGCCTTGAATGGCTGGGCCGGCTCCGACGTGTTTGGCGCGCCGGCGATTGCCGGGATGTTCGCGGCCATTCCGTTTGCGATCTGGTTCTTCCTGGCCATCGAAGGCGCGGCGATGGCTGCCGAAGAAGCCAAGGATCCGAAACGCACGATTCCCAAGGCTTATATCAGCGGCATTCTGACCCTGGTGTTGCTGGCGATGGGTGTGATGTTCTTTGCCGGCGGCGTCGGCGACTGGCGCACCCTGGCCAACATCAACGACCCACTACCGCAGGCGATGAAAACCGTGGTCGGCGACAACTCCGGCTGGCTGCACATGCTGGTGTGGATCGGTCTGTTCGGTCTGGTCGCCAGTTTCCACGGCATCATCCTCGGCTATTCACGGCAGTTCTTCGCCCTGGCCCGCGCCGGTTATCTCCCAGCCTCGCTGGCGAAACTCTCACGCTTCCAGACGCCACACCGCGCCATCATTGTCGGCGGCATCATCGGCATCGCGGCGATTTACAGCGACGGTCTGATCAACCTCGGCGGCATGACCCTCACCGCCGCGATGATCACCATGGCGGTATTCGGCGCGATCGTGATGTACATCATGAGCATGCTCAGTCTGTTCAAACTGCGTAAATCGGAACCGAATCTGGAACGTACCTTCCGCGCGCCGTGCTACCCGTTGATTCCGCTGATTGCCTTGGTGCTGGCGGTGGTGTGTCTGGTGGCGATGGCGTGGTTCAACGCGTTGATCGGGCTGATCTTCCTCGGCTTCATGGCAGTCGGTTTCGGCTACTTCCTGCTCACCGGACAACTGCGTGCCAACGCACCGGCCGATGCGATGCTGACGGGCAATTGAGGGATTTCGGGTGTACCGGGTGCAAGCGGCCTAGAATGGAACCACTGCGAGTTCACTTCGCTCAAACGTGGTATGCAGCGTCGCACGGCGAAATCCTCGTCCGTCGACCTGCCCTTAAGGAGAGCCGTTATGCCTTGGTATGCCTGGTTGATTCTAGTCGTTGCAATCGGCTCGATCGTCGGCGGATTGATGATGTTGCGCGACACCGCCAACAAGGTCGATCTGACCGATGAAGAACGCCGACGCGTTGCCCAACGCAATGCCGAAGCGGACGCCAAAGATGCGCAGGACCGCTGAACACAACCCCGCCTGATCGGCGGGGTTTGTGCTTTTTATAGCCATTGGACCTATCTGCACGCTTTTAAGAAGTAGAAGTACAGTCACCATCTAATTTTCCTTGGTTAAGATGGGGACATTGTTGCGGAGAGTTCCACATGCGTTATTCGCAGGATCATAAAGCCCAGACCCATCAGCGCATCATCAAGGAGGCTTCGGCTCGCTTTCGCAAGGACGGAATCGGCGCTACAGGTCTGCAACCCCTGATGAAAGCGCTGGGCCTGACCCATGGCGGTTTCTACTCACATTTCAAGTCCAAGGACGAATTGGTCGAGAAAGCCTTGCAAGAGGCCGGCAACCAGGTCGACGGTTTGTGCGCCGAGATTTTTTCCCAGGACAATCCGCTCGATGTCTTCATCGAAACGTATCTGTCCGAATGGCACCAGACATCGCCGCATGAAGGTTGTCCGTTGCTGACCATTTCTTCCGAGCTGGGCCTGCGTGGCCAACCGAGCCCCACCAGCGACGTGGTCCTCAACGCGCGGCTGAAGCAGATCGAAAACAGCCTCGAAGGAGAGAACAGCGCTGACCGCGCCATCGTCATCATGTCGACACTGGTCGGCGCGCTGCTGCTGTCACGCAGCGTCGCGGATGCCGAGTTTGCGCAACGCATCCTCGATGTCACCCGCGATCATCTCAAGAACCGCGACTAAGCCTGCCAGCGCTTGAACAGCACGCTGGCATTGACCCCGCCAAACCCGAAACCATTGGACAGTGCATATTCGATCGACATCGGCCGCGCTTGGCCATGGACGATGTCCACCCCTGCGCTCGCCGGATCGGGATTGTCGAAATTCAGCGTCGGCGGAACGACCTGATCACGAATGGCCAACAGTGTGAAAATGGCTTCAAGCCCGCCGGCAGCGCCGAGCAAATGACCGGTGGCTGACTTGGTCGAGGTCACGGCGATTTTATTTTGCGTGCCGAACAACGCTTTGATCGCCGCCAGTTCGCCGAGGTCGCCCACCGGGGTCGAAGTCGCATGAGCGTTGAGGTGTTGCACCTGTTCCGGCTCGATACCCGCCTGCGCCAGTGCCAACGTCATCGCCCGCCTGGCACCGCTGCCATCTTCCGGCCCGGCCGTCAGGTGATAGGCGTCGGCGCTGGTGCCATAACCGACCAGCTCAGCCAAAGGTTTGGCCCCCCGGGCCAAGGCATGCTCCAGAGATTCGATCACCAGCAGCCCCGCGCCTTCGCCCATCACGAAACCGTCGCGACCGCTGTCGAATGGTCGAGATGCGCGCTCCGGGGTGTCGTTGTAACCGCTCGACAGTGCCCGTGCTGCCGCAAAACCGGCAAGACTGACGCGGTCGATGCAAGCTTCCGCGCCACCGCACACGGCAATATCCGCTTCGCCGGCGCGAATCAAGCGCGCCGCATCGCCAATCGCTTGAACACCCGCAGCGCACGCCGTCACCGGCGCCCCCAAAGGCCCCTTGAGGCCGTGCTGAATGGACACGTGCCCTGCCGCGAGATTGACCAGAAACGACGGAATGGTAAATGGTGACAAACGCCGAGGACCGCGACTGTCGGTGGTGCGCACGGCGTCGGCAATCGCGCCGAAACCACCGACACCGGAACCGATGATCGTTGCGGTACGCTCCTGGCTTTTGCTCTCCGACGGATGCCAGTCAGCCTGCTCCAGCGCCTGCCGGGCAGCCTCCATGGCGAACAGAATAAAGCGGTCCATCTTTTTCTGTTCCTTGGGTGACGTGGCGCGATCCGGATCAAAACCTGCTTCAGCATCCTCTTCCAGCGTCGGCACCGCGCCGCCGACTCGCGTGGGCAAATCAGCGACCGTTGCCTCAGGCAAGTTACGCAGACCAGAACGCCCGGCCAGCAAGCGCTGCCATACGACTTCAAGGTCGCTGCCCAAGGGTGAAACCAGGCCCATGCCCGTGACGACTATTCGACGCGAATCCATACCGTAATGACCTCTGATCAATTCAATTGCCGGACTTGTAGCGTTGGGCTGCAGCACTGCGGGAAAGGTTCGGTGCCATGACATGACGAGCCGCTACAAAGGCATGCCATTCGCCTGCGTCAGGTAGCGAAGGAATGGTGATCAACTCGCCCTGATCCAGGCCGGCCAGCGCCGCATCGACCATCTCGCCTGCGTCCATGACCATTTCTGCCGGAATGCCACTGGCATCGATACCCGAGCGCTCCCAGATTTCGGTGCGGGTCACGCCCGGCAGCACGGCCTGGATCTGCACGCCGGTGCCTTCGAGTTCAGTGTTAAGCGATTGGGTCAGGCTCAGTACATAAGCTTTGCTGGCGCTGTAGGTAGCGTTGAAGCGTTCCGGAAACAACGCCACCACCGAGGCGATATTGATGATCGTGCCACGACCGGCCTTGGCGAAACTGGCAGCAGCAGCCGATGCCAGGCGGGTGACTGCGGTGATGTTCAACTGGATCAGGCGCTCCAATTGGTCCATATCGGCGTTGGCCAGCAGTCCGTCCGCTGCCACACCGGCGTTATTGACCAGCAGGCTGATGCTCGAATCACTGCGCAAGCGCTGTTCGAGTTTGAGCACGTCGTCCTTCTGTGTCAGATCGGCCTTGAGAACTTCAACCTGAACGCCATGGGCGTCACGCAACCGGCTCGCAGCACTTTCCAGACGGTCCTTGTCACGGGCAACCAGCAGCAGATCAAAACCACGCGCCGCCAGGCGCTGAGCGTAAATCGCACCGATACCGGACGATGCGCCGGTAACGAGAGCAGTACCTTGGGATTGGGCGGAACTCATGAGAATGCTCCTGGAACGCTTGATGGAGGAAGTTGCCTATGAGCCACGTTGGCTCGACGCACCGGCAAATTATTATAGGCATAATCCAAACGCAATATGATAGCCGTAATTTTAAGTGGCCGACGGCAGCCCTCTCCACCAACACTAGCGGCCATACGCTGCGCAAGTAAAAAAGGCCGGTCAATGACCGGCCCCCTTGGCGTTGAACACTTAGCTTAGTTGACTTCCAGCTTGTCGCGATTGCGATCCAGAATCGCCTTGCCGATACCCTTCACTTCCAGCAACTCATCCACCGATGCAAAAGGCCCGTTTGTTTCACGATAAGCAACAATCGCTTTGGCCTTGGCCTCACCAACTCCCGCCAGCTCCTTTTGCAGCGTTGCCGCGTCGGCATCGTTAAGATCGATTTTTGCACTCAGGGAAGGTGCCGCGGTATCCATCACCAAAGGCGCGTTGGGCGACTCCGCTGGCGCAACAGGTGCGGCAATAGCGGCGATCGAGGCGCTGGTAAGGAAAGCGAAAATCAGAGAGTAGAAGTAACCGGTACGCATTAGTGACGCTCCATCATCGTTTGAGAAAGCAGCTTTTCCGAAGCTGCTCTCCAAACGTAGGTCATGCTGGAGCTATGTCAAAAATGCGTGCGTTACAGGATGTGAAACAATCAGGGTTCGAGACGGCGTTGCTGATAGATCCAATCGACGATCTCGCCGTCCGGCATATAGCCGCTGACCGTTTCGCGCAGCAGTTGACGGACCCGCGCATAATCATCGCGTTCCACGGCCAGAAGCAATTCGCTCAAGCGGGTTTTCAGCACATCCCACGGCAGGTGGTCTTCGCTCGCCGTCATGATCATCGGGTGCTGGGTGGCGGCCACGTTGTCGCCGATCAACAGCTCTTCGTAGAGCTTTTCGCCGGGGCGCAGCCCGGTGAACTCGATGGAAATATCGCCCTGCGGATTGCGTTCGGAGCGAATGCTCAAGCCGGACAGGTGGATCATTTTTTCTGCCAGCTCGACGATTTTCACCGGTTCGCCCATGTCCAGCACAAACACATCCCCGCCCTGCCCCATGGAGCCGGCCTGGATCACCAATTGGGCGGCCTCGGGGATGGTCATGAAATAGCGGGTGATTTTCGGGTGAGTGACCGTCAGCGGGCCACCGGACTTGATCTGACTGTGGAACAGCGGAATCACTGAACCCGAGGAACCGAGAACATTGCCGAAACGCACCATGGTGAACCGGGTCTTGTTGACCCGCGACACGTTGGCACTGTCACCAAACAATACCGGTGCACTTTCACAGCTGAGGGCCTGCAGCGTCAACTCGGCCAGACGCTTGGTACTGCCCATGATGTTCGTCGGGCGCACGGCTTTATCGGTGGAGATAAGCACGAAATTCGACACGCCCGACTGCAATGCCGCCTGCGCTGTATTGAGCGTGCCGATCACGTTGTTCAGTACACCTTCAGCAATATTGTGCTCAACCATCGGCACATGCTTATAGGCTGCTGCGTGATACACGGTGTCGACTTTCCAGGTTTTCATCACATCGAGCAGTTTGTCTTGATGACGAATGGAACCGAGGATAGGCAACAGACGTACCGGAACCGACTGCCGGCAACCCCGTTGTTCGAGTTCGGAGAGAATGCTGTAGAGATTGAATTCGCTATGTTCGAACAACACGAGCGTGGTCGGCCCCAGAGTGAAGATCTGTCGGCACAACTCCGAGCCGATCGAACCACCAGCGCCTGTGACCATCACCACTTTGCCATTGATGCAACGCGCCAACAGGTCCGGTTGGGCCGGTACGGCGTCACGCCCGAGCAAGTCGGCGATATCCACTTCCTGGATATCCTCGACCTTGACGCGACCGCTGGCCAGATCGGTGAAATTCGGCACACTGCGCACGTGCAGCGGAAAACCCTCGAGCAGGTTGAGGATTTCCCGGCGCCTGGCGCGGGTCGACGACGGCAGCGCGAGGAGTATCTCCTGGGCACCGGTGACATCGATCATATGTTGAATGTGCTTGGGTTTGTAGACCTGAAGCCCGGAAATCGAACGATCGGAAATGCCCGGATCATCATCGATAAAGGCCACCGGACGCATCACGCGCCCCATGCGCAAAGCGGCAACCAGCTGATTGCCGGCGACACCGGCACCGTACACGGCGACCTTGGTCAAACCGTCATCGCGGCTGGTAAACGGTACGTGTTGAGCTGCGGTAAACCAGTCGCCCATGAAAAACTGGCGCATGCACAGGCGCAGGCCGCCGATGATCATCATGCTCAACCACCAGTAGTTGAAGATGATCGAGCGCGGCACTACCGCTTCGTGATTGCTGTACCAGTAAACGACGACCGCCAGAATCAGCGAGGACAGGCTGACCGCCTTGACGATGGCAATCAGGGCGTCGTTACCAAAGTAACGCATCACGGCCCGGTACATGCCAAAGCGAATAAAGAGTGGAATGGCGATGACAGGGGCGAATGCAAAGAGCCAGATGTGAGCCTTCAAGGGGTTGTACATGTCATCGATGCCGAGGCGCACGATGAACGACATCCAGAGAGCAACCCAGACCAGGACGACGTCGGTAGCCACCTGCAGCAAACGTTTTTGCTTACGAGGCAAGCCCAGCAAGACAGTCCGCACTTTATCCATTCAGCCGCTCGAGCACGTGGCTCCCTCCTTAAACAGTCGACGACCAGCATTGTAACCTCATGCTGGCGTCTTCATCTGAATAATTGGCCCGATGTTTCACAGGATTGTCACAAACTCGCGAGCAAAAATCCTGGGGGGCTCGGACATTTAACACTTGGCAAAAACCGCAGTGCGAGGATCAATGCAACGTCTGCAAAATCATTCGCCGAGTCTGGAAAACCGGAAAACTGTTTGTCTGGAAAACACGTCACCCTGTACCTCAAGGGTTGCTGTCACCGAATTTTCCTGCTTCAACTAGGCGTGGATTCCCCGACTCTATAGACTTTCGCCCCGAATCCCGAGCATCAGCTCAAATCATTGAATCAGGGGACTTACAGGCAATGATCCCAGTACTTGTACTCGGCGACTCTCACGCATCGGTTTTCAGCTCTGAAAAAATAGCAGCGCTACTACCCGGGTACTCGTTTGAAGTGATCTCTGTCGGCGGTGCGACTGTATCCGGTTTGCAAAATCCGAACGCCGTCACACAAGCCATGCCTCAGTTCACCTCTGCACTGGAAAAGACAACGGCAACCACTGTGATCGTTATGTTAGGCGAGGTAGATACCGGGTTTGTTATTTGGTATCGGGCGCAAAAATATGGCACCCCCGTTAACCAAATGCTGCAGTTGGCACTCGATAACTACCAGAAGCTGTTAAAAGATATTGCCCGCACACACGAGGTAATTTGTATTAGTACGCCTCTCCCCACCATCAGGGACGGTATGGACTGGGGAGAAGTGGCCAATTTGCGAAAGGAGGTGACAGCCTCTCTCGCTGAAAGAACCTTGCTGACAATTAAATTCAATGACCTGATGGAGAACTTTTGCATCCCGGAAGGCATCAGTTACCTGAATTTTGACAGCCACTCTACGGATGATTCGGGCAATCTCACGGAATCACTTCGAAATCCAGATCCAAGCGATCACCACTATGATCCTTCGGCACACGCATTGATGATTGAACCGTTACTGGGCCCTTTGCTCCAACGCCTCCACTTCCATCCGGATGGTTACAGGGCGCAGCCGGTCGCGAAGCAAACTGTTCGCGAAAGGCTGCTGAAATTCATACAGCGCTGGAAATAGCGTTTGGCTTATTCGGATTCATTCCAGGCGCCCTGAGGGCGCCCCGCCCGAATATAGTCAGCGAATGGATCAGCTCCTGCTTTAGCAACCCCGTGCTCGGCAAGGTAGACATCCGCGCGAAAATTGGCGTTTAGACGTTGAGGGTTGATGCCGCGAGCGTTTCCACGGACGTAATCCTGCACGTCCTCGGCGTTCGCGTTAACCCCGGCCGAGCCAAACAGACCGGAGTCCAGGATAGTCGTTACATCGTGCTTTTCCTGTCGAGCATTCTCATGTCCCTCGACACCCAATCGCTCAAGCTGGCCAGCGTACTTGTCTGCGTCAAAGTACGCCTTGGATGCCTCAAAGGATTGATTCGCTACATGCTCGTGGAACGGGCGAGAACTGGCGAGTGCGGATAACTTCTGAAAAGCACTGTCCACATCGAGATAATCCGCAACGCACGCCTCATGTAAACCACAAGTATCCAGAAAATCTGCAATACCGCTCGCTTTATCGAAGCAAACCACCGGTATGCGCATCGTCAGTGCGTCTATGGCTACGTTAGGCAATGGATCCAGACGCGATGAAATGAACAGTGCGTCAACTTCAGCATAGACAGCGTTGATATTAGATGTTTCGCCCAGCATCAAAAAACGGTCCTGCAATCCGGAACGCTTGATCTGATCCGCCAGATAAACAGAATATCCGTCCTCAAGTTGCGGGTCGTAGCCCTTGCCAATCCAGACAAACCGAAACGCATCGCCCCCCGGTTCACGCATTGCCTTGATGGCACATTGAATAAAGAGATCTACGCCCTTTCGAAAATTGACGTACCCAGCCCCCAGCACAACAAACTTTCTTTCGGTGTCGCCTTCAGGACGGATCAGCTTTCGCAAAGATTCCGATTCTTCCAGGCTCTGACGCTCAGTGTGCTGTTGCTCCGGCAGGACACAACACCCTTGAGGCATGATCAGCGGCGCGGCAAATTTCAATTCCGGCAATGACTCTATCGCGTTTTCTAAAGTCAGCGCGGCGGAGAACACCAACTTTTCCGCCCAAAGAATCGCATCAGACAACAACGCCTTCGCGTTGGGATAAGAAGAGGCGAACTCATGAATTAAATAAGTTGAAGGAATAAAATTTCTGGCAAGTGGCTTCAGGATGATATTGCTTTCAAGGCTATTCACCAGCGCAAATTTAAAGTTGAATTTTTTGTTCAAGAATTCAACTACGTGTCCTGAATACTCAGAATTCCCTTTGATCCTTAAACCTTTCACCAATACAACTGCCGCTTCCTGAAAAGCACTCAGCAATGGCCCCTCACCCAGCAGAAGCACAACAACGTTGTATCGAGCAGAAAAGCGCTGGACAAGGTCAAGAGCGAGTATGGGTGCTCCAGAGCGCGACGCTTCGTGACTCACCACCAATATCGTTTCCCGCTCGGGATTTGCCGCGCGAGCTGTAGACAGATGAATTCCCGGCAAAGAATAGGGCCGCCACACTTCGTGTCGACCGTACTTCAGGAAATGCTCAACGGGATCAACCAGGCCGAGATCCGGGTTCATCTTCAAATATAAATCGGGATCAAACTCTGCTGGAAGCAAACTCAAGTCGAGTTTTTCACGTTCCACCACTGCGTCCACATGAGTGTTGCGACGGAACTTAGCGGCAAGCCTGAAGCGAATCGAGTTAATTACCCTACGAATAACCTTCCGTAGTAGATCTGACAAGGAGCCACTTCGAGACAAAATCTGATCCTTTTTCTTGCGCTTAATTAGAAGATAGCATTCATCAGAGCGATCCCTGCTCCCGTCAACAGACTACGGCTTGAGGAGGCCGTAACTCCTGACGGAAATCCTTATTCGGGGTAAATCGAAACCTGGGTTTTGAACATCGCCAAGAGTTCACTCTGGTCGATAATGCAGACACCCCGGCAAACAAAAGATTCCAATTTTTACTCGCTGAGCCACGAGGAAGGTCTGCGCCTGCAGGATGCTTTTTCAGCGATCTTCCAGTTGTCCGGCACGGAACTTTATGGCCAGCCAGACAAGTGGCAAGTACGCCACAACCAAGCCCAATGCACCGTCCACTTTCCAGTAGCTCACGCAGAGCGCAATCGGCAGCAGCCAGAACACATTGATCAGCCCGACTGCCACAGTCACGGGCAGGTGCTTGCCAAACTGTCGGGACGCAAACTGATAGCCGTGGCTGCGATGCGCTTCGTAGACTTTATCGCCGCGCAACAATCGACGCATCAACGTGAACGTTGCATCAACGATGAACACGCCAAGCAGTATCAGCCAGACCCACAGCAAACCGGGATCAGTCCATGCCGCCTGCAGCGACAACACGCCAAGAATGATACCGAGGAAGCCACTGCCCGCATCGCCCATGAAAATTTTTGCCGGGGGAAAGTTCCAGCACAGAAAACCGGCAGCGCATACCGCCAGTAACGCAGGTGGCCATAACAGTTGCGGGAAGCCACTGAGCCAGTAAATCAGACAGGCACCAGCGCATGTCGTGACGGCTTCGACACCGGCAATACCGTCAATACCATCCATGAAGTTGTAGAGATTCAGCATCCAGACCAGATAAAACAGCGCGAGAAAATGTCCGAGCCATCCCAGATCAACGCTGACACCGGCAATCATCAACGGCGATAGCCCACCCACCCAATAAACGCCCCAAGCGGCGGCAGAAAAATGCGCCAGCAGGCGCCAGCGGGCGGCAATGTGACCGTGATCATCCAGAAAACCGATAACCGCCGTGATACTGCCGGCGCCGACCAAGGCAATCAACGCATCCTTGGTCGTCAGCCCGACAGCGAACAAAACGCACATGGCGAAGATAAAGGTCAGGACGATGGCCACACCGCCACCACGCGGTGTTGGGATCGAGTGGGAACTGCGCTGATTGGGAATATCGATCAGGCTGCGCGAAATTGCATAACGACGTAAAAAACCCGTGAGTGCGAACGACAGGATCGCAACAACCGGAACTAGCCACCAGTCATTCATTTTTTTCGAGCATCCAGGAATGGTTTTACTGTGGCGTCAAGAGCCCGCGGAAAACTGACCGGCGGAACCCAGCCCAACAGACGTTGATTCTTACTGATATCGACTTCCAGAGAACCAAAGATGCGCTGTGCGACGGCCTCTTTTCCCAATAGTTTCGCCGCAGCGCTCATCAGGCTCACCGGCAACGGTATTAACAGAGAGGGCTTGTGCAGCGCAGCAGACAGACTGCGTAACAGCTCGGTTGTCGAGACGTCATGCCCGTCGCTGACCAGAAATGTCTGATTAGCCGCCGAAGGGTGTCTCATACACGTCTCGATCAAATCCACCAGATTATCCAGACTGACCAGGCTGCGCTTGTTATGCACCGCACCAAACGGCAACGGCACTGCGCGTTGTACCCAGCGAATCATGCTGAGGAAGTTGGCTTTGACGCCCGCGCCATACACCAGAACGGGCCGGATGATGACCACTTCCATTCCGGTAGCGATTGCGAGCGCCTTTAAGCCAAGTTCGGCCTCAAGTTTGGAAATGCCATAAGGGTCGAGGGGCGCGGGCGTGTCATCTGCTGTAAACGCAATGCCAGGCGAAGTTGATTCGCCATTGACCTTGATCGAGCTGATGTAGATGAAGCGCTTCACGCCTGCACTTGCAGCCTGCCGGGCCAGATTCAATGTGGCATCGACATTTACCCGGCGAAACTCGGTCAGCGGATCAGCAGCGGATTCATCCATGACGTGAACCCGTGCCGCTGAATGTACCACCACATCAACCTGATCAAGCGCATCTCGCCAATCGACATCAGCCGTCAGATCCGCAAACAGGAAACGTCGAATGGATGGGGGGAGATCGCTACATTCCTTGCGCAACGCGGCAATCAGGGAATACTGCCCGCTGGTATCCAGGTGTCGCAGCAAGGCACCACCCAAAAAGCCTGAACCGCCGGAGACAAGTACCGTTTCAACTTTCATTGTTCAGGCTCGGTAACGAATATTGACGCTTGAAATTGCATCACGACTACTGACCATCAAATTATCCAAAAGAGGATTGGACCCCGCTGCAAACAGCGAGGCCAAACTACACGTCAGTGGAAACCGTGATGCCTGAAAGGACAAGCCCGTGACACTGATCGTCGCGATATGAATCAGCCGATTTTCGCGGCAACCCGCAGGGCCAGATCTCGCGCATAACGACGAAGCTCTGGAACAGCCGTGGCTTCCCAGAACTGCGCCTTGAGCATTGGCCCGACGTAGCTCAGCCAACTGACAGGGGCGCCGTGCTCATCCTGAACGGAAAGCGCCTCATCGACACAAACGCCCAGGCCGAGTTTATCCAATCGAATCAGCCCCGACTGCCGCAATTGCACGATCAAGCGATCATCGACACGCGCCAGATTGGAATTCGGCCCGGTGCAATTGATGATATGCGAAACATCCAGAGACTCTACCGCCGCAGTACCACGCAGCCCGACTTGAACGCGCAAACCATTGGGCAATACTTCGATGTCCTGGATTCTGCCCGCCATCGGCTTCAGCCTGCCCAGCTCCAACTGCGCGGAAAACGCCGCATACGAAGCCGGTGCAACTCTGTGGCGATGGGCGTCCCAATACACTTGGACGTGACGCAGGAAACGCCGGCGTTCGGTCTCGCTCAAACGCTCCCACAGTTGTGCAGTGACTGGACGCACGGCGGCAATGACATCACGCCAGTCGACGCCATCCTTAGCGGCAACACGAACCAATGAGCGCATGTGGCGCAGATAGCTGCGCACGCTCGGAGCGGAGGCAAGAAGCGTTTGAACCACCTCACCGGCAATGCTATCGACATGTCCCGAAGTACGATGGGGCAACGGCTGAACGCCTCGCCGCGAAAGCATGTACACCGGCCCGGTGTGCCCTTGTTGATCCAGGGTCAGTGCCACATCCAGCGCAGTCAATCCTGCGCCCAGCAACAGAACCGGAGCCTGCGGGTCGATCGGCACCTCGATTTCTCCCGACCACGGATCAGCGATATAGCGCCCTGCGGCACGGGGAATGGACGTGATAGCCGGGTTGAACGGTGAAAAGTTACCGAACGCGAGAATCACATGATCGGCCAGTATTTCCCGGCCATCAGCAATACGTATCCGGGCTTTTCCGTTCTCCGCTTCGATGCTGTGAGCTTCGGTGGTGATCCGCTCGAAACTGACGCCATCACGGCACTGATGTTCAGCCTCGGCGAGCAGTCCCGAGAGGTATTCGCCGTAGAGCTTGCGAGGAACAAAAGTCCCCGCCGCAGTACCCGGCAAACGGCTTTCGCAAAAACGCAGAAAATGATCAGGCTGATCAACCAGCGCCGTCATGTTCCCCGCTGGCACATTAAGCAAGTGCCGAGAACTGTTGGTTCCGTAAGCCAGACCACGGGCCATTTCACCGGAACGGTTGAGCAACACCACTCGAGTGCCAGGTTTGCACACCTGGAGGAATTGAACAGCGGTTACCGCGCCACTGAATCCGGCACCAATGATGACCAGAGTCTTCAACGTTCGATCCGCCCGACCAGATACTGCATAATCTTCTCGACAGATACGGACACATCTTCTTCAAGTGTGTTGATCGTGATATCCGGGTTCAACGGAGGCTCGTACAACGAGTCGATACCGGTGAAATTCTTGATCATGCCCGAGCGGGCCTTGCCATACAGACCCTTCGGGTCGCGGCGCTCGCACTCAGGTAACGGCGTACTGATGTAGACCTCAACGAAGAACTCGTCACCGATCACTTTCCTGGCCAATGCCCGGTCAAGGCGAAACGGCGAAATGAAGGCGCTGACGACGATCAGGCCAGCGTCAACGAACAGCTTGCCTACTTCAGCGATCCGGCGGATGTTTTCCGCCCGATCATGATCATTGAACCCGAGATCATTGCACAGACCGAGACGCATGTTGTCTCCGTCCAGCAAGTAGGTATGACGATTATTCTCAAGCAGTGCCTGCTCTAGAGCGTTGGCGATCGTCGATTTGCCGGCGCCGCTAAGCCCGGTAAACCAAAGAACCACAGGGCGCTGCTGTTTAAGAGCGCTCCGCTGCTCCCGGTCGACGACCATCTGATGAGCGACAAGATTTTCCGTCATCGAAACTACACCGCAGTTATATACACATTGACTTAAATCAGGCTTTCCAACGCTGTCAGAAATTAGATCTGCGAGCATTGAACCCAAGTTCGTAATTAAGCGTGAAGAATAGACCCAGCGTCTGCCGGCGCCAAGAAAAACCTCTACACCGGAACAATAGCCGACGCTGTTACTTGGATAACGTCCATCTCTGTAACAACTCATTTACATAAACAGCAACGGATTTTGGAGGCGTGGAATTCGACGACAGCTTTGCCAATAAACCCTCCTCGGCAAGCAGACGTTTCAATGCGCTTTCAAGGCCCAACACGCTGCCTGGTTCAAACAGCAATCCATTGAAATCATGGGTCACGGCCTCAGCGATTCCGGGTACATCGGAAGCCACAACCGGGCAACCGGCAGCCTGTGCCGAATAGACGACCAGTGGCGTATTTTCATTCCAGACAGATGGCACTATCAGTGCGTCCAGCCCACCCAATACATCGAATATGTCTTCGTTGGCGAAAGTGCCGCAAAACGTAACGGCTTCATTGCCATCCGCCAGCCGATGCAAGCCGGCTACATAGTCGGGAAATTCCGTCTGCTTGCCGTAAATTCTCAGTCGCACATCGCGTGAAGAAAACTGCTGCAACGCCTCCAAAAGCACATGGCAGCCTTTGTGTGAAGCGAGCGTACCAATGAATCCCAAGACCAATGGGCGCTCACGCCGCGCTCGATCTCGCACCACAACTGGCTGATCAAGATTGATGCCGTAGGACGACTTGACCACGATATCTGGGCGCACGCCATTACGGGTCAGCAGCGTTTCGATCATCTGGTTGGGGGCGATGATGCCCTGGAGCATATTCAGCCGCCCGACATTACGCTCAAGACGACCATGCAATGCGCGCACCTCGCGGACCAGGGAACCCGCTGGCAGCCGAGGCGAGCGAGCAATGCGCACGAGCAAATCGCTGATGACATCCGGAACCGCGGTCGCCAGCCTGCCAATGCGCTCAGGCAACTGACTTGCAGCAAAATGCACGACACAGTTCCCCGCATCCGTACTTGGCCCCGCACATGCCCGCCCACCACAACGCAGCAACTGCCCGGTAGGACAAATACTCCAGAAGTCGGTTGGCGTGTAATACGCAGGCACACCGGCAGCGACCGCTTTTTCGATCAGGCCGGTGCCGAGACGATTGAGGTGAAAGAAATGCACGACATCCGGCTTGAACTCTTCCAGCAAATGCCCGAAAAAGTCAGCGGCCAGATGGTTGTCATAACCGATCTCGATTTTTGAAGTTTGATCGCCCATGGGCACATAGGCGTGCCGAAAACGATCAACCAGAATCGAGTCGTAACTATATTGATCGAAGCGCTCACTGTCCGCGAGCGCTTCGGTAGCCGGATAGCCCGTAAAAATCCTGACCTCATGGCCAAGGGTTTTCAATACGCGGGCAACGGACAGCGTCAAAACCTCAGTACCCGCAGAAAACTCCGGGAAAAACTGATGAACCGTGAGCAGAACCTTCATTTGCAACCAACGCTGACACCGAGCAGACGGTAACTCACCCGACCACCCTCACTTCTGCTGTTCGTTCTTGGCCCACTCGAAAGTTCGCACGATCCCTTCCTTCATCGAAACCTTGGGCTCCCAGCCCAGTTCGTCGCGCGCCAGATCGTTGCTCAGCACACTCACTGGCACATCGAAAGAACGGCCAGGCTTGTAGTTACGGGCAACCGGCTCACCGCTGACTTCTTCGATCATCGACATGAGACTGTTCAGGCTGGTACCCACGCCGGAACTGATATTGAAGACACTGGCGCTACCCGAGTAGGTAGCCGCCTTGGCGAACGCCTCGGCCACATCGCTGACATGCAGGAAATCGCGCTCGACGCTACCATCACCCCAAATCTCGATCGGCAAGCCCTTCAGAACGTTATGGATGAACACACCCACCGCGCCCTGCGCAGTCTCCACGCGCTGACGCTCGCCGTAAGGGTTGGCGACCCGCAGAACGACAGGCTTGATGCCATACAGATGGTTGTACATTTGCAGATATTTCTCGATGGTCAGCTTGGTGATGCCATAAGAAACTTCTGGATCTGTCGGGTGTTTTTCATCGATCGGCAGGTACTTCGGAGCGCCATAGACAGTGCCTCCGGAAGAAATGAAAACGATTCTGCCAACCTTGTGCGCAACCATTGCATTGAGCAGCTGCAAACTTGCAACGACATTGCTCTGGACATCGTAGACCGGATCTTCATTCGAGCTTTTCGGCAGCGTGGTGGAGACCAGATGAAAAACAACATCGGCACCTTCTACTGCCTTGTTTATATCACTGGTGGACGACAAATCGCCTGTCATCCATTCGACGGATTCATTGGGCAAGAACTTACGATACTCCCCCACTCGCGGACGCTCGAACACTCGGATCGAATGCCCGTCCTGCAACAAGCGATCAACAATAGTCGATCCGATAAAGCCGCCGCCGCCAAATACCGTAATTTTCATAAAAACTCTCGACTGACATCGAAACTACTGCAAAAAACTGACATAAATCAGTCAACAAAAAAGACAAAAAAATTAACACGAAAGCCAAAATACGTCAAGAAACAGTCAGTTTTAGCCTTCTTAGAGCTTTCTTGATAAAAGGCCTGTCAAATATAAACTTCGCAATACGGTATTGACGAACTTTAGCAATCAACAAATTAACAATTCCGAGATTATATGAAATCTCGGTTTGCGCATTGTTAGTCAGACAGTGCGTCGCATACAGATGATCAAGATAGGACGTGACACGTCTGTTTTCCAGTGCAGTCGTGGCTAATTCCTTCGCCAGGCCCAACGGCATGAAAGGCTGGGCTGAGCCATCTCTGCGAACATGCGCCTCATCCAGGATTTCAAGCCACTGACGATTTGTTGCTTCAGCGGTGTAGCTCCGCTCGATCAGTTTCATGCACGCCTGTGCTTTGTTACGACGACCGACGGGATCAGCAGCAAGCGCCTGAATGACACTCACGTATTGCTCCACTTCATCTTCGCCATGCGGGATCAGATAGCCAGTATCTTCGCCTACCAGTTCATCCTGGCCGCCAACATCCGCCACGACCGGCACTACTCCCGCCGCCATGGATTCAAGGAGAGCCACGGAAATCCCCTCATATTCGGATGGCATCAACAAGATGTCCGATACCGCCAGAAGGGACAGCCAATCGGCGTGAGATTTGGCGCCCAGAATCCGCAACTCGGCCTTAAGGTCGTAGTCAGAGATCAAGGTTTCGAACGCAGGACGCAACTCCCCTTCACCAATGACAAGCGCATTGAAACGGATGCCTTTCTGCTTTGCCGCATGAAAAATTTCAGCAAGTTTCAGCGGTCGCTTCTGATCACACATACGACCGGCAAAAATGATGGTCAGCGCATTTTCATCCAGTTCGAAACCACGCAATACCGCAACACGTTTCTCTTCGGACAGCGATACTGGCCGAGACTTGATCCCGGTATACATGACCCGGATCTTGTCTTGGTCCGCTCCCAGGCCCGCCATCCATTTTGAGAGATGGCCCGTACTCACCACGTTCAGATCGAGCGCGTCCTGATAGCCCACCGCAAATCGTGGATGCCCACCGTTAAGCCAATTCATCTCTTCGGTATGGCATAAATCAACGAACGCGGTATCCGGTGCAGCACTACGCAGATACGGAAGAAGCTGATAGCCCAGCGTACTGCCGGTGATCAGAACGGTGTCGATGCTTCGCGACTCGATCAGGTACAAGATGAAGCGCGGAAAGTCAGACGGCGACAAAATATTTGGCAGAATGAAAATATCGCGAGTCAACTCGGCAAACTTGCCAAGCCAACGGTGATCTGCTTCAAGAGTGGCACACACCGTGACATCCACCCCATTGGCAACCATTCCTTGGATGAGGTCAATACTGACCCGATCAGCCCCACCTTCCACCATCCACGGCAAAAGGACCATTACCCTTCTGCCATTGGCGTTTGGCTTCAATGCATTATGAAACGGAAACTCCACCGGCAATGTTTCATAAGCTGAAGGATAGCGCCGATTAACCTGTGGGACCGGCTTACTTGCTCTTGCAACATCAGTTTCCACTTCGCTTTCGACAGCCGAAACTGCGCACCACTGCAAACATTCAGGGATGGTGTAGCCCCAATGACCAGCCTCTGCCAATCGCGACAGCATTTCTGTCGGGTCACGGCCATCGGCCAGGCTTGCTACATCAGTAAAAGACTCAAGAAGGTGCGCTTTACGAAAAACCATCCCTCTGACTTTTGGCTGAGTATTATCGAGGTGATATTTGCCTTGGTTTAGATTCTGACTGATCAGTCCGCCCTTCCTCCCCGGTATCACTCCTAAAGAATTGCAAAAGGAGAATTCCGGATTAGATACCAGACACCATAAAGCCTTTTCGATAAAGGTAGCTGCCAGTTGTGTCTTGGCATCCACAAGCACCACATAATCAAACGACTTCCACGATGCACTTGCAGACCGACATTCGGCATGGGGCCGCAGGGATACCCGCTTATCGCCTGCAAGTGCTGTGACGAGGTCACGACTCAGTTGATGACCCAGCGCATCGTCGTAAGATACAAGCCAGTTCCAACCTTGAAATGTTTGAGCGCACAATGACTCATAAACATCGGACAAGTCACAAGCGCGATCATCTATCGCACTAACGACAAGTACAGAAGCATCTTGCGCACCATCAGCCAATGCTGCTTGGTAATTCTTCGCCATTGCAACCGTGCCACGGTAGCTGGGAAAATCGGGAGCTGTTGAGTTTTGCATTACGAGACCTACTTCCCTGTACCGAGGCGCTGGAGACTTTTAAAGAATTTCACTAACGACGTTCCATCGATATCGCGAAGTTTAAGGAACGGTTTTTCGATGAGACGATAAGTAGAGTAGGCAAGCAAGTAGACACAAATCGTAAATATCGGATATACGATCCAAGGATTATTGTAGACAGCCTCGTGTAATCCGAAACGATTGAGCACTGCAATCACCATCGTGAACGCAAAAATATGCCCGAGGTAGATCGAATACGAAACCAGACTCGTGAAATTTACAAAGCGGTTGACCCAGCCCCAGCGGTAAGGACGCAAGCTGAAGAATGCTGGAATCAAGGCTGCAAAAAATATCGCCGAACAGGTGAAAAACAGCGACTGAAGAACCTTGCCATTCAACAACCAAGGCGCCCCCATTTTGGTCGAAACAATAATCCCTATCACAACTGCCAGCGGGATATACCAATGCTTGGCAATGCGCTCAAACATTGGCTTGTGCCACGTATAGATATACGCCGCCAGTACACCGAAGCCTATGGCGTCCAGGCGATAGAGGACAACATAGCGGGCGTCATCATATCTGACCGACTCGATAGGCAACCCGATTCGCGCCAGGAATGGCACGACCATAAAAACGACGATTGTAACCATGGCTGCTCGCTTGACATCCGCACCAAAGCCGATCACGAGCAAAATCAACAGCGGAAAGGTGTAATAAAACCACTCTTCCACTGCTAGGCTCCAGGACAAACGATAGAAATCCGTCATGGGCCAAGCAAAATTCTGAGCAAAAAACAGATAGCGAAACTGTTCAGAAAAAGTGGTCGCCCCTTGCCAGTCAAACTTTAAGGAAACAAAAAAGAAGAAGACGTAAAGTGGCAAAGTACGCATCCAGCGACGATACCAAAAATTGGTAAGCCCACTGGTTCTGGACACATTCCAGTTAGCGGCTTCTTTCAGCAGAATCCTGCCGATCAAAAAACCACTGAGGCAAAAGAACAGATCAACACCAAATATGGCAAGAAATGCGAAATTTGACAGTATCGGGCTGGGCAACGAATGCCCCAGCATGTGGCCGAATACGACAAGTAAGCAGGCGAGCGTCCGACAAACGTCAAGTCCGAAAGAACGATTGGAATCCGCAACAGTTGTGCTCATTTCAATAACACCAAAAACTATTTATTAAAGTTTACTTGCCTGTTCCAGAGTATTTCGCAGCACTTTCCCTCGGGAGCCCTGAACTGACCCAGTTCAATCCTGTCAACGGCCACTGAGCCAAATGCAACCACATAACGACAATAGGTCACACCCGACCGCGTCTCTTTGGATAACCGCTTTAAGCCAGTCAAATTGAAGTCTTTGTTTATAAAGCCTTCTGCCCCCGCTTTCGACGCATCTAGCGGATAGATATGAACAAAGAAATTATCGGCGACCTGGGCGACATCACAGCCCTTCAATTCCAACTGCAATGCGTTGCTGACAATCTCAATCTGCAACTGATCAGAAACAGCAACGGAAGTGATATTTGCTACAGGCGCCTTGACGTCCATCCAGCGTGTGAAATACAAAACAGCTGCAGCCAGGCAGACAAATATACAAACGGAGCCTAAAATTTTCAGATCAATCTTCACTCAGCGCCTCAATCTTTTGAAATACGCAAACAAAACCAGCAATACCCTTGACGTTACCTCAAGAGCCATCGCTGGTTCCGACGCCGCACCCGGCCTGCAGCAGCCGGGCCAACAACTTTACAAAATACCTATTTTGCGTAGAGCCTTGCTCACGAAGCCGCGCCATCCCGTAATTGCAGTCACAGGAGGCTGCAAGGGTCCGGAACCCTCACCGAAAAAATCCTCCTTTCCGGTAAGGCCGATGAAGTCCAGATAGTTAAAGCCGTGCAACGTCTCAATCTGTTCCTGAGTTTCCGCGCAGGTCATCAGTTCATAGAGCAGTTCGATACCAAACAATCGCGTACCCGGGCAAGGACCGGCATGAATCGCGACCATTGCCACCAGAAACTCATTATTCGCCCCCTGAGGCGTAACCCACTTAGCGGCCTCCGGGAAGATCTCAAGAATATCCGCCTGCGGCAAATCGACATAATGCTGCTTCTGCAAATGCCATTCCAGCTTCAAGCGAGCCCGCCGGTCTGGTCGGTCGCCACTCGCATTGGATTGATCGGAGAAGATCCTGTGCAGTGTCAGCTTTTCCTGAATGACGTGAATGTCCGACTTCTTTAGCAGGCGAGTCCACAACTCAGCGTCATCAATTTGAGCATGGGCGCACTTGTAAAGATCAGCCTGCTCATAGGCACTGCGCCGAACCAACACACTCGGATGGCACAAACGGTTCTCGTTGAAAAACAGTGCTCGCAACCAGGCCGTTCGGCTTTTGTTCGGCTGATTGAACCAATCGATAGACAGCGCCTGATTACTTTCATCGATGCATTGCACATGGGTAAAAACTGCCCCTATGTGCGGATTGGAATCAAGCACAGCCACTTGCTTTTCAAGTTTTTCCAGTGCCCAGGCATCATCCGAGTGATGGATCGCGATGTATTCACCGGTGCTTTGGGACTGAATCGCACGGTTGATATTGTAAATATAACGGCGCGTCCGATCATTTCGGATCTTGATGATCCGGGGGTCATTATAACTTTCGATAACCGCCCAAGAGTCATCTGGCGATACATCATCAACGACAATGAGTTCCCAATCACTGTAAGTTTGATTGAGAACAGAATCAATTGCCTGCCCAATGAACTTATCGTGATTATAGGAAGTGAGTACAACTGAAACCTTCGCCACCTTAATCCCCTTTGCCCTTTTCAATAACATGCTCTGAGGCAGGCGCCGCGACCTCTGTTTGGGCCTGCTCGAGAGCATGCTGCAATTTTTCGTTTTCAGCCTGAAGTTGCTGAGACTTGACCCACTGCAATTCAGCTTGGTCCACAAATTCTTTGTGATGCGCTTGAAGATCCAAGAGTTCGTTCTCTTTGCTCTTTGCCATCTCCATCCAGGTCTCACGCTGCTCGGCAAGCCATTGCTTGTCGACTAACAAGCTGGACACCTGTTCTGTGAAAGTCTGGCGAATTTCACTGATTCGCTGATGTCGACCGTGCAGCAACTCGACGCCCTTGAGCGCCACCGTCAACTGTTCTTGAGAAAAATTCTCTTTCGCCGGTGCGACTGTCGTCGGATAACCGAACGCTTCAAAATCCTTCGCGTAGAGGTCGTCTATCAAGGCTTTGGAACGAGGACTTATGAACTCCGGAAGGTAAGGAATAAGGCTTTCATTTGCTCTGGCCGTCGTGAACGGGTTGACGTAAGCATCGCCGAGATGACTACGAAGCGCGGCGTTAAGCTCTGAAGTGTCTTCAATTTTGGAAATGAAGTCGTAAGAGAAATTCAGCGGCTGGAGCAAATCGTACTGTGGTGTCCAGTGTGAATCCTTGAACCCCTCACGCTCATGCGCATACAAGTACTCGAGAAAGCACTCGAACGCAGCTGTCACGTCAGACATGACCTTAACCGGGCAGTCCAGAAAAGCTTGACTAACGTAAGGTTCAATCTGCAGTGGCTCGCGCAGCAAGATTTTCGATTGCCAGGCAGAAAACAGCCTTTTGTAGGGATTTCTTACCAACGCAAAGCTAAAATAACCTTCACTTATGACCTGAGCCAGCCGCTCTTCGGAACGAACCAGAAGATTCGGAGCTACGGCCAGCAGCGTATCGTGGATGACAAGTTCCGGATCGGTCTCTGAACTAATTTTCTTCTCTCTAACGGCCTGGGCGACGCCCTCAAGCTCCGCAAACCACCATTTCAGAGACGTGCAAGCCACCTTTGGAGTGGCGACGTAGAACAACTTCTGCTTATCCGAAACGCAGCTATTCCACGAAAAATAATCCAGTAAACTTTCTTCACTACTGTTTGTCATCACCGTCCTCTCAGGCTTCATATCTTATCTCGCGAACGGAAACTTTATCGACACCAGACTGTGCCAACCCGAGCGCCCGGTGTTCTTCAACGTGAATTAGCCAGCTCTTCAGCGCAACATACGCGAACTGGGAAATTTTTTGATGTTCAGAGCAATTCAAGTGCGGGCTCATCGACCGAAACATCCATATAACCAAACGACCTCGCCCCCTGATCCGACACCACCCTGAACATCGAAGCATCCAGAATCCGATGGCACAGGGTTGGCTCGCTCTCCGACCACACGCCCCCACCGACGAAGTATACGCCGGGGAGCATCACCATCTTGCAGCTGAACGTGACTCGAAACTCGCGCTCAGCGCCTTCACAGTCAAAATATTTCCCTTCATCGGGGAAACGCTGACCGGTAATCACGACGCCCGACACCGTGCGGATATGCATCGCAAAGAAAACCCGCGAAACCGCGTCAGTGAGGTTGCCCCGCATGACGATATCGTATTCGCCGCCGGCCTTCAGGACATTACAACGACGTCCTTCTTTATCGAACACCTCGAACGCGTCGATTCGAGCACCTTGTTCGGGGTAGACCGTAGTCGACTCAGGCACCATTCCGGCATCGAAGTACTGGTCTTGCGCCGGAGCATCCTGCTCAGCTTCCAGCGGGGTCGTTTCGACAGCAATCTTGTCCGTACCAATTGCGCGGAATTCCTCGATCAATCGAGGCTGCTCTTCGGCTGGTGCGTAGATCAGCTTTTGATAAGCCCGCACCACCTCCATCGGCGATCCGGTACAGACGCGCTCACCGCGCTCCATCAAAATCGCCCGATCACACAGCTCGACAACCTGCGGTCCCGAGTGGGAGACGAACAGAATCGAAGTGCCCTTCGCCTTCAACTCATCGAGCCTGGCGAAACACTTGCGCTGGAAGCGCTCATCACCGACCGCCAGCGCCTCATCGACAATCAGGATGTCCGGGTCGACCATCGCCTGAACGGCAAACGCCAGACGCACGATCATGCCGCTGGAATACGTCTTGACCGGCTGATGGATGAACTCGCCAATGTCGGCAAATGCCGCAATGTCGTCGTAGCGCTCATCCACTTCCGCACGACTGAGGCCGAGAATCGCGGCGTTCATGTAGACGTTCTCGTGCCCGGTGAACTCCGGGTTGAATCCGGAGCCGAGCTCAAGCAGTGCGCCGATCCGGCCCAGAGTCTGAACATCACCGACGGTCTGGTTCAACGTACCGCAGATGACCTGGAGCAATGTCGACTTGCCGCTGCCGTTACGGCCGACAATACCGACAGTCTCGCCTTTCTTGATTTCGAACGAGACGTCCCTGAGTGCCCAGAACTCTCGATAGTATTGTTTGCGCTGACCAGCGACCATCTGCATGAGGCGATCGCGTGGCTTGTCGTAAATGTGATAACACTTGCTGACATTCTGCAGCTTGATCGCGATTTCAGAGGACATCGGCGAACCCCTTTCTAGTCTTCTGGAAGAAGGCAAACCCCAGGTAAGCCACTGCAATCGCTATGCATGCGTAGATGCCGAGCGCCTGCCAATCAGGCTGCTGCCCGAAAAACAGTACGGCCCTCACGTTCTCCACGGCCACGGTGAGCGGGTTGAGCAAAAGCAGATGCCGATACTCCTCCGGCACTGCCGTCGCAGGGTAGAAAATCGGCGCGAGGAACATCAGACCGCTGGTCACCAGGCCAATGAAATGCGCGACATCTCGCATGTAAACACCGATGGCGGCCAACCCCCATGACAGACCCAGGATGATCAGCACCAGAGGCGCTATGACCAGCGGCAGGTAAAACAATGTGAGCGGCGGCATGCCAAAAAACACGCAGTAAGCCAGCAACCACACAATCAGGCTGACCAACGCATGGAACAAGGAAGAGCCGGCGATTACGCACGGCAGTATTTCCAGCGGAAACACGACCTTCTTCACGTAGTTGGCATTTGAAATGATCAGATTGGGCGCGCGGGTGACACACTCTGCGAACAGGTTGAAAACCATCAGGCCGGCGAACAGGATCAACGCGAACTCGGCTTTTGAATCACCAGCCCCCGCCCAGCGTGAATTGAAGATGAAGCTGAACACGAATGTGTAGATCGCCAGCATCACGATCGGATTGAAGAACGACCAGAGAATGCCCATAAAGGAGCCGCGGTAGCGACCGATGACTTCGCGCTTGATCAAAGCAACGATAAGTGCGCGATTGCGCCAGACACTGGAGAACATGACGCCAGGCGCCGCTGAAAACTTCTGCATTAACCTGCGACCTCAAAAAAAATCATTTTCAAACCCTTTTCACAACATTCATCATCAAATTCCTTTGAAAATGATCGCTACTGCAAGCCCCAGATTTCCAAGGAGCGTCTGGCGGTAAATACCCGAGCGCCATATCCCGGTGATGCGTCCAGCCAAGCCCCGATTGCGAGCGCTCTTGAACCGGCTCAACACCTTGCGGTTCTGTTCGGTCAGAAGATGTTCAACCACCTCCAGGTGGTCGATGTTCTGATCGATCCAGCGCCGCAAACGTCCCTGAAACATTTTTCGGATACGCGTCAGGGCGGCCATGAACCCCGCATTGGCGCCTATCGAATTCGTTTCGTGCTGCCGATAGAAAAGATGCGGCACCTGATCGAAATGAAACTGCCCGCCGGCACCGGTCACCAGCATATAGGCCCACCAGTCATGGGCGACAATGCCCCGAGCCGGCCCCGCCTTCAATAGCTCATGCGCCGCGCGATTGAAAACCATCGTGTTTCCGGCGGCGACATTCTGTACGAGCGCATTGGGGAAGCTGAAGTCGCGGCAATATCCGGGGGTCATCCCCACTTCGACACCGGACTCATTGACCACCGTCGTCCGGGAGGCATACAGCGCAGGAACGCCAACGGGTACCTGACGTAGCCGCGTCAACGCAGCGCTGAGCTTATCGGCCGCCCAGACATCATCCTGGTCGGACCATGCGTAAAAATCAGCACTGATATTTTCCAGACAGGTCACCGACATGAAGTTGTCGGCGAACCCCGTTCGAGGGCCGGAAAGCAACGTCACTTTCTGCTCCCCCATACGCGCCTGAAACGACTTGAGAATCTCCAGTGTTGAGTCGGACGATCCGTCATCTGAGACGAACAGACGCCACTGCGCATGTTGCTGCTGCTCAATGGAGCTCAATTGCTCGGAAAGAAATCGCTCTCCGTTATACGAGCACAGCAATATCGCGACAGACTCATCCAGCTCCGGCACTTCGACTGTATCGACACTCAGGCCGGAGTTCGCGGAATCCGCTGATAAGGGGCTTGACACTGTATGCTCCACTGCAATTAAAACGCCGGTCGGAAGCCTGAGGAATCATATCCAGTGCTTCGGCGGTATCGGCTCCATTCGTTCCCTTCATGAAGCGGGCGATTATAGAGAACTTTCATCTCCGGTTGTTGGGCTTCGAGCAGGCGAAGCAAAATCGCAAAACCCGTTCCAGCCTCGATCAGGACTTCCTGCCAACGACAGCAGTCAGCCAGCAGACGAAAAAAAACAGAAACTTGTCACGCGGCCGCCGACGGCACTGCCCGCCCCTGACGGATAACCGCAGCAAATCACGCCGCCGCAGAGGCAGCCAGCTGCTGACGAAGGGATTTTTATCCGCCCCGACAAGCAGCGCGATGGCCTGAACTTGCTTGAACCACCAGCCTTCATGGATGGTGACATAGCGTTGAAACAGTGATGTCAACCCGGTATTGGCGCCTACCTGGTTACTCTCATGCTGCCGATAAAGCATGCTCGGCCGCGAATCGATGAACCATTTGAAGCCATGGCTGCGAGCGAACGCATAGCAATACCAGTCATGCAAACTGACTTGCTGCAGTTGCTCCCAATCCTGAATGACCTGTTGGCGCAGTGACCGGGCAAGCGCGGGGCTCAACACGTAAGTACAGCCAGGCCCCGCCGCCTCGAACAGAAAGTCCCAGGCAACTTGTGGCTGACTCTTGTCGAGCAGGATCGTCTTGCCATCCGGCCAGAAAGCCGTGACATTGCTGGAGTAGGCATCGACTCCGTGCGAGGTAATGGCTTGTGTAGCGCGCAGCAGCTTGTCGGACTCCCAGATATCATCCTGATCTGCAAACGACACAGCATCGTAATCGTGCAGATCAACATCTCGAATCAAACGAAAAAAATTGCGCGCCGCACCACCAAAACGCCCGGCAGGAGGCAAAAGAATCACGCGACTGTCGACCTCTCCGAGAGCTTTGCACCAGGCCTCGGTGCCGTCATCGGACAAATCAACGCTGATATGAATAGTGACATCGACGGACTGCTGACCGAGGATCGAGGCTACCTGCTCCTCGATCCACTGCATGCCATTGTAGGCAGCCAGCAAAACCGCAATCTTGGGATGTTTTACTGGCATGCCATTCCTGCTAGCAGCGATTGAACCCACCGATTGAAAGCGCGAGGCTTTCGAATCAGCGAGAAGGCGAGTCCAGCAGTTTTTGCAGGTACTGACCGTAACCGGTTTTCTTCAAGGCATTTGCCTGAGAACCCAGCTGCTCTGCTGTTATCCAGCCATTGTGGTAAGCAATTTCTTCGAGGCACGCTACTTTCAAGCCTTGACGCTGCTCGATGGTGTGAACGAAGTGACTGGCTTCCAACAAGGAGTCATGGGTACCGGTATCCAGCCACGCGAAGCCACGGCCGAGCATTTCGACATTCAGCGACTTCTTATTGAGGTAGGCGCTGTTCACATCAGTGATTTCCAGCTCGCCTCGCTCCGACGGCTTGATATTCTTGGCGATTTCCACGACCTCGTTATCGTAGAAATACAGACCGGTCACCGCGTAGTTGGATTTCGGCTTCAACGGCTTTTCTTCGATGCTCAGGGCACGGCCTGTCGCGTCGAACTCGACCACGCCAAAACGCTCCGGATCGGAAACGTGATAACCAAACACAGTGGCGCCACTCTTCTGCTCGTTGGCGGAGCGCAGATTGTCCGAGAAGTGCTGGCCGTAGAAGATGTTGTCACCCAGGATCAGGCAGCAAGGGTCCTTGCCGATGAACTCTTCACCGATGATGAACGCTTGTGCAAGTCCATCCGGGCTCGGCTGCTCGGCATAAGTCAGCTCGATACCGTAAAGGCTGCCATCACCCAGCAATTTGCGGAAGTTCGGCAGATCTTCCGGCGTGGAGATGATCAGGATCTCGCGCATGCCGGCAAGCATCAGTACCGAAAGCGGGTAGAAAATCATCGGTTTGTCGTAAATCGGCAGCATCTGCTTCGACACGCCGAGGGTCAGCGGATGCAGGCGAGTGCCCGAACCGCCGGCGAGGATGATGCCTTTACGATTATTGGTGGTCATTTGTTCAGAACTTCCCTAAGCATTCGAGTTACACCACTTTGCCAATCCGGCAAGTGTAGAGAAAAATTGTCGCGCAGCTTTTGTGTATTCAAGCGCGAGTTCAACGGTCGACGTGCGGCAGTTGGATAAGCCGTTGCCTCAATGGGTTCAATTGCCTGTACGGCAAGCGACTCGCCATTGGCCTTGGCAAAATCCAGCACATGACAAGCATAGCCGTACCATGACACTTCCCCAGCGGCCGCCAGATGATACAAACCGGACAGCTCCGGGCGCTTGAGCGCTTGCTGCAGCGCCAGTGCGGTTATATCCGCAATCAGATCGGCACCTGTCGGCGCTCCCACCTGATCAACGATGACATTGAGCTTTTCGCGCTCTTTACCCAGACGCAGCATGGTCTTGGCGAAGTTGCCGCCACGAGCGCTGTAAACCCAACTGGTACGAAACAGCAAGTAACGGCAACCGGAGACCTGGACGGCGCGCTCCCCTGCCAACTTGCTTTCGCCGTAGCGATTCAGCGGCTGCGGCTCGTCGCCTTCCAGCCAGGGCACTTGCCCCTGACCGTCAAACACGTAATCAGTCGAGTAGTGGACCAACCAGGCACCCACTTCACGAGCTTCGTCGGCAAGAACCTGGATAGCTTGCGCATTCACCAGATTAGCCTGATCTGGCTCGGACTCGGCAGTGTCGACGGCATTGTAAGCTGCCGCATTGACGATCACGTCAGGCTGGACCTTGCGGATTGTCTCGCGCAAGGCCGCCAGGTCGGTCAAGTCACCAGACAACCCGTCAACGCCATGCCGACCCAGTGCGATCAATTCGCCAAGCGGCCGGAGGGAGCGTTGCAACTCCCATCCCACCTGACCATCCTTTCCTAGAAGAAGGATCTTCATGCCTTGTTCGATCGATCCGCGTAGTTCTGATCGATCCACTGCTGGTAGCTGCCGCTCTTCACGTGCTCTACCCATTCGGTGTTGGTCAGATACCACTCGACGGTCTTGCGAATACCCGTTTCGAAGGTTTCTTCAGGCGTCCAGCCCAGCTCACGCTGGATCTTGCTGGCATCGATTGCGTAACGCTGATCATGGCCCGGGCGATCCTGGACATAGGTGATCAGACTGGCATGCGGGCGATGTGCAGAATCCGGACGCAGTTCGTCAAGCAGGGCGCAAAGTGTATGGACCACTTCGATGTTCTGCTTTTCGTTATGACCACCAATGTTGTAGGTCTCGCCGATAACACCCTCGGTCACGACCTTGTACAGCGCACGAGCATGGTCTTCTACATAAAGCCAGTCGCGAACCTGATTACCTTTGCCATAAACCGGCAGCGGCTTGCCTTCCAGCGCATTGAGAATGATGAGCGGGATCAGTTTCTCGGGGAAGTGGCAAGGGCCGTAGTTGTTCGAGCAATTGGTGACCAATGTTGGCAAACCATAGGTGCGAGCCCAGGCACGAACCAGGTGATCGGAACTGGCCTTGCTGGCCGAGTATGGCGAGCTTGGCTGGTAAGGCGTAGTCTCGGTGAACAGATCTTCCGGGCCTTCAAGATCACCATACACTTCGTCAGTGGAGATATGGTGGAAGCGGAAGTTGCTCTTGCGGGTATCGTCCAGCGCCGACCAATAGTGGCGTGCGGACTCGAGCAAAGTGTAAGTACCGATGATATTGGTCTGAATGAACTCGGACGGGCCCGAGATCGAGCGATCAACATGGGACTCAGCGGCAAGATGCATGATCGCATCCGGCTGGTGCTCACGCAGAACACGATCAACCTGCTCGCGATCACAGATATCAACGCGTTCGAATGCGTAACGCTCGTCTTGACTAACCTCGGCCAGCGACTCCAGATTGCCGGCGTAAGTCAGTTTATCGACGTTAACGACAGAATCGGTGGTGTTGGCGATGATGTGACGGATGACTGCCGAGCCGATAAACCCGGCGCCGCCGGTTACTAGAATTTTCACGCGGAACCATACCCTTGAGCTGCGGACAGCGCCATCAACGAGCACTGTCTAATCCATGAATGCAGAAGCCACCAAACATGAGGCTTCCGTCAAAGTCAGTCTGAATCGACGCGCAATAAAGCATTGTCGAACAAGGGCTGCATTTTACAGCTTAACGAACGTTTTACTAATGGATATAAACAGGGAGAGGCGCAATTTCGACAGACGCCCTGCACCTGCCGCTTTCAGACAAGGCGTTTGCGCGCCGCTCTGGAGGAGCGCCCCAAAAACCAACCGAGCACTGGCCCCATCAACATACCAATCAGCAACGCCAAGACTACGATCAGTGAAA
The DNA here is from genome assembly GCF_949767675.1 of Pseudomonas sp. IT-P395. Lineage (NCBI taxonomy): Bacteria > Pseudomonadati > Pseudomonadota > Gammaproteobacteria > Pseudomonadales > Pseudomonadaceae > Pseudomonas > Pseudomonas sp. IT-P395. The sequence goes on from NZ_CATKPW010000058.1 coordinate 173,008, forward strand.
CTGGCAACTGCGGCCCGCTCAAACCTAGAAACAATAACGATACCGATTGCTGGTTTTCGAGCACAAACGCTAGAACCACCAGAATCAGTAAAAGAATAAAAACGCCAAGAAATATGCGCTTAAGGTTACGCATGAGGAACCCCTTGAGAGATAGCGACTGTCAAACCCCCTCCTCCTCTTCCTCATTCACCCGATCACGCAACTCTTTGCCCGGCTTGAAATGCGGAACGAATTTACCGTCAAGACTGACGGATTGGCCGGTCTTCGGGTTACGACCGACGCGCGGCGCACGGTAGTGCAGGGAGAAACTGCCAAACCCACGGATCTCGATGCGATCACCGGTGGCAAGGCACTGGGACATTTGCTCAAGCATGGTCTTGATGGCCAGCTCCACATCCTTGGATGAGAGCAGCCCTTGATGGGTGACAATTCGTTCGATCAACTCCGACTTCGTCATATTTTTCCCTTCTTTTTCAAGCAGCTAGATCAGCGCTTGAAAGGTTTTAGCACGCCCGGAAGATTTTGAACAGCCCAGGGATTGACATATCTTCCACCGCGTCGAAACGCCCGTTTTCAGGGCATCACAGCAACAAACAGGGCACGGCATGCTTAACGACATATCACCAGCATGGTTCGCGTCAAGTAGCCCGCCGGATTGAAGCCAAAAGGAAACTCATCTTCATCCTTGGCATCATCCGATCGGGTGATCACCTTGTACCCCGCCCCCTTGCACTCCTTTGCCGCACGCTTCTGACATTTCTCCCAGCCAGAACCCAACCCAGAGCAGTCGACCTCTATACCACTGACACCACGCACAGCATGGGTCTTGGCACTGGTCGTACAGCCAGCCAGAACCAGTACAGCCATGAGGACAATAAACTTGTTCATCCACTTCCTTATGCCAGGCAACTGCCCGACGACTACACGCTTAAGACCAAGCTTAGTCGTGAATAGGCGATTGATCCGATTAAAGAAACAGACCACCCGGAAGCAAGATTGGTTTCACCAAACCCCTCACACAAACCGTGAGCACTAAATCGCAGGCACAAAAAAGGGCGACCGAAGTCGCCCTTTTTTACGATCAATCAGAACTTAGTTCTGTTTGGCCGCCATTGCTTGGCGCAGCAGGCCAGCCATGGTGGTGTCAGCAGCTTCACCTTCCGGAGCAGTTTTCAGGCTCTGGATAGCTTCTTTCTCTTCAGCATCGTCTTTCGATTTGATCGACAGCTGAATTACACGGCTCTTACGATCAACGCTGATGATCTTGGCTTCTACTTCCTGGCCTTCTTTCAGAACGTTGCGCGCGTCTTCAACGCGGTCACGGCTGATTTCGGAGGCTTTCAGAGTCGCTTCGATATCGTCGGCCAGAACGATGATGGCGCCTTTGGCGTCAACTTCTTTCACGGTGCCAGTAACGATTGCGCCTTTGTCGTTAACCGAGACGTACTCGGAGAACGGATCGCTTTCCAGTTGCTTGATACCCAGGGAGATACGCTCGCGCTCTGGGTCAACCGACAGGATAACGGTGTCCAGCTCGTCGCCTTTCTTGAAACGACGAACAGCTTCTTCGCCAACTTCGTTCCAAGAGATGTCGGACAGGTGAACCAGACCGTCGATGCCGCCGTCCAGACCAATGAAGATACCGAAATCGGTGATCGACTTGATGGTGCCGGAGATTTTATCGCCCTTGTTGAACTGGCCAGAGAAATCTTCCCATGGGTTAGATTTGCACTGCTTGATGCCCAGGGAGATACGACGACGCTCTTCGTCGATGTCCAGAACCATAACTTCCACTTCGTCGCCGACTTGTACGACTTTCGAAGGGTGGATGTTCTTGTTGGTCCAGTCCATTTCCGAAACGTGTACCAGACCTTCAACGCCTTCTTCCAGCTCAGCGAAGCAGCCGTAGTCGGTCAGGTTGGTTACACGAGCGGTAACGCGAGTGCTTTCTGGGTAACGGGCTTTGATAGCAACCCATGGATCTTCGCCCAGTTGCTTCAGGCCCAGGGAAACACGGTTGCGTTCGCGATCGTATTTCAGAACCTTGACGTCGATTTCGTCACCAACGTTGACGATCTCGGAAGGATGTTTGATGCGCTTCCAGGCCATGTCGGTGATGTGCAGAAGGCCGTCCACGCCACCCAGATCGACGAATGCGCCGTAATCGGTGAGGTTTTTGACGATACCTTTGACTTGCTGGCCTTCCTGCAGGGATTCCAGCAGAGCTTCACGCTCGGCGGAGTTCTCGGCTTCCAGGACGCTGCGACGGGAAACGACAACGTTGTTGCGCTTCTGGTCCAGCTTGATGACCTTGAATTCCAGCTCTTTGCCTTCCAGGTGCGTGGTGTCGCGCACTGGACGGACGTCAACCAGGGAACCTGGCAGGAACGCACGGATGCCGTTAACGTCGACAGTGAAGCCGCCTTTAACCTTACCGTTGATAACGCCCTTGACCACTTCCTCAGCTGCGAAGGCCGCTTCCAGAACGATCCAGCACTCAGCGCGCTTGGCTTTTTCACGGGACAGCTTGGTTTCACCGAAACCGTCTTCAACCGAGTCCAGAGCAACGTGAACTTCGTCACCGACATTGATAGTCAGATCGCCAGCGTCGTTGTAGAACTGCTCAAGCGGGATGAGTGCTTCAGACTTCAGGCCAGCGTGAACGGTTACCCAGCGAGCCTGGTAATCGATATCAACGATAACACCGGTGATGATGGAGCCTGCCTGAAGGTTCAGGGTTTTTAGGCTTTCTTCAAAGAGTTCCGCAAAGCTTTCGCTCATTTTAATTCCTGTAAATGAGGGCGAAGGATACGCCCATCTCCACACCCCAGACGGTGTGGGTTAGTTTCATTAAAAAGAAGCGCTGCAGGACTATGACTGGTCCCCTGCCGCCTTCTTGGTCACCCGGCGATATCGCGAATGGCGATCTCGCTCATGATGCGTTCAAGCACCTGATCGATGGACAACTCCGTGGAATCCAGCTGTATGGCGTCAGCCGCCGGCTTAAGCGGGGCTACCGCTCGCTGGGTGTCACGCTCGTCGCGTGCACGGATCTCATCTAGCAGACTCGACAGACTAACACCCTCGACTTTGCCCTTCAACTGCAAATATCGACGGCGCGCCCTCTCCTCGGCACTGGCGGTCAGGAAAATCTTCAGCGGCGCATCAGGAAAAACCACCGTGCCCATGTCGCGACCATCGGCCACCAGACCCGGCGCCTCCTGAAAAGCACGCTGGCGCTGCAGCAGTGCCTCGCGTACGGCCGGCAATGCCGCCACTTGCGAAGCGCCGGAACCGACGCTTTCGGTGCGAATGACATCGCTGACTTCGTCGCCTTCCAGAATGATCCGTTGCAACTGACCATCGGTCGCCGCAATGAACTGAACATCCAGATGAGCGGCGAGTTTCTTCAGCAGCTCTTCATTGGTCAGATCCACACCGTGGTTGTGCGCAGCAAATGCCAGCAAGCGGTACAACGCACCGGAATCCAGCAGGTTCCAGCCCAGACGCTTGGCCAGAATCCCGGCTACGGTGCCTTTGCCCGAGCCGCTTGGCCCATCAATGGTGATGACCGGTGCAATGTATTTCACGACTGAGCCTCTTGTGCCACACGAATACCGACCTGCCCGCACAGTGCGAGGAAGTTCGGGAACGACGTCGCGACGTTGGCGCAATCATGGATGCGGATCGGTGCAGTAGCGCGCAGCGACGCCACACTGAATGCCATCGCGATACGGTGATCGCCATGACCATGCACTTCGCCGCCGCCAATCTGGCCGCCGTCGATGATGATGCCGTCCGGAGTCGGCTGGCATTTGACGCCCAGCGCCAGCAAACCGTCTGCCATGACCTGAATGCGATCCGATTCCTTGACCCGCAGCTCTTCGGCGCCGGTCAGCACGGTGCGCCCTTCGGCACAGGCAGCGGCGACGAACAACACCGGGAATTCGTCGATCGCCAGTGGAACCAGCGCTTCAGGAATCTCGATACCTTTGAGTTTAGCTGCTCGCACGCGCAGGTCAGCCACCGGCTCGCCGCCGACTTCACGCTGGTTTTCCAGAGTGATGTCCGCGCCCATCAGGCGCAGGATGTCGATCACGCCAGTGCGGGTCGGGTTGATGCCGACGTGCTCAAGCACCAGCTCGGAACCTTCGGCGATCGAGGCCGCTACAAGGAAGAATGCCGACGACGAGATGTCGCCCGGCACTTCAATGTGGGTTGCAGCCAGCTTGCCGCCGGACTCGACCGATGCCGTAGCGCCATCAACACTCACCGGATAACCGAAACCACGCAGCATGCGCTCGGTGTGGTCGCGAGTCGGAGCCGGCTCGGTCACGGTGGTCTTGCCTTCAGCGTACAGACCGGCGAGCAGCAGGCAGGACTTCACCTGAGCACTGGCCATCGGCATGGTGTAAGTCAGGCCTTTGAGCTTGTGTCCGCCACGAATGGTCATCGGTGGACGACCTTCAGCAGCGGTTTCAATCACGGCGCCCATTTCACGCAGTGGATTGGCCACGCGATTCATCGGACGCTTGGACAGCGAGGCATCGCCAGTCAAAACGCTATCGAAGTTCTGCGCAGCCAGCAGGCCGGACAGCAAACGCATCGAAGTGCCGGAGTTGCCCAGATAGATCGGGCCCGGCGCAGGTTTCAAGCCATGCAGGCCGACACCGTGGATGGTCACGCGGCCGTGGTGCGGGCCTTCGATGACCACGCCCATGTCGCGGAATGCCTGTAAGGTCGCCAGAGCATCTTCGCCCTCGAGGAAGCCTTCGACTTCGGTGACGCCTTCGGCCAGCGAGCCGAGCATGATCGAGCGGTGGGAAATCGATTTGTCACCCGGTACGCGAATCCGACCGGACAGGCGGCCACCAGGTTGAGCCAGGAAGATCAGATCGTTGGAATTCATAGCGTCCACATAGGCCCTGCGGGCCAGGATTTTACTGAAATGCTCGCGGGCAACCCGGGCGCGAGTGAAAACGCCCAACAATTGGTGCCCATCCCCTGCATCGACCGCGTCGCGCAAGGCGTCGAGGTCGCTGCGAAATGTATCGAGTGTGCGCAGGACAGCCTCGCGGTTGGCGAGGAAGATGTCGTGCCACATCACCGGGTCGCTTCCGGCGATTCTTGTGAAATCGCGGAAACCGCCCGCAGCGTAACGGAAGATCTCAAGATTTTCATTGCGCTTGGCCAACGAATCGACCAGACCGAAGGCCAGCAGATGCGGCAGATGACTGGTCGCGGCCAGCACTTCATCGTGACGCTCGACCTGCATGTGCTCGACGTCGGCGCCCAATTCGCGCCACAGACGATCAACCACAGCCAGCGCCGCCGGATCGGTTTGCTCAAGCGGCGTGAGAATGACTTTGTGGCGACGGAACAGTTCGGCATTGGAGGCTTCCACCCCGCTCTGCTCGGAACCGGCAATCGGATGACCCGGAACGAATCGCGGCGGCATAGCGCCAAACGCTTCGGTCGCCGCGCGCACCACATTGCCTTTGGCGCTGCCGACATCGGTCAGAATCGCCGAGCCCAGATCCATGTTCGCCAACCGCGCGAGCACTTTCTCCATGGCCAGAATCGGCACCGCCAACTGAATCACGTCAGCGCCCTGGCATGCGGTTGCCAAGTCATCTTCACAGCGATCCACAACGCCTAACTCAACCGCCAACTTGCGCGACTGCGGGTCGAGATCGACCCCGACCACTTCGCGGCAGATACCGCTTTCACGCAAGCCTTTGGCAAACGAACCACCGATCAACCCCAGACCGACCACCACAAGGCGACCGATCATAGGTGCAGCAGATTGCAGTGCAGTGACATCACCCACGAGCCAGAACCTTGCGCAGCGCTTCGAGGAAGCGGCTGTTTTCCGCCGGCAGACCGATGGTCACCCGCAGGTGGTTCGGCATGCCGTAGTTGGCTACCGGACGCACGATCACGCCTTCGCGCAGCAAGCCCTGGAACACCGGAGCCGCGACCTGACCGAGGTCGACGCAGATGAAATTGCCTTTGGATTCGATCCAGCTCAGCCCCAGCTCACGGAAGCCGGCCTGCAACTGCTGCATACCCGACTCATTGAGCTGACGGCTTTGCGCCAGATATTCCTCATCCTTCAGCGCTGCGCAGGCTGCCGCGAGGGCCAGACTGTTGACGTTGAACGGCTGGCGAACGCGGTTCAGCACGTCAGCCACAACCGCAGTCGACAGACCGTAGCCAACGCGCAATGCCGCCAGGCCATAGGCTTTGGAGAAGGTGCGCGAGACCAGCAGATTCGGGTAAGCGGCGAGGAAATCCAGACCGTCCGGCAGATCGCTGCCTTCGGCGTACTCGATGTAAGCCTCGTCCAGCACCACCAGCACATGCTCCGGAACGTCCTGCAGGAACTCGTCCAGCGCTTCAGCACCGAACCAGGTACCGGTCGGGTTGTTCGGGTTGGCGATAAACACCACACGGGTGTTGGCATCGATGGCCGCGAGCATTGCAGGCAGGTCATGCCCCCAATCTTTCGCCGGCACCACTTTGGCTTGGGCGCCGACTGCCTGGGTGGCAATCGGGTACACAGCGAAAGCATGCTCACTGAACACGGCATTCAGACCCGGCGCCAGATAGGCGCGCGCGACCAGTTCAAGAATGTCGTTGGAACCGTTGCCCAGCGTGACCTGATTCAGCTCGACGCGGCATTGCTCGGCCAGCAGGGATTTCAGCGCGAAACCGTTGCCGTCCGGGTAACGCGTCAACTCGGCCAGCTCTTCGCGGATCGCCGCCAAGGCTTTCGGACTGGCACCCAGCGGGTTTTCGTTGCTCGCCAGTTTGACGATTTTTGCCGGATCCAGGTCCAGCTCGCGCGCCAGTTCGTCCACAGGCTTGCCTGGAACGTACGGCGAAAGTTGTTGCACGCCCGGCTGTGCCAGAGCGAGGAAGTTGCCACTCATTTGCTACCGCCCCTTAGAGAACTGCTTTCGGGTAGGAACCCAGCACTTTGAGTGCTACTGCTTCCTGACTGATCTTTTCCAATACACCTTTGATCAACGGATCACGGTGATGGCCGACGAAGTCGATGAAGAACACGTAGGTCCATTTGCCACTGCGCGACGGACGGGTTTCGATACGGGTCAGGTCGATCCCGTTGTCGTGGAACGGCACCAGCAACTCATGGAGCGCGCCGGGCTTGTTGCTCATCGACACGATGATCGAAGTCTTGTCGTCGCCGGTCGGCGGCACTTCCTGGTTACCGATCATCAGGAAGCGCGTCGAGTTGTCGGGACGGTCTTCGATCTTCTCGGCCAGACGCGTCAGGCCATACAGCCCTGCCGCCATGTCGCCGGCAATCGCCGCCGAATTCCACTCGCCTTTAACCCGCTTGGCCGCTTCGGCATTGCTCGACACCGCCACGCGCTCGACATTCGGGTAATGCGCGTCCAGCCACTTGCGGCACTGGGCCAGCGATTGCGCGTGGGAATAGATGCGGCTGATGCTGTCGGTCTTGGTATTTTCACCGACCAACAGGTGATGGTGAATGCGCAGCTCGACTTCGCCACAGATCACCATGTCGTGTTCGAGGAAGCTGTCCAGCGTGTGGTTGACCGCGCCTTCGGTGGAGTTTTCCACCGGCACCACGCCAAAATTCACCGCACCGGCCGCCACCTCACGAAACACTTCGTCGATCGCCGCCATCGGCTTGCTGATCACCGCGTGACCGAAGTGTTTCATCGCTGCGGCTTGGGTGAAGGTGCCTTCAGGACCGAGATAAGCCACTTTCAGTGGCTGCTCCAGCGCCAGGCACGACGACATGATTTCACGGAACAACCGCGCCATCTCTTCGTTGCCCAGCGGCCCCTGATTGCGCTCCATCACCCGCTTGAGCACCTGAGCTTCGCGCTCAGGACGATAGAACACCGGCACTTCGCCTTCGGCCAGCGAGGCCATCTTTACTCGCGCGACTTCCTGGGCGCAACGCGCACGCTCACTGATCAGCTCCATGACTTTGGTGTCCAGAGCGTCAATGCGAACGCGCAGCGCCTTGAGTTCTTGCTCGGACATCAGCCGTGTTCCTTCTCGAATTCAGCCATGTACGCCACCAGCGCATTAACCGCGGTGATGTCGACGGCGTTGTAGATGGAGGCGCGCATGCCGCCCACGGAGCGGTGGCCCTTCAGATTGAGCAAGCCGCGCTCTTCGGCACCGACGAGGAACGGCTTGTCCAGACGATCATCGGCCAGACGGAACGGCACGTTCATCCACGAGCGATCCGATTTGTTGATCGGGTTGCTGTAGAGGCCGCTGGCGTCGATGAAGTCGTACAGCGTGCGCTGTTTGACGTCGTTGAGCTTGGCGATCGCTTCGACACCGCCCTGCTCTTTCAGCCACTGGAACACCAGGCCGGACAGGTACCAGGCCAGGGTCGGCGGGGTGTTGTACATCGAGCCGTTATCCGCTGCGACTTTGTAGTCGAGCATGGTCGGGCACAGCGCGCGCGCCTTGCCGAGCAGGTCTTCGCGGATGATGTTGACCACAATACCGCTCGGGCCGATGTTCTTCTGTGCGCCGGCGTAGATCATGCCGAAACGCGAGATATCGACCGGGCGCGAGAGGATGTCCGAAGACATGTCGGCTACCAGCGGTACATCACCGACTTCAGGAATCCACTGGAATTCCAGACCACCGATGGTTTCGTTCGGCGCGTAGTGAACATAAGCGGCGTCTTTCGACAGCTTCCACTCGTTCTGGCCCGGGATAGCGAAATAGTCGTATGGCTTGGCGGTGGCGGCAACATTGACGTGGCCGTAGCGCGAAGCTTCTTCAATGGCTTTCTGCGACCAGATACCGGTGTCGATATAGTCGGCAGAACCGCCTTCAGGCAGCAGGTTCAGTGGGATCTGCGCGAATTGCTGGCTGGCGCCACCTTGCAGAAACAGCACTTTATAGTTCGACGGGATATTCAGCAGGTCACGCAGATCCTGCTCGGCCTGGGTGGCGATGGACACGAACTCATCGCTGCGATGGCTCATTTCCATGACCGACAGACCCTTGCCATGCCAATCAAGGAGTTCACCCTGGGCGCGCTGCAGGACAGCTTCAGGAAGCGCCGCAGGACCGGCGCAGAAGTTATAGGCTCGCTTGCTCACATCCAATCTCGCTCTGACTTGGTGATACACAAAAAATCTGTAAATCTGATAGGCCTACCTCTGTAGCAGCCTTCGGCAACTCCTACAGGGGAAATTCATACCGGACAAATAACAAGGGGGCGAATTCTCATCCGCCCCCTCGTTTGTCCGCTTATTCTTGCGGTTCTTCGTCTGCTGCGGCGTCGAGTTGCTGGTCTTCACCGGCATCGTCGTTTACGACAGTGCCTTCGAATTCCTCGCCCTCTTCACCCTCAAGCTCTTCACCCTCAACTTCCGAAGGCTCCTGAACCCGCTCCAGCCCGACCAGGGTTTCATCCTTGGCCAGCTTGATCAGCGTTACACCTTGAGTGTTACGACCCAGGCTCGACACTTCGTCGACACGGGTACGCACCAGGGTGCCCTGATCGGAGATCAGCATGATTTCTTCACCGTCCTGCACCTGAACTGCGCCGACCAGACGACCGTTACGCTCGTTGCTGACCATGGCGATAACGCCCTGACCGCCACGTTTGTATTCAGGGAACTCGGTGATCGCCGTGCGCTTGCCGTAGCCGCGCTCGGAGGCGGTGAGGATTTCGCTGCCCTCTTCCGGAATCAACATGGAGATCAGCTTCTGCCCTTCCGGCAGACGCATGCCACGCACACCGCGGGCGGTACGGCCCATGGCGCGAACTTCGGATTCCTTGAAGCGCGTCACTTTGCCGCCGTCGGAGAACAGCATGATTTCCTGCTCGCCATCGGTGATGGCTGCGGAGATCAGGATGTCGCCTTCGTCCAGTTCCAGCGCGATCAGACCAACGCTGCGCTGACGGCTGAAGGCCACCAGCGGAGTCTTCTTCACGGTACCGTTGGCAGTCGACATGAAGATGAACGGCGCTTTCTTGCGATCGGCAGCCTTGATGCGAGCGCGACGCTCTTCATCGGTTTCGTTGCTGTTTTCGATCTCTTCTACATCAGCCTCGACGCCTTCGGCTTCTTCTTCATCAGCCTGACGCTTCATGGCTTCGAGATCGACCGGCAGCATGGTGGTGATGTACTCGCCTTCGCTCAATGGCAGAAGGTTGACCAGCGGACGGCCACGGGCGGCGCGGGACGCTTCCGGAATCTCGTAGGTCTTGAGCCAGTACACCTTGCCCTTGCTGGAAAACAGCAGCAGCGTGGTGTGACTGTTGGCAACCAGCAGGTGAGCGATGTAGTCCTCATCCTTGACGCCGGTGGCCGATTTGCCTTTACCGCCACGACGCTGAGCCTGATACGCAGCCAGAGGCTGGGTCTTGGCGTAGCCCCCGTGGGAGATGGTCACGACGCGTTCTTCTTCCGGGATCATGTCACCCAGGGTCAGATCAAGACGGGCATCGAGAATTTCGGTGCGACGCTGGTCGCCGTATTCGGCGCGGATCACTTCCAGCTCTTCGCGGATCACTTCCATCAGGCGCACGGCGCTGTTGAGGATGCGGATCAGCTCGCCGATCTGGTTAAGGATCTCTTGATACTCGGCCAGCAGTTTTTCGTGTTCCAGACCGGTCAGACGGTGCAGACGCAGTTCCAGAATGGCTTGCGCCTGTTCTGGCGACAGGAAGTACTTGCCTTCGCGCAGACCGTATTGCGGGTCGAGGTTTTCCGGACGGCACGAATCGGCACCGGCACGTTCCACCATCGCCACCACTGCCGAGGATTCCCACGGCGTGCTGACCAGGGCTTCTTTTGCTTCCGACGGCGTCGGCGAAGCCTTGATCAGCGCGATAACCGGATCGATGTTCGACAGGGCAACGGCCTGACCTTCGAGGATATGACCACGCTCGCGCGCCTTGCGCAGTTCGAACACGGTACGGCGGGTAACGACTTCGCGACGGTGACGGACGAAGGCTTCCAGCAGATCCTTGAGGTTCAGGATGCGTGGACGACCATCGATCAGCGCAACGATGTTGATGCCGAATACCGATTGCAGCTGGGTCTGGGCGTAGAGGTTGTTGAGGATCACCTCAGGCACTTCGCCGCGACGCAGTTCGATCACGACGCGCATACCGTCCTTGTCGGACTCGTCGCGCAGTTCAGTGATGCCTTCCAGCTTCTTCTCTTTGACCAGCTCGGCGATCTTCTCGATCAGACGCGCCTTGTTCAGCTGGTAAGGGAGTTCGGTGATGACGATCTGCTGACGGCCACCGACCTTGTCGATGTCTTCGATGATCGAGCGGGCGCGCATATAAATGCGCCCGCGACCGGTGCGGTAGGCTTCGATGATGCCGGCGCGACCATTGATGATCGCGGCGGTCGGGAAGTCCGGACCGGGGATGTACTGCATCAACTCGTCGACGGTCAGCTCAGGGTTGTCGATGAGTGCCAGGCAACCGTCGATGACTTCACCGAGGTTGTGTGGCGGAATGTTGGTCGCCATGCCCACGGCGATACCGCTGGAGCCGTTGACCAGCAGGTTGGGGATACGGGTCGGCATGACCGCCGGGATCATTTCGGTGCCGTCGTAGTTCGGCACCCAGTCCACGGTTTCTTTGTGCAGGTCAGCCAGCAGCTCGTGCGCCAGCTTGGTCATGCGCACTTCGGTGTATCGCATCGCCGCAGCGTTGTCGCCGTCGACCGAACCGAAGTTGCCCTGACCGTCTACCAGCAGGTAGCGCAGGGAGAAAGGCTGAGCCATACGAACGATGGTGTCGTACACGGCAGTGTCACCGTGCGGGTGATACTTACCGATCACGTCGCCGACAACACGGGCAGATTTCTTGTACGGCTTGTTGAAGTCGTTGCCCAGCTCGCTCATCGCGAACAGTACGCGACGGTGCACGGGCTTGAGGCCATCGCGCGCATCCGGCAGTGCACGGCCGACGATTACGCTCATCGCGTAGTCGAGGTAGGACTGTTTCAGCTCGTCTTCGATATTGACCGGGAGGATTTCTTTGGCCAGTTCGCCCATGAGAAGCCTGATTCCTTTTTCTGGTGAAACTTCGTCATATCCATGTGGGAGCAACGAAGCTCGCCGGGGCAGGCCGAGTGCCATGCGCCGACTTACGACAAATCAACATTGGATCGCGGATTTGCGCAGTAAAGACAGCTCCGTGGAGCTGCCTCGGAAAACGCCGGATGTTATCACAAAGGCCGCCACGCACCTATCCCCCAGATGCGCATGGAGCATAGTTAGTTGACCGGTGACAGGCTTAACGGGGACGAGAGAAGCTCAGAGCTTCTTTGAATGCAGATTTGAGGGCTGATTTGCGGATGTTTATTGACATTTAGGGGTACAAACACCTGTAGGAGCTGCCGAACGCTGCGATCTTTTGATCCTGCCCTCTAAAAAGCAAGATCAAAGGATCGCAGCCTTCGGCAGCTCCTACATTGAGTATCACCGCATTAATGCAGGCGTTTGCGGCACATCAACTGGGCCATTTTCGCGGTGTCCGGGCGTTCGACGATGCCTTTTTCGGTGACGATCGCGTCGATGAGATCCGCCGGCGTCACGTCAAACACCGGATTGAACGCTTCAACGTCCGCACCGACACGCTTGCCGCCGACTTCCAGCAACTCGGCGCCGTCACGCTCCTCGATCGGAATGTCGTCACCGCTGGCCAGATTCATGTCGATGGTGGAACTCGGTGCCACGACCATGAAGCGCACACCGTGGTGCATGGCGTTGACCGCCAGTTGATAGGTGCCGATCTTGTTCGCCACGTCACCATTGGCGGTGATTCGGTCAGCCCCGACGATCACCCAGGTCACGCCTTTGGTTTTCATGATGTGTGCAGCGGCGGAGTCGGCATTCAACGTAACCGGGATGCCTTCGTTGGCCAGTTCCCACGCAGTCAAACGCGAGCCTTGCAACCATGGGCGGGTCTCGTCGGCATAGACGCGCTCGACCATGCCTTCAATGAAGGCTGCACGAATCACCCCTAACGCCGTACCGAAACCACCGGTGGCCAGCGCGCCAGTATTGCAATGAGTCAGAATCGCCTGGGCATTGCCCTGATGCTTGCGGATCAGATCAACGCCCAACTGGGCCATGGTCAGGTTGGCTTCGCGGTCGCTTTCGTGAATGGCGATGGCTTCGGCTTCCAGCGCGGCCAGCGGATCGGCGTTCTCTTTCAAGCGATCAAGGCGATCGCGCATGCGACCCAAGGCCCAAAACAGGTTAACCGCTGTCGGACGGGAATCGGCCAGCAAGGCAAAGTCCTCTTCCAGCGCCACGTACCAATCGCCACCTTCGGCGATCCGCGCACGGGCCGCGAGGACGATGCCATACGCGGCACTGATGCCAATGGCCGGCGCGCCACGTACCACCATCGAGCGAATCGCCTCGGCCACGCCGGCGGCGTTGGTGTAGGCAATCCAGGTTTCTTCGAACGGCAAAATACGCTGATCCAGCAGGTGCAGCGCGCCGTCACGCCAATCGATGGCCTTCACTTTTTCCGCAGCCAACAGTCGATCGCGCATCCTACACCCCGCACTCATGAACAAAAGCCGCCGATTATAGCGATCCCCCCGCGAAGACGCTCGGGTATACTTCGCCATCCTTTACAAAAGCACTGGAACCGACCCTCGATGCCGAAACCTGCCATTGCGCTCGACTTATTATTGCTGCCGACCTGGCTGGTACCCGTCGAACCTGCAGGCGTTGTGCTCAAGGAGCACGGCCTGGGCATCCGCGACGGTCGCATCGTGTTTATCGGCCCGCGCGCCGAAGCATTGAAGTGTAACGCCACTGAAGTCCGCGAACTGCCGGACGTGCTGCTCGCCCCCGGTCTGATCAACGCCCACGGCCATGCGGCGATGACGCTGTTCCGTGGCCTGGCCGATGATCTGCCGCTGATGACCTGGCTGGAAAACCATATCTGGCCGGCCGAGGCCAAGTGGGTCGATGAAGATTTCGTTCGTGATGGCACCGACCTGGCCATCGCCGAGCAGATCAAGGGCGGCATCACCTGCTTCTCGGACATGTATTTCTTTCCAAAAGTCGCCAGCGAGCGCGTGCACAACAGCGGCATTCGCGCGCAGATCGCCATTCCGATCCTTGATTTCCCGATCCCGGGCGCCAGCAGTGCCGATGAAGCCATTCGTCAGGGCGTCGAATTGTTTGGCGACTTGAAGCATCACGAACGCATCAAGATCACCTTCGGCCCTCATGCACCGTACACCGTCGGCGACGAGAATCTCGAGAAAATCCGCGTGATTGCCGAGGAGCTGGACGCATCGATCCACATGCACGTGCATGAAACCGCGTTCGAAGTCCAACAAGCGCTGGAGCAGCGTGGCGAACGCCCGCTCGCTCGACTCGGTCGTCTGGGCCTGCTCGGCCCGCGCTTCCAGGCCGTGCACATGACCCAGATCAGCGATGACGACCTGGCGTTGCTGGTAGAAAGCAACACCAGCGTCATTCATTGCCCGGAATCGAACCTGAAACTCGCCAGCGGTTTCTGCCCGGTCGAGCGTTTGTGGCAGGCTGGGGTGAATGTCGCGGTCGGCACCGATGGCGCCGCCAGTAATAATGATCTCGATCTGCTCGGCGAAACCCGCACTGCCGCCCTGCTGGCCAAAGCCGTTGCCGGCTCGGCCACGGCGCTGGACGCTCATCGGGCACTGCGCATGGCCACCCTGAATGGTGCGCGCGCACTGGGGATCGAGACGCAAGTTGGCTCGCTGGAAATCGGCAAAGCCGCCGACATCGTCGCTTTCGACCTGTCCGGCCTGGCCCAGCAACCGGTGTATGACCCGGTATCGCAGCTTATATACGCCACCGGCCGCGATTGCGTGAAACACCTGTGGGTCGCCGGCAAACAACTGCTCGACGACCGACGCCTGACGCGCATGGACGAAGCGCAACTGGGCGCCACCGCCCGTACCTGGGGCCAACGCATCAGCGGCCACACCGAATCGTAAACACCCCGGCGCCCACGCCGGGGCTACAGCCCTTTTAAAGTTTTAGAGGAATTGAACATGAGCAACGTCGACCACGCCGAAATCGCCAAATTCGAAGCCCTGGCCCATCGCTGGTGGGACCGCGAAAGCGAATTCAAACCGCTGCACGACATCAACCCTTTGCGGGTCAACTGGATTGATGAGCGGGTCAATCTGGCCGGCAAGAAAGTCCTCGACGTCGGTTGCGGCGGCGGCATCCTCAGCGAAGCCATGGCGCAACGCGGTGCCACCGTGATGGGTATCGACATGGGCGAGGCGCCACTGGCGGTCGCGCAACTGCATCAACTGGAATCCGGCGTCAGCGTCGAATACCGCCAGATCACCGCCGAAGCCCTGGCCGAAGAAATGCCTGAGCAGTTCGACGTGGTGACCTGCCTGGAAATGCTCGAGCACGTACCGGATCCATCGTCGGTCATTCGTGCTTGCTTCCGCATGGTCAAACCGGGTGGCCAGGTGTTCTTCTCGACCATCAACCGCAACCCGAAGGCATACCTGTTCGCCATTATCGGCGCTGAATACATCATGAAGCTGCTGCCGCGCGGCACCCACGACTTCAAGAAATTCATCCGCCCTTCCGAGCTCGGCGCGTGGAGCCGCATGGCCGGCCTGACCGTCAAGGACATCATCGGCTTGACCTACAACCCGCTGACCAAGCACTACAAGCTGGCCAACGACGTTGACGTCAACTACATGATCCAGACCCTGCGCGAGGAATAAGCCGATGGCCATCAGAGCAGTTCTCTTCGACATGGACGGCACCCTGCTCGACACGGCGCCGGACTTCATCGCCATCTGCCAGGCAATGCGCGCGGATCGTGGTTTGCCGCCGATGAACGACAAGCACATCCGCGACGAGATCTCCGGTGGCGCTAAAGCCATGGTTGCGGTGACGTTTTCGATGGACCCGGAATCACCGGGCTTCGAAGAACTGCGCCTGGAGTTCCTTGAGCGCTATCTGGTTGGCTGCGCCGTGCACAGCAAACTGTTCGACGGCATGGGCGAACTGTTAGCTGATATCGAAAAGGCCAAGCTGATCTGGGGCGTGGTCACCAACAAACCGTTGCGCTTTGCCGAGCCGATCATGCAACAGTTGGGACTGGCCGAGCGTTCGGCGCTGCTGATCTGCCCGGATCACGTGAAAAACAGCAAGCCGGATCCGGAACCGTTGATCCTTGCGTGCAAGATGCTTGATCTGGATCCGTCGACGGTTCTGTTTGTAGGCGATGATCTGCGCGATATCGAATCGGGGCGCGATGCCGGGACGAAAACCGCTGCGGTGACGTTTGGCTATATCCACCCGGACGATAATCCGCGTCATTGGGGCGCGGATGTGGTGGTGGATCATCCGTCGGAATTGCGCAAGGTACTCGATAGCGCGCTTTGCAGCTGCTGAGACCTGACGCAGAGCGTCATTGGCTGCATTCCCACGCGGAGCGTGGGGAACGATCTGACTCCATGATGAGGTTTTTATGTTTGATTATTCCGCTCGCCCCGAATTGCTCAAGGATCGGGTCATTCTGGTCACCGGTGCCGGTCGGGGCATTGGCGCGGCTGCGGCGAAAACCTACGCCGCCCACGGCGCCACCGTATTGCTGCTGGGCAAGACCGAAGCGAACCTGACGCAGGTCTATGACGAAATCGAAGCGGCAGGCCACCCTCAGCCGGCGGTGATTCCGTTCAACCTCGAAACCGCCCTGCCCCATCAATACGATGAGCTGGCCGCGATGATCGAGGCCGAATTCGGCCACCTCGACGGCTTGCTGCATAACGCTTCGATCATCGGCCCACGCACACCGATCGAGCAGTTGTCCGGTGAAAACTTCATGCGCGTCATGCAGGTCAACGTCAACGCCATGTTCATGCTGACCAGCACCCTGCTGCCGTTGCTCAAGCTGTCGCAGGATGCCTCGGTAGTGTTCACCTCCAGCAGTGTCGGGCGTAAGGGCCGGGCGTACTGGGGCGCCTATGGCGTGTCGAAGTTCGCCACCGAAGGCCTGATGCAAACCCTGGCCGATGAAGTCGATGGTGTGGCGCCAGTGCGTTCCAACAGCATCAACCCGGGCGGTACGCGCACCAGTATGCGCGCGCAAGCTTATCCGGGAGAAAATCCGCTGAACAATCCGACGCCGGAAGAAATCATGCCGGTGTACCTGTACCTGATGGGCCCGGACAGTACCGGCATCAACGGCCAGGCATTCAACGCGCAATAACTGCCATACGTCGCATTTGTTGCCGCGGCAGATTCCTGTCGCGGCATGCATTTGCCGCTGGCGACCGTCACATTTCAGTCAAATTTCCAGCGCACACCTCGCACCCAGATATCCAAACCATTGATTCCAAACGGTTTAAATAAAACCGAACCGAATGGCACGACTTTCGCTCTAATTTTCCTCAAAGCAAGCCACGTGAAGGCAATGGGGCGAGGCCGATTTCGATAGCTGACTAATCGTCATCCGGCAGACTAAACTTACGCCAAACGTCCTACGGGACTGATGGATCAGTATGACGCGCAGCCCATAGCCGCTCTCACCCAGCCTGTAAGACAGACTTACTGCTAAGGGTTCACGCCATATGAAATCACCCTCCCAGACCAATGCAATTGACTTTGACAGTGCCAAATTGCAACGCCTGGGCTTTGGTCAATTGCCTCCCTTGTTGGAGCGACCGGCCAGTCTGGCGCAATTGCGCCAGCAAATGAGCCTGCAACTGCAAACCAGCCTCGAACCGCAACGCATCCTCGGTCTGTTTTTCCGCGAAGTTCAGCGCCTCGTGCCATTGGACGCGCTGAGTTACGTGCACCAAGGCAGCGATTTGCGCCTGGAGTTCGGCAGCCGCGGCCATCACTCGGTCAGCTACAGCCTGAGCCACGAAGGCGAGCACATGGGCGAACTGGTGTTCCGCCGCAATCAGCGCTTCAACGACAAGGAACAAGGCCAGCTGGAGTCGCTGCTGTCATCCTTGCTGTACCCGATGCGCAACGCCCTGCTTTACCGTGAGGCGACCCAGAGCGCTCTGCGCGATCCGCTGACCGGCGCCGGCAACCGCATCGCAATGGAGCAGACCCTGCAACGGGAAATCGAAATGTCCCGTCGCCACCTGCAACCGTTGTCGCTGTTGATGCTCGATATCGACCACTTCAAACGGGTCAATGACAGCCATGGTCACAGTGCCGGCGATGACGTGCTTAAAGCCATCGCCGCGACGATCAAGGCACAATTGCGCAACGTCGACATGGTGTTCCGTTACGGCGGGGAAGAGTTTCTGATTCTGCTGTCCAACACCAGCCGCGAAGCGGCGGCAATGGTCGGCGAACGGCTGCGTTATGCGACACAGGCGGCTGAGTACTACGCCGATGGCCAGTTGATCGAGCTGACCGTGAGCCTGGGATGCTCGACGTTACTGCCCGGCGAATCGGCCGACAGCTTGCTGCGCCGCGCTGACAGTGCGCTGTACGTGGCCAAGCGCGAAGGGCGTAATCGCTTGGCCATGGCGGGCTGAGCTGTTCAACCAACACAAAACAGTGTGGGAGCGAGCCTCCTCGCGAAAGCGGTGATTCAGTCAAAGCAATGCTGACTGACATGACCCCTTCGCGAGCAGGCTCGCTCCCACATTGGTATTGCGTGAGACTTGAATCAGCTCTCGACTACCGCCCTGCGCTCTCGGTTGACCAACAAGCGCTCCGACGTCTCCAGTTGCATGCAGCGCTCCAGAAACAGATACATGTAGTCATAGCTCTTGCACACCGCCTGACGCAGTTCGGCCTGCAAGGCCTTGCTCGGGTTCATCCCCGCGAGCGTGCAGATGATTTCCAGTGCCTCCCAGGGATGAGCATCGTCGTACTGGGCATGCATCTTCAACCACTTCATCGCCCGCTTGCGATCCTCTTCGGGAAACGCTGCGGCATATACGCCGGTGGAGCAGACCAGCGCCGACCACTCCCCGGTCGCGCCTTCAATGGCATAGTTGGTGGCGGCAATGGCCACGATCAGCGAATCGGCAGAACTGGTGTGCCAGCACCAATGACTCAAGGCATGCAACTCAGGCGGCACCTGTTGAGCCTGAAGGTCTTCCAGACTGACGCCATGTGCCCGGCTCCAATGCACCCAGTAATCGGCGTGATTGAGTTCAACGCGGATATTGCGCATCAACCAGCGCCGCGCCATGTCTTCACCCGGATGCCGGGCAAATCTGGTTTTGGTGAGGTTCTGCGCCATGTACAACGCAAACTGCTCAACCACCGGCCAGCCCCCGATCAGGTACTGACGCATGGTTCTGGCGCTGAGCTTGTTATCACGCATGCGCAGGTAAAGTTCATGTTCGACAACCCGGCGCTTGCTCTCGCTGCAATCCTCAATGAGCTGTTGCGCCCAGGCAGGATAACTTGCAGCTTCCATGAGTGGTCCGGTTCGGTTGAATGTGTCGATCACTGTTCGGCTCCTTTTGATTTGTGATTGTAAGGATCGGCGAGAGACTTCAACGGAACGTGCCAGGCGCTTTGAATAACAGCGGTTGCGGTCTGGCGGGCCGACTTTGCAAACTGTCACAGGTAAACAACTGTGGGCGTTCTATAACATAACCCTGAGCGTAATCCACACCAATTTCGAGCAATGCCTGCTCGATCTGAGTTGTTTCAACAAACTCGGCAATTGTCTGCTTACCCATGACATGCCCGATGTGATTGATCACTTCGACCATTGCGCGGTTAATCGGGTCGTCCAGCATATCCTTTACGAAACTCCCGTCGATCTTCAGGAAGTCTACAGGCAAATGTTTCAGATAAGCGAATGAAGACATTCCGGCACAAAAGTCATCTAATGAAAAATAGCAACCTAAGCCTTTGAGTTCATTAATAAATCTTATTGCGCTGCCCAGATTTGCAATTGCACTGGTTTCTGTAATTTCAAAACAAATCATTTCAGGCGGTATTGCGTAGTTAACAAACTGCTCTCGCAGAAAGTGCAAAAACGCGTCATCTCCTATAGTAATGCCTGACAGATTAATCGCACACATTGCTAAAGGCTCTTGATGTTCTTGTGCAATACATTGAGCAATAACCTTGAATACGTTCTGAACTACCCAGCGATCCAGTTGACTCATCAAACCATAACGCTCGGCAGCGGGAATGAAACTGTCCGGCAGAATCATCCGCCCGGCTTCATCATGCAGACGCAGCAGAATCTCGATGTGCCCACCCTTGTTGTCACCCGGCTTGAGCGGGGCGATTTCCTGGGCGTACAGACAAAAGCGGTTTTCTTCCAGTGCCATGTGCAGCCGTTGCACCCAAGCCATTTCGCCAAAGCGCAGCGACAGCTCGGAATCGTCGGCGTGGTAGACCTGCACCCGGTTGCGGCCCTTTTCCTTGGCCATGTAACAGGCCATATCGGCCGCGCGCAGTGAGGCTTCGAGGGTCGTCGGGGTCTGCGCGATATGCACCAGACCAATGCTCACCGTGGTCAGGAACGGCCGCCCTTTCCAGACAAAATGCAGGTTCTGCACAGTCTGGCGTAGCGCCTCGGCGATTTTCTCGGCCGCGTCTGGCGCGCAGTTCTCCAGCAGAATGCCGAACTCATCACCGCCCAGGCGCGCCAGCGTGTCGCCTTCGCGCAGCCCCGATTGCAACAGCGTACAAATGTGCCTTAACAGTTCATCGCCGGCGGCGTGACCACAGGTATCGTTGACCAGTTTGAATTGATCGAGGTCGAGGAACATCAGCGCATGCCGCCCGGAATGCCGCGTTAGCTTATTCAGTGCCTGCTCCAGCCGATATTCGAACTCGCGACGGTTGGCCAACCCGGTCAGCGCATCATGGGTCGCCTGCCACGACAGGTTGGCGATGTATTGCCGCTCCTGAGTCATGTCGTGCAGCACCAGCACCGTGCCGCTGACCTTGCCGGCATTGCGGATCGGTGCGCCGACCAGCGTCACTGACAACGTCGTGCCATCCAGGCGCTGGATCAGTTTCGAATGCTCGCTGCCGCCACTGAGCTGGCCACTGAGAATGTGCTCGATCAGGGTCAGCCCCTCGGCCTGGGCGTTGTCGTCGAGCAAATTGAACAACGCTGCCAGCGGCAATCCCGCCGCCTGCTCGGCCTTCCAGTGGGTCATGGCTTCGGCGGCCGGGTTCATGTAATCGATGGCACCACTGACATCGGTGGTGATGACGCCATCACCGATCGAATGCAAGGTGACGTGCGCCCGATCCTTCTCAAGTTGCAGCGCCTCGGCAAAGGCGTGACGCTGCTTGAGCAGTTTGTGCGTGCGCCACAGGGCCAGCACGATCAGCCCCAGTGCCGTGGCCAGATTGGTTAACAGCAGCAGCCGCAGAATCATCCGCGAGCCTTCGCCCAAGGCATCGCTGAAAGCTTTCGCCGCCGGAGTCACGGCATCGTTGATGGCGAAAATCCGCGCCTTCCAGCGCTGGATATCGGCGCTGCTGGCGGTGCTATCTAAAATGCTGCGGTGCATCTCCTGCGCCACGTCATCCAGTTCGACCAGATAGGCATCGCCGACCGTCCAGCGGTCAATGGCAGTTTCCAGATAACTGAAATGACGGAAGTTGAGGTACAGCCAGATCAGGCTGGAGACGTCGTCCGGGTGGTTGCCACCCTTGAGAATACCTTCGCGTGCCGCGGCCAGATCCGGCGGTTGATGATCCAGCGCCAGACGCAACTGATGCCCGCCTTGCGGCACGGCAATCGCGTTGCGGTATTTGAGGAAGATCGCCTCGTCACGGCTGTCGGCGTATAGATTGAGGTAATAGATCGCGTCTTTCTGGCCCTTGGACCAGAGACTTTCGCCAGCGACATAACCGCGAACGGCCGAGAGCACGTAAAGACTCACGCCACCCAGTAACGCTTGAAACAACACGACGGCAATAAATGGCCAGACGATGCCCAACAACCGTGGCGTTCCGAGAGTCCGCTTTTGCTTCATGAGATCCCTTGCGCAAGCACTGCCAGATGAACACCGGAAAATCCCGCTCCTGACAGCTCAGCCTAGGCTAGTTTTCGACAAGTCAAAGGGACAGCTCTGCCGTCCTCTAGGCCGATTGTGCAAATGGCTGTGCTGCTTGCGCGTTCCGGTTGAATTTACTCAATGCAATTCAAGCACTAAGCACAGAAACCGGAACGAAACTCAAGGGCGCTGGATCTGCTGCAGGTGACCATAGAGCTTGGCATACAGACCGCCATCGGCGATCAGCTGCTGGTGATCGCCGTCTTCAGCGACCTGACCACCATCGAACACCAGCACGCGATCAGCCTGTTTCACCGCCGACAGTCGGTGGGCAATGATCAGCGTGGTGCGGCCATTGAGGAAGCGCGCCATGGCCTGATGCAGGTTGTACTCGGTGGCGGCGTCGAGGGCAGACGTGGCTTCGTCGAGGATGACTACTTTCGGCTCGGCGAGGATCATCCGCGCGATGGCCAGCCGTTGGCGCTGCCCGCCCGACAGACGCACGCCGGAGCGACCGACAATACTGTCGAGGCCATTGGGCAAAGCGCGGATGGTCGCGTCCAGCTGAGCGATTTCCAGCGCCTGCCAGCAGGCTTCGTCACTGCGGGTGCGGCCCATGGTCAGGTTGGCGCGCACGGTGTCGTTGAACAGCGCCGGGTGCTGTAACACCACCGCGACATTTTCGCGAACCGTTTCCAGGCCGATGTCCTGCTGGGTCGAACCGCCGAACCGGATGGTGCCGGCCAGCGGTGTATAAAGCCCGAGCAACAACTGCACGAGGGTACTTTTACCGCCGCCACTGGCACCGACAATCGCGACTTTCTCACCGGGAGCAATCGACAGATTCAACTGATCCAGCACCAGCTCATCGCCGTAGCCGAAGCTCAGGCCTTGCACCTGAATGCCGACGGTGTCGCGGCCCTTGAACGGATCGACGCCACCGGGATATTGCGGCTCATCGGCGCGCGCCAACAACTCGTTGATCCGCGCCAGCGCCCCGCCCGCCGCGTAATAGGCGTATTGCAGATTGAGCAGTTGTTCGACCGGGCCGATCATGAACCACAGGTAACTGAACACCGCGAGCATCTGGCCGATCGACAGGTCGGAGAACAACACCGTGAGCATCGCCGCCGCGCGGAAAATGTCGATGCCGAACTGAAACAACAAGCCACTGGCGCGGTTGGAAGCGTCGGTTTTCCACTGCGAATTGACCGCGTAGTTGCGCACCTCCTGCGCGCGCAGGCCGAGCCGACCGAGAAAGAAGCCCTGGCGGTTGCCGGCACGGATTTCCTGAATCGCATCGAGGGTTTCACTCAACGCCTGGGTGAAGCGCGAGGTGCTGTCGTTCTCGAGTTTCTTCAGGTGTTTGACGCGTTTGCCCAACTGCACCGTGGCGTAGATCACCAACGGATTGAACAACAGAATCAACAGCGCCAGTTTCCAGTGCATCCACATCAGGATGCTCGCGGTGCCGACCAGCGTCAGCATCGCCACCAGAAAGCGGCTGAGGGTTTCGCCAACAAATTTGTCGAGGGTGTCCAGGTCGGTGACCAGGTGCGTGGTCACGGTGCCGCTGCCGAGGCTTTCGTATTCGCCGAGGGAAATCCGCTTCAGGCGTTCGATCAGGCGCACGCGAATGCGATAAACGATGTCTTTGGCCAGCCGTGCGAACAGCCGCGACTGCAACACGCCGAAGCACAGCGAGCCGCAACGCAGGGTCAGCGTCACTACCAGCATCAAGCCGATGTAACCCGCCGCTTGCTGCCACATACCGGGCAGCACGTGATTCATGACTTTCAGCGCAGCGTCGCCATGGCCGAGCAGCACTTCGTCCACCAGCAGCGGCAGCAGCAACGGAATCGGCACGCTGCACAGCGTCGCCAGCACGGCGACACCGTTAGCGATCCACAGGGATTTTTTGTGCCTCAATGCCAGTCGCCGGACTTCTGCCCAGCTCAGCCGGTCGACACGCTTTACGGCTGGCGTGTCATCGGCCCGATCAGACACAGGCCGCGCGTTCCAGCCAGCGGCCGAGCAATGGCGACAGCTCGCTGAGCGGTTGGTAGCCGTTGGTCAGCAGCGCCAGTTGACCGTTGCGCTCGGCGAGCAGGGTCGGGAAACCGGCGATGCCCAGATCCTGCACCCAACTGAAATCGGCCTGAGTCGCTTTGTGCTGGTCGGCATGATCGAACAAGGCAGCGAATTCGATACGCGGTACACCGGCCTTTTCTGCCAGCTCGACCAGCACGCTGGCCTGGGTAACGTCGCGACCTTCAGCATAAAACGCCTGCTGGATCAGTCCGACCAATCTCCACGCGCAATCCGGCGCCAGACTGCGCGCAGTAACGATCGCCCGGCAGGCAGGCTCAGTGTCGTAGACAAAACCGTCGGGCAACGCACCGTCAAACTTGAACGGCTGGCCGGTGGCTTCAGTGACCGCTTGCCAATGCTCGATAATGTAGCGACGCGTGGTCGGCTCCAGCGCCGAGCCACTGCCGGTGCGCAAACCGCCAACCACCAGATGCAACTCCACACCGGCTGCTTGCGCCTGCTCGACCAATGCCTTGGCCACCGGAGCAAACCCCCAGCACCACGAACACATCGGATCCATCACATAGAGCAGGCGCGCAGACATGGTTAAGCCTCGGTGGATGCTTGCTTGTAGTTGTAGCCGATCGGGTGCGGCTGGTTGCGCGCCTTGGCCAGTTCGATCTGCTTCTGCCGATCGATCGCGCTGCGGCGAGTTTTCTCGCTGAGTTTGTCCCAGCAATGTGGGCAGCTGATACCGGCCACATAGTGCTCGGACGCACGATCTTCAACACTGACCGGCGTGCGGCAGGCATGACATTGATCGTAGTCGCCTTCGCTGAGGTCGTGACGCACGGTCACGCGGTTGTCGAACACAAAGCAGTCGCCCTGCCACTTGGTTTCTTCCTGCGGCACCTCTTCAAGGTACTTCAGGATGCCACCCTTGAGGTGGTAAACCTCTTCGTAGCCTTCGCTGAGCATGTAGCTCGAGGCTTTCTCGCAGCGAATGCCACCGGTGCAGAACATCGCGACTTTCTTGTGCACGGCCGGGTTGAAGTGTTCTTTGATGTAGTCGGGAAATTCGCGAAAACTGGTGGTTTTCGGATCGATGGCGCCTTCAAAGGTGCCGATCGACACTTCGTAATCGTTACGTGTATCGATCAACAGCACTTCCGGGTCGCTGATCAACGCGTTCCAGTCTTGCGGATCAACGTAGGTGCCGACCTTCTTGTTCGGGTCGACGCCTTCGACACCGAGGGTGACGATCTCTTTCTTCAGTTTGACCTTGGTGCGATAGAACGGCTGCTCGTCGCAGTACGACTCTTTGTGATCAATGTCGATCATGCGTGGGTCGTTCTTCAGCCAGGCGAGCAGGCCGTCGATGCCTTCGCGGCTGCCGGAGACCGTGCCGTTGATACCTTCTTCGGCGATCAGCAGCGTGCCTTTGATCTGGTTGTCGACCATCGCTTGCAGCAGGGGCTCGCGCAGGTTGACGTAATCTTCGAGGGTGACGAACTTATACAGTGCCGCCACGACAATCGGTTGTGTCATGGGTATTTCTCCAGGTGGCTACCCTCGCAAAGGGTGAACCGGATTCAAAAAAAAACGCGCCGGGTGAGCGGCGCGTTGCGGATTCTAGCAAAAAACCGAAGCTTAATGCTTGCTGCCGCCAGCACAGGTCGGCGATGCCGGAGCGGCGCCGATCTCTGCCCATTCCTGCGGGGTGTAGGTGTGCAGCGCCAACGCATGGAACTCGCCCATCAGCTCGCCAAGCGTGCCGTAGACTTTCTGGTGGCGCTTGACCCGGTTCAGGCCGTCGAACTGCGCGCTGACCACCACGGCCTTGAAGTGCGTCTGTAACCCGCGACTGTGCATGTGGCTTTCATCCAGCACTTGCAGGTGCTCAGGCTGAAGCAGGGCCAGCGTCGATTCGATGCGTTGTTGCATGGTCATCACGAACTCCGCTTACTTCTTCTTGGCCGCAGGCGCTGCCGGGGTCAGCTCTTTGGTCATGTCGTCGAGCAGCTTGTTGACGACCGGTACGGCGCTTTCCAGTTTGGCCTGGGTCATCTGGGCCGATTGCTGAGTCAGCTGCGGCATTTTTTCCAGGACTTTCTTGCCCAGTGGCGACTGGTAGAACGCGACCAGGTCTTTCAGCTCGGATTCGCTGAAGTTGCTGGTGTAGAGCTTGACCATGTCAGGCTTGAGCTTGTTCCAGCCGATGGCCTGGTCGAGCGCGGCGTTGGCCTTGGCCTGGTAGGTTTCCAGTACGGCTTTTTTGGCTTCCGGGGCTTTGGTCTGTTCGAAACGCTGAGCGAACATTTGCTGCACTTGCATGTACACCGGAGTGCCCAGCTTGTCAGCGTGCGCCAGGGTCAGGAAAGCTTCAGCACTGGCGTTGTGGCTGGCGGTATCGGCAAGCACCTGGCCGCTGGCGCAAACCAGTGCAACCGCGGTGCAGATGGCACGAAGACGAGTCATCGAGTTTCCTTTTCAGCTAGGCGAGGTAAAACCCCAAGGGCGACCATTCTGCGCCTAAAAAACCTCGTCGCTCAACCCCCGAGCCTTGCCGCGCTTGATTGGCGGGGTTTTACCGGTCAACAATCGGATCGAGGGAACCACCTGGGCCCGACCGGGCCTAAACTGCGCAAACAGACCAACAGGAGTGTGCACGATGAGCCGTATCGAAACCGACAGCCTGGGCCAGATCGAAGTCCCGGACGACGCCTACTGGGGTGCTCAGACGCAACGCTCGCTGATCAACTTCGCCATTGGTCAGGAACGCATGCCGCTGCCGGTATTGCACGCCCTGGCCCTGATCAAGAAAGCCGCGGCCCGGGTCAACGACCGCAACGGTGACCTGCCCGCCGACATCGCCCGCCTGATCGAACAGGCCGCTGACGAAGTGCTCGACGGCCAGCACGACGACCAGTTTCCACTGGTGGTCTGGCAGACCGGTAGCGGCACGCAGAGCAACATGAACGTCAACGAAGTGATCGCCGGTCGCGCCAACGAACTGGCCGGCAACCCGCGCGGCGGCAAGACGCCGGTGCACCCCAACGATCACGTCAACCGCTCGCAAAGCTCCAACGACTGCTTCCCTACCGCCATGAGCATCGCCACCGCGCAAGCGGTGCAGGAACAACTGCTGCCGGCGATTGCCGAGTTGTCCGGCGGCCTCGCCGAACTGGCCGCGCGGCACATGAAACTGGTGAAGACCGGGCGTACGCACATGATGGATGCGACGCCGATCACCTTCGGTCAGGAGTTGTCCGGGTTCATCGCGCAGCTGGATTACGCCGAACGCGCAATCCGCGCGGCACTGCCGGCGGTGTGTGAACTGGCCCAGGGTGGCACCGCGGTCGGTACCGGGCTGAATTCGCCACACGGTTTTGGTGAGGCGATTGCCGCCGAACTGGCGGCGCTCTCAGGCCTGCCCTTCGTCACTGCGCCGAACAAGTTTGCCGCCCTCGCCGGCCACGAACCGCTCACCAGCCTCTCCGGCGCGCTGAAAACCCTCGCCGTGGCGCTGATGAAAATCGCCAATGACCTGCGTCTGCTTGGCTCCGGGCCACGCGCAGGGTTTGCCGAAGTGCGGCTGCCGGCGAACGAGCCGGGCAGTTCGATCATGCCCGGCAAGGTCAACCCGACCCAATGCGAAGCGCTGTCGATGCTCGCTTGTCAGGTGCTGGGCAATGACGTGACCATCGGCATTGCCGCCAGTCAGGGTCACTTGCAGTTGAACGTGTTCAAACCGGTGATCATCCACAACCTGCTGCAATCGATTCGCTTGCTTGCCGACGGTTGCAGCAACTTCCAGCAGCACTGCATTGCCGGGCTGGAGCCGGATGCCGAAGTCATGGCCAGACATCTGGAGCGTGGGCTGATGCTGGTGACCGCACTGAATCCGCATATCGGTTATGACAAGTCGGCGGAGATCGCCAAGAAAGCCTACAGCGAAGGGCTGACCTTGCGTGAGGCGGCGTTGGCGCTGGGGTATCTCACCGATGAAGAGTTTGATGCGTGGGTGCGGCCGGAGAATATGATCGAGGCTGGCGCCAAGGGCTGAGATTTGTAGCGTTTCTTAGTAAGTCATCGCGAGCAGGCTCACTCCTACATTTGGAACGCATTCCCCCTGTAGGAGTGAGCCTGCTCGCGAATGGCAGCGGCGCGGTTTAACTGGCGGCCATCTTCATCCGCCGCGCCTTCAAACCGGCGATCAACGACGGCCCCAACGCCACCAGCGCCGAACCCAGCACCACCAGCACCGCCCCGCCATAGCCGAGCGCATTGATCTGCTCGGCATGTACGTACTCGGGCCAGATCCCGGCCGCAATCGCCACTGCGCCAAACGTTACCAATGGCGTAATCGCCAACGTCGCACTGACCCGCGACGCCTCCCAATGCGCCAACGCTTCAGCGAACGCGCCATAGGCAATCAGCGTGTTCATGCAGCACGCCAGCAGCAGCCAGCCCTGCAAGGGATTCAGGTTCAGCGCCTCGAGCGGGTGCACCCACGGTGTCAGCAACAGCGCGCAGAACAGGTAGATCACCATCATCACCTGCAACGAATTCCACACCGTCAGCAATTGCTTCTGGCCCAGCGCGTAGAAGGTCCACACCGTCGACGCCAACAGCACCAGCAAAACCCCAGCGGTGTAATCCGACAGTGAGGTCAGCAGTTCGGCCAGCCGCTGATTGAAGAACAGCACAAAACCGATCAACAACACCGCCAGACCAATCCCCTGGCCAATACTGAAGCGTTCCTTGAACACAAACAGGCTGGCGACCAGCAACATGATCGGGCCCATCTGCACCACCAGTTGCGCGGTGCCGGGGCTGAGCAGGTTAAGGCCCATCAGATACAGCACATAATTGCCGACCAGCCCGAGCACCGCCATCAACACCAGCCAACCACCCTTGGGCCCGAGCACTTTGCGGCTGGGCAGGCGTTTTACCGCCGCCAGATAGATGAACAGGCAGCCGCCGGACACCAGCAGGCGAAACCAGGTCACCGTCACCGGGTCCATCACCAGTAATACCTGTTTGAGTTTGATCGGCAGGATGCCCCACAAAAACGCAGTCAGCAGTGCCAGGAACAAGCCGTAGACCCAGCGACCGGATGATATGTGCATGGAAACCCCAAAGCCTGCTGACAAGTGCGCTCATTCTAGGCGTGCCACCGGGCGCGACACAGGGACAGTTGCGGTCAGGACGCGAATGAAACTGTGCAGGTCGCAGCAGTAAATTGACGCGCCGCCGTTGATCGGCTGAGCGGGCGCGCCAAGTGCTTCAGGCATAAGCTCATTGGATCCCTTTCAGCACATCAGCCGAGGAGACCGATCATGTTAGGAATGCGCGCGCAGGACAGCGCCCCCGCCATGCGCTTTCGCAGCGAACGGTTGTGCCGGGTCAATGGCGAACTTTTTTTCAGCACTCGGGAAAATACCCTTGAGGGGCCGTTTGAGAGTGCCAAGAAGGCTGAGCTGGAGATAAAAGCTTATATCGCGCGGATGCAGCTGCAGGATTCCAACCGCTAAGTGGTGGTGATCCAATCGCTGGCAAGCCAGCTCCCACAGGATTGGTGGCGTACACAGATTTTGCGAACGCTCCGAAACCTGTGGGAGCTGGCTTGCCAGCGATAGCAATGGAGCAGACAACAAAAATGTTCTGGCTTAACGCACCGCCTCAAACAACCCCGTCGCACCCATCCCGCCGCCCACGCACATGGTCACGATGCCGTAACGCAAATTCCGCCGCTGCAACTCACGCACCAGATGCCCGACCTGCCGCGATCCGGTCATGCCAAACGGGTGACCAATGGAAATCGAGCCGCCATTGACGTTGTACTTGTCGTTATCGATCTCCAGCCGATCACGGCTGTACAGGCACTGCGAAGCGAACGCCTCGTTCAGCTCCCACAGATCGATATCCGCCACTTGCAGGCCCTTGGCCTTGAGCAGTTTCGGCACCGAGAACACCGGGCCAATGCCCATCTCGTCCGGCTCGCAGCCGGCCACGGTGAAGCCACGGAAAAACGCTTTCGGCTTGAGGCCCAGCTGCAACGCTTTCTCAAGGCTCATCACCAGCGTCATCGACGCACCGTCAGACAGTTGCGACGAGTTGCCCGCCGTCACCGAACCGTCCTCGGCGAATACCGGTTTCAGTCCAGCGAGGCTTTCATAGGTGGTGTCCGGACGGTTGCAGTCGTCGCGGTCGACCACGCCATCGAGAATCTGCACCTCACCGGTGTTCTTGTCCTCGACACGATACTTGACCGCCATCGGCACGATTTCATCGTTGAACAGCCCTGCGGCCTGCGCTGCCGCAGTGCGAACCTGACTTTGCAGCGAATATCGATCCTGCGCTTCACGACTGACGCCATAACGTCGCGCGACCACTTCGGCGGTCTGGCCCATCGTGTAATAGATGCCCGGCGACTGTTGCTTGAGCAGCGGGTTGATCAAGTGATCAGTGTTGACGCTTTTCATCGTCAGGCTGATCGACTCGACGCCGCCGGCAACGATGATGTCGCTGCAACCCGAGGCAATCTGGTTGGCGGCAATCGCGATAGCCTGCAAGCCAGACGAGCAGAAACGGTTGAGAGTCATGCCGGCGGTGCCGGTGCCCAAGCGCGACAGCACCGCGACATTACGGCCGATGTTGTAACCCTGCGCACCTTCGTTGGAGCCCGCACCAACGATGCAATCCTCGACGCTCGCCGGGTCGATATCGTTGCGCTCAAGCAGGGCGTTGACGCAATGAGCCGCCATGTCATCGGGACGGGTCTGGTTGAACTTGCCGCGAAAGGATTTGGCCAGGCCAGTCCGCACGCTGTCGACGATCACCACTTCACGCATGGCATACCTCATTGTTGTGGTCAGTTGAGAGTGGACCGAGCATAAGTCCACTGCATCAACGACCGCGACAATCATTCACCCCGCGTATGCGCGTCTATCGGCTCAATCCTTGTGTTTCTTTGCGCGCTTGTCGGATTTCTCGAAGGCGTCTTCCAGCGCGCGGTTGATCGTGCGCAACACTTTGACCCTGGCCCAGCGTTTGTCATTGGCTTCGACCAGCGTCCATGGCGAGATCTCCGAACTGGTGCGGTCGACCATATCGCCCACGGCGGCCCGGTAGGCGTCCCATTTGTCGCGATTGCGCCAGTCGTCTTCGGTGATCTTGAAACGCTTGAACGGGATCTCTTCGCGCTCCTGGAAACGCTCCATCTGCGTGTCCTTGTCGATGGCCAGCCAGAACTTCACAACGATCACGCCGGCATCGGCCAGTTGCTCTTCGAAATCGTTGATCTCGCCATAGGCGCGCAGCCAGTCGGCTGGCGTGCAAAAGCCTTCGACCCGCTCGACCAAGACCCGGCCGTACCAGGAGCGGTCGAACACGGTGAACTTGCCGCGCGCCGGAATGTGCCGCCAGAAGCGCCACAAGTACGGCTGCGCACGCTCCTCTTCAGTCGGCGCGGCAATCGGCACGATGTTGTACTGGCGCGGATCGAGCGCCGCCGCGACCCGACGGATCGCCCCGCCCTTGCCTGCCGCGTCGTTGCCTTCGAATACCGCGATCAGCGCGTGGCGGCGCATGCGTTTGTCGCGCATCAGCCCGGACAATCGCGCCTGCTCGGTGATCAGTTGTTCTTCGTAGTCTTTCTTCTCCAGGCGCTGGGTCAGGTCGAGGCTGTCGAGCAGGTTCAACTGATCGACCGGCGTACCCAACGGCGCGGCGCTGACATCGTGGGGATGTACGTCCGGACGTTTCAGCGCATTTTGCAAACCCTCGAGGAGAATCTTGCCGACCGCCAGGCTGCGGTAGTTGGCGTCGACGCCTTCGATCACATGCCACGGCGCGTAATCACGGCTGGTACGGCGCAGCACGCGCTCGCCGTACTTGACGAACTTGTCGTAGGTTTCCGACTGCTGCCAGTCCAGCGGGCTGATGCGCCAGCTGTGCAACGGGTCATCGGCCAGCGCCTTGAGCCGCGCTTTCATCTGTTTCTTGGACAAGTGAAACCAGAATTTGAAGATCAGCGCGCCTTCATCGCAGAGCATCTTTTCCAGGCGCTCGGCACCGGCGATCGCCTGATCCAGACGCGGATCCTTGAACAAGCCATGCACCCGCCCCTGGAGCATCTGGCTGTACCAGTTGCCGAAGAAAATCCCCATGCGGCCCTTGGCCGGGAGCATCCGCCAGTAACGCCAGGCCGGTGGCCGGGACAACTCTTCATCGGTCTGTTGATCGAAAGTACGCACTTCGATCAGGCGCGGGTCCATCCACTCGTTGAGCAACTTGACCGTCTCGCCCTTGCCCGCACCTTCGATACCGTTGATCAAGATGATCACCGGAAAACGCTTCTGCTGTTGCAGTTCGAACTGGGCTTCGAGCAAGGCTTCACGCAATGCCGGGACGGCCGCCTCATAGGTGTCTTTGTCGATGGCGTGACCGATTTCAGCGGATTCAAACATGGGACGGCTCCTTCCAGGATTCAGCAAGACTAGCGGATTGGGCACAGCAACGGCGCAGAAATTCCCGCAGGTCGCGGATTGTCCGCGAGTCGTCGGGCGCAAGCCTTGCCATGGATCAAGCAGCGCCTGCGCGATCGGCTAGAATGGCCGCCTTGTCGTTGCCGAGCCTGCCATGAAACCTGTATTGCCCCACGCCCAACTCGACTGGGATGACCAGGGACGCCCGCATTCGCGGGTGTTCGATGACGTGTATTTTTCCGACAAATCAGGTCTGGAAGAAACCCGTTATGTGTTCCTCGAACAGAATCGCCTGGCCGAGCGTTTTGCCGCACTGCCGGCAACTGGTCGTCTGGTTATTGGTGAAACCGGTTTTGGCACCGGGCTGAATTTTCTCTGCGCCTGGCAGTTGTTCGAGCAACACGCCGTGGCCGGTGCGCGACTGCATTTTGTCAGCGTCGAAAAATACCCGTTGAGCCCCGCCGACCTCAAGCGTGCCTTGGCACTCTGGCCGGAACTCAAACCGTTGGCCGATCAGTTGCTGCGCCATTACGTGGCAATCCATGCCGGCTTCCAGCGCATCACCCTGGCCAAAGGCCGCGTGACATTGACGCTGTTGATCGGCGATGCACTGGAGCAACTGCCGCAGCTTGACGCACAGATCGACGCGTGGTTTCTCGACGGTTTCGCCCCGGCGAAAAACCCCGACATGTGGACCGCCGAACTGTTTGTCGAACTGGCGCGACTGGCAGCGCCCGGCTCGACCATCAGCACCTTCACCAGCACTGGTTGGGTTCGCCGATTGCTGAACGCCGCCGGGTTCAAAATGAAGCGCACGCCGGGCATCGGCCACAAGTGGGAAATCCTCCGTGGCGAATTCCTCGGCTGGCCGACAGAGGTGACGCCGCCGGCGCCGGAAAAACCCTGGTTTGCTCGCCCTGCGCCGATCACCAGTGACCGTCGAGCACTGGTGATTGGCGCCGGTCTCGCCGGATGTGCCACGGCGTCCAGCCTGGCCGCACGCGGCTGGCAGGTCACTTTGCTGGAGCGCCATGAGGCCGTCGCGCAAGAAGCCTCGGGCAATCCGCAGGGCGTGCTGTACCTGAAGTTGTCCGCCCACGGCACGGCGCTGTCGCAGCTGATCGTCAGCGGTTTCGGTTACACCCGGCGCCTGCTGGAAACCCTGCAACGCGGCACTGACTGGGACGATTGTGGCGTGCTGCAACTGGCGTTCAATACCAAGGAAGCCGAGCGTCACGCGCAGTTGGCTGAAGCCTTCCCGGAAGACCTGTTGCAGTGGCTGGATCAACCCGAGGCGCAGGCCCGTGCCGGAGTCGGAGTAGCCCACGGCGGCTTGTACTATCCCGAAGGGGGTTGGGTGCATCCGCCGGCGCTGTGTCAGGCGCAAGCGGCGCAGCCGAACATCGAACTGCTCAGCCATTGCGAAGCGCTGCAACTGCGCAAGGTCGATGATCAATGGCAGGCGCTGGACGGTGAGCGTTTGCTCGCCAGCGCACCGGTCGTGGTGCTGGCCGGTGCCGCCGAGATCCAACGCTTTGCCCAGAGTGCCGAGTTGCCGCTCAAGCGCATTCGCGGGCAGATCACCCGTCTCGCCGAAACCGCAGCCAGTCAGACACTGGCCACCGTGGTCTGTGCCGAAGGCTACGTCGCTCCTGCCCGCTTGGGCGAACACACCCTCGGCGCCAGTTTCGATTTCAACAGCGATGATCTGACACCGACCACCGCCGAACACCAAGGCAATCTGGCGATGCTTGCAGAGATTTCCTCTGACCTTGTCGCACGCCTGAAAATCAGCGAACAGCCTGTCGAAAACCTGCAGGGCCGCGCAGCCTTTCGCTGCACCAGCCCTGACTATTTACCGATGGTCGGTCCCCTCGCCGACCGCAAAGCGTTTCTTGACGCTTATGCGCTGCTGAGCAAGGACGCCCGTCAGATTCCGGACATCGCCTGTCCGTGGCTCGACGGCCTGTACATCAACAGTGGCCACGGCTCGCGAGGACTGATCACCGCGCCGCTGTCGGGCGAGCTGCTGGCTGCCTGGCTGGACGATGAGCCGCTGCCCGTACCAAGAAGCGTCGCCGAAGCCTGTCATCCCAACCGTTTCGCGTTGCGCAAGCTGATTCGCGGCAAGTAGCACTTATCCGTCAGCCAGGGTGCAGATGCCCAGATCCGCGTCGCGCAGCGCATCGGTGGTCAGACGCGTCATGACCTCGTCCATGGCGTTTTGGCGCTCGACCTTGAGGACTCCGGACTGGCTAACGTAATCGACACTGGACATCGTGTCTTTCTTCGCGTCCAAGGCAGTCATGCGCTGGTCGTACATATCTCGGACAGAGGAAAACTGATGCGCAAGTGTGCGCTCCAGATAGTCTCTCCAGAATGTCCGCTCACTCATGAACTGCAGCCATTTGGGCGAGAGTTCCGCCGTGGCGACCTGGTTTTTCGCGACGTCCAGATCGGCTGCGGTGACCCCGCCCAGTGTGCCAAAAAGCATATTGCGCGGCTGGCCGGGCAACTCCAGTGTCTCGGCCAGGCCGATGCGATAGGCGAGGTTTACCTCCAGTGGATCCACCTTCGGGACCTTGGCGGCATGCGCCCGAGCAATTTCATTCAATTGTTCCAACCGGAACAGGCCACGTCCCAGCTCAAGCAACGGCTTGCCACTGGCGATCCGGTTTCCGGCCAGCCGGGTCACCCGATCGACCTCCACGGCGATCTCCAGATAACTGAAGTTCATTGCCGCACTGTCGGTGCAATTGATCGGGGTGGCGGCCAGACTCAGTATCTGATCACACAGCGCTGTATCGGCTTCGGCTGCTTCCAGCACGGCCCAGACTCGCCGCTGCATGTCCTTGTTGACCTTTTCCGAATCGGCGGTATCACCCAGCTCAGCGAGCAGATGGAACAGGCTCTCGGCGCGTGGATCATCCTTGAATGCGTTCCAGATCCGTTCACGCCCGGCCCCCGTCTCAGCCGTTTTATCAGCAAGCCAAAGCGAGCGTGCCTGTTGCTCGTTCATTCGAGCGATGTCGTTTTCCAGATACCCCATACCGATACCGAAATTGTCGCGATAATTCTCCAGGTGCGTTTTGCTCGGATCGGCCAAGGGATTGAGTCCCAGGTCCAGCGCCTGGCTGAAACTTCGCGGTGTCTTGAACAACCAGTCAGGCAGGTTCTTGATCTTGTTGCTGCGCAAGTCCACCCAGTCCAGATACAGCAGATACTCAAGTCCCTTGGGGATTTCCGTGAGGCCGGTGTCTTGCAGTAACAGACGACGCAGATTGAACATCTGTCTGACATCCGGTGTGGCATTCAGCGGATTTTCGTTGAGGTTCAGGTGATGCAGCGAGCGCAAACCGCTGAGTTTGGCCAGCGTATACTCGGTCAGCTGGAGCTTGTTGCCCGCCAGACACAAGCGAGTGATATCGGGCATATGCGACAGCACCTCAGGGAGGCGGGTAATGGCATTGCGGTCGAGCTCGAGCGTCTCAAGCTTTTTGAATGACTTGAGGAAGTACGCGACATCATCATCCAGTGCCATGTCATTCATGAACAGTTTCTGGATGTGGTCAAAGCTGATCCCCGGGGGCAGCGTCGGCAGTTTTCCGACCCGCATGCCATCAAAATTCAGGACCCCCACCCATTTCCCGTTTTCATTGGTGACGGAGTAATACCGGCGGAATCCGTTTTCGATCAGCTCGGCCATGGTTTTGCGGCTGTGCCGCACTTCCGCCAGATCCCCTCCGAGTTTGTTCATTGCGCCAGTATCCTCACTCCAGAGGAACAGCGCTTCACGCAAGCTTTGCAGATCCTGGCGCAAGGCATTGACCCGTGTCGCACGAGTCAACTGATCGTCTCCCAGGCCATCGATGAACTCACTGGCCTGCGTTTCACTCAAGCGCGGAAAGAGTTTGCGCACTTTGCGCAGCAACGCCGGTGGATGTTGCACCGCAGGCGGCTGATCACCCTGATTACAGACTGGTTCGACAACCTGCGGCTCAGGCTTGCCATTGACCAGCGTGCGCGCCGTGGCCTCGCGCTCATCCAGTGCAGCGTTGAGCAACTGGCTGCGCAGCTTTGCCGCGCTGGCCTGCTTCGGGTCTGCAAAGCCAATGGCTGTTCGCTGGCGTCGCGGCAGGGCCTTGAGGATGGCTTCGTACAGCGCGTCAGGGCCGAATGCCACTTTTCCCAAGGTTTTGCCGTCGCCGCCAAAAGCCTCATACCCCTCGGCCGACTTCACCAGCGAGCACGTATCGGCGGGGAGCGCCGAGGTGTCGCCAACGGCTTGCAGAATCGGCCCGCTGAGCGTTTTGTCGCGCAGTTCCAGACGCAGTCGGGAATCCCAGCCGCTCAGACGAGGCAACAACTGAATCGCCAGCCTGTCGGTGTCGGCGTTGGCGAGCCTCGGCCAATGAAACCCCGCCAGTGCGCGATCCAGTCGCACTTTGCCAATACCATCGCTGACCTCCTGCCCCAGCCGCAGCGGTACTCGACCGGTTTTACGCAGATGCAGGCGCTGCACACTCGACGCGCGCTCGATGAGTGCTTTCGCATAACGCGCCGGGATATCGGGAAAAACACGGCGCAGCTTCAGAACATCATCGACGTCACTTTTATCGTAGCGTTGATACATACGCTCGAAAGCCGCGCGATGATCCGCCTGCAAAACCGCACCGAGTTTCTTTGCCAACGTCGACTCTTCAACACTTTGCGCGACTTTGCCGCCGAGCAAAGTGTCCACCTCTTTCTGATACAGGCCATCGACTACGGATTGCAGCAACTGGCCCTGCGCCAGTTGTTTTTCGCTGACCACCACCGCCAGCGATTCGTCGAGCACTTTGGTTTGCGGATAGGTCGCCGTCACTGTGCCTTCTGCGTCGGTCACCTCAATGTAGCGGTCGGTCGGCCAACCGGACATTTTCGGCAAGGCGTGCAATTGCGCTTCAACAGGCTGGCCGGAATGGGTTTCGCCGTTCTGCAGTTCGCGGGTCAATTGCCGCAGCTGACGCACGACGCGCGCGCGCTCCACGGTTTCGCGCAGCCGCACAGGCAAACTCAGATTGTCAGTAAAGGCCTGATGCAAGGTTTCTGGCGAGGTGTCGCTGAGTCGCCGCATCATGTCCAGGTCGGTATCCACGAACTCGCTCAATTGCGGATCAATACGTTTGAGCGTGTACGCGGAACTGCCCCACTCTTGCGGTTCTTCAGCAGGCAGCCGCCAGCCACCTTCGACGTGCCGGACAAGCTCCGGCACATAAGCTTGCGCGCGTTCGGCATGTTCCAGGCGCCAGACTTTCGCGGCGGAATCATAAGGTCCGGCGAAGAACCGATGATCGACGCGAGCCATGGTTTTCGCACCGATCTGATAAAACTCCTCGGAACTCGGCGCGACCGTCAATCCCGTCGGCAGGAAATGCTCATAGCGCGAAAGGTCAGGTTTCCACAGGCGCGGCTGGCCAGCGTGATTGATAATGGCGGTGAATTCACCGAAGAACGCCGGGTGTGACTGCAGCAGTTTCTTACCCAGCGCTCCCAAGGCTTTTTGTCCCCCGGCAAAGGCAACCGTCAGCGCAATGTTTTCCACGACGCTCAACAGATGCGACAGGGCTTTCTGATGATCACCGCGGCGCCAATCCTCGACCCCTTCGTAAACTTCACTGAGCAACTGCCCGACTGCAACGCCCATCATCAATTGCCCGAGCACCGGCACGACGAACCCCGCCACGGACGCAACGGTCACACCCAACTGAAGAAAATCCAGCAAGCGTTTCCGGCGGACATCCTCATCGATATCAGCGGTCGGCACCGCCAGTTTGCGCGCGTCGAGTTGAAGCTTGCCGACATGGCTTTGCAGCATGAACTCAAAGAGTGGCACGGCGATCGGCAATTGCTTGATGTGGCCCAGATCAGCGCTGTCAGCGAGTGATTTGAAAAAATCGGCCTTGTCGTCTTCATCAATGCTGTTGGCGAAATAATCCTTGTAACTTTTAACCTTCAACTGCTGCGTCAGGTACTGCTTGAACGCGGTAAAACTGCTGTATTCGTACAGTGGTCGCTCGGGCTCACCCGCCATGTACACCAGGCACCACTCATCGGGGTACAACTCCACCGAACGGGCAGAAAACACCACCACACCCCAGACGCAACTGTCGAAAATTTCAATGCCTTGCATGATCAGCGTTCGGTTGCCATAGAGCAGTGTTTGCGCCGACACCACGCCATCGAAGTCGATCAGCTTCTGCAGCATTTGCTGACCGGACAAGGTGATATGGCTTTTAAGAGCGGCCTGGTGCATGTCGAATTGCAACAGCAGCTTTTTCATTTTCGCGATATCAGCGGTCATGGTGCTGGTGGCGATCACCTTGTCATCGCTGTCGCGCAAGCCGAACACCAGCTGGAAATGCTCCTGATAGCGCTTGCCCAAATCCAGCTCTCGGCAAAAAGCGGCAAACGTGGCCGGGGTCAGCCCGGTGACACCGTCTGGGGCACTGTGCACTCGAATAAAACTGCCTTGCGGAAAGCTCTCAGCCGCCTCGTCTTCGCTGAAGTTCTGCATCGCCGCTTGCAACAGCGTCGTTGTAGCGTGCGGGAACGTCTGAATACCGTTCTCGTCGGTAGAGGTCGCAGGGCAACCGCAATCAACGCCCGGCAGACTCAGAAAGTCTTTCTCGACATCAAAAACCACCGACCATTTGCGACTCAAGGCATCGCTCAGTTCACTGATGCAGAACGTCTGCAAGGGCTTCAATGCGAGCAGATCCGCCGCCACGGTCGCCTGAATCTGGTGCAGATCACGGCTTGTCTGATCAAGGGCTGACAAAGCGGCCACCGTCGCTTTCAATAAATGCGCCGGTAGGCTTTCTTGCAGAGTCTGGGCGGTATCGAGATCCTCTGTGGCATCGAGCAATGTGCTGAGGATTGTTTTTTGTGAAAGCTTTGCTTTGGTTGACATCGGCAATAGTCCTTTATTGCGAAGTGGAGGTTTGAACATATCGGAATCGAAGAACAATTAACAATCCAAGACCTGATGTTCCTGCACGCATAAAACCATAACAACCCTCATCAATAACATAGATATCTACCACCACTTTTCCGGTAACTTCAGGGTGCCCCGAGTGCCATCTCCCCTGCAAATACCGCACACACACTCAGACCTTTCCGTGGCGATAGATATGTATATATTTCAATCAAAATACCGCTGACTTCATGGCTCAAGCGATCAAATAAACACGTTATTTTTTTTCGTTTCGACGGCCTAGGATCAAGTCTCTTCTTCAACACGAGATTTCCAACATGATTATCCAGACGCAACAACAAGCAAGCGTTTTGACCCATGAAGCCACGCTGAAAAAACTGCTCAATGTAATGGGCAACCGGGACAAGGCAACCGTCGTTGCCCGATTCATCAGTGACGGATTGCTCAAAGCCGACCCGGTCAGACTTGACGGATTCCGTGCATTGTTCGATGAGGCGCTGCCCTACCAGTACTACATTGATCAATTGCTGGGCAAACTGGAAACGCTGGAGGATCTCTGCAAGCGAAAGCTGCGACAGGCGCTGCAGCAACAGTATGGAGGACGATTCAGTATCAACGACAGCATCAAGCTCAAACCCGCGACAGCCGTGGACGATGGCTCCCACACCTACACCTTGTTGCAGGCAGCGATGCTGAATTTTACGCAACAGGAAGCGGCTGCCGGTTACTTCTCGGACGACAGCGAGACCTTAACCAAAGTCGACGAAGAAGCGCCCGACGGCTCAACGCCTACTCAGATAACCGCACAAGCGTTTGCGCTGTTGAGTCGCCAGCTTGATCTCGGGGGCGAATACAAGAAACACATATCCAGAACGTTCAGAGTCTCAAGTCTCGAATTGATCAGCCTGCGAATGCATAAAACAAACATGAAGCTCGCCGCCTACGGAAAATATTTCAGCAAACCGAACTTCCCTCTTTCTCGGCTTGTCACCCTGTTGAACCTCGCCAAAGGCAACGAAGACATTGTTTATGGTGACCTGTTCAACAACTCCAGAATCAAGCTGTATTCGATACAACTATTTGGCAAATACATGACAGATGCCGTATTGATAACCTGTCGCCAGACCGATCAATCGACGAAAGACAGCTACTACGTTTACATTCCCAATGATGCTGGCGACAGCTTTTACCAGGACGACAGTGAAGACCAGTGCAGGTATCGCCTGGCCGTCAACTTCGTTGCAAGTAAAGAACTGCAAGAACTGTTCATTTCGCAATTGACCCACCGCGAACAAAGTGACTTCCGGACATTGAACCTGGAAAGCCTTTCGTTCCTGGAAGACATCGCGTTCATCCCGCTGGAGACAGGCCTGTACAAACATCTTTTCGATCGCCATCTCGATAAGTTGACAGCAGATGCCGGGGAACTCGCGGTGGCGGTTGCCAATGTCAACGAGGCCGCCTACGCCAATCGCCGGGAGAATCAGGCGTCACTTATAAGCGCAGCCCATCTCAACAGCCCGAACGAGGACTTCAACAGGCGCTTGCGTATTTATGCCACGGATGAATTGCTGGCCCTCGTTTTCGCCAGCCTCGATCGTTGGACCGCCATCGAAAAACACGATGCGCTGTCTCGACTGGTGGATCTGAAAAAACGCCTGACCGCAACAGACTCCGCGAAGCCCGGTGCCCCCATAAACAGTGAAATGGCGGACGACTACTTCGGGCAGTTTGAGGTGCAGAAACATTTGCGCGAACAACCGGGCACTCTGCTGCACAAGCTGGAACCTGTTGCCTTATAACTTATCGTTCTAAAACTCCACTTACCGGGGCGGGTCAGTTTCTGAGTACCCGCTCTTCTGGCGAGGTACGGCTTGACCCCTCCCCAACGGAAAAACCGGTAAGGACTTTATGTGCGGATTAGCTGGCGAGTTACGCTTTGATCAACAACCTGCAGACCTTGCAGCGATCGAGAGAATCACCCATCACCTGGCCCCTCGCGGCCCCGACGCGTGGGGCTTCCATGCCCAAGGGCCGATTGCCCTGGGCCACCGTCGCCTGAAAATCATGGACCTGTCGGACGGCTCGGCGCAGCCGATGATCGACAGTCAACTTGGCCTTTCCCTGGCCTTCAACGGTGCGATCTACAACTTCCCCGAGCTGCGCGCCGAACTCGAAGCGCTGGGTTACGCGTTCTATTCCGGTGGCGACACCGAAGTGTTGCTCAAGGGCTACCACGCTTGGGGCGAAGCGCTGCTGCCCAAGCTCAACGGGATGTTCGCCTTCGCCATTTGGGAACGCGACGCCAAACGCCTGTTCATCGCCCGCGACCGTCTCGGCGTGAAGCCGTTGTACCTGTCGCGCACCGGCCAGCGCCTGCGTTTTGCATCGGCCTTGCCGGCGTTGCTCAAGGGCGGCGACATCAACCCGATTCTCGATCCGGTGGCGCTCAATCACTATCTGAATTTCCATGCCGTGGTCCCGGCGCCGCGCACCTTGCTGGCCGGCATCGAAAAGCTGCCGCCAGCGACCTGGATGCGCGTTGAAGCCGACGGCAGCACCGAGCAGAAAACCTGGTGGACCCTGCCCTACGGCCCACACGACGACGAAAAAAATCTGACGCTGGAAGACTGGGTCGACCGCGTCCTCGACAGCACCCGCGAAGCGGTGGCGATTCGTCAACGTGCCGCTGTGGATGTCGGTGTGCTGCTGTCCGGCGGTGTCGACTCGAGCATGCTCGTCGGCCTGTTGCGTGAAGTCGGCGTCGAGAACCTCTCGACGTTCTCCATCGGTTTCCAGGATGCCGGCGGCGAACGCGGTGACGAGTTTCAGTATTCCGATCTGATTGCCAAGCACTACGGCACTCAGCATCACCAATTGCGTATCGACGAGAAAGAAATCATCGAGCAATTGCCCGCCGCGTTCCGCGCGATGAGCGAACCGATGGTCAGTCACGACTGTATTGCGTTCTATCTGCTGTCGCGTGAAGTGGCCAAGCACTGCAAGGTTGTGCAGAGCGGCCAAGGCGCAGACGAATTGTTCGCCGGTTATCACTGGTACCCGCAAGTCGACGGCGCTGCCGATCCTTACGCGGCTTATCGCAACGCGTTTTTCGACCGCAGCTACGACGACTACGCCGCCACCGTGCAACCGCAGTGGCTGACTGCGCATGACGCGGCCGGTGACTTCGTCAAAGAGCATTTCGCCCAGCCCGGCGCCGAGGCGGCGGTGGACAAAGCCCTGCGTCTGGACAGCACGGTGATGCTGGTCGACGATCCGGTCAAACGCGTCGACAACATGACCATGGCCTGGGGCCTGGAAGCGCGTACGCCGTTTCTGGACTATCGACTGGTTGAACTCTCGGCCCGAGTGCCTGGCCAATTCAAGCTGCCTGACGGCGGCAAACAAGTGCTCAAAGAAGCCGCGCGCCGAGTCATCCCGAGTGAGGTGATCGACCGTAAAAAAGGCTACTTCCCGGTGCCGGGCCTCAAGCACTTGCAGGGCGACACGCTGAACTGGGTGCGCGAACTGCTGCTCGATCCGAGTCAGGATCGCGGCCTGTTCAACCCGGCCATGCTCGACAAATTGCTGACCGATCCGCAAGGCCAACTGACGCCGTTGCGCGGTTCGAAGTTGTGGCAACTGGCTGCCCTGAACCTGTGGCTCAGTGAACAAGGAATCTGATTGATGAAACCCCACGCCACGGCCATCAACCAACGGCTGATACGCGGTCAGACACCGTCCTATGAACGCTTGCAGGCACGTCTGGCCGAAGACGGCAGCACGCTGGCCGCCGAGCCGATTGCGCTGCATTGCGGCTGGGGCCGGTTGCTGATCGGCCATACCTTTCCCGACCCGGCATCACTGGCGCAGGAACTGCTGAAAGAGCAGCCCGGCGAGCGCGACATTGCCTTGTATGTCGCCGCCCCCCAGCAGATTCTCGGCCTGGAACCGACGCAACTGTTTCTCGACCCGTCCGACACCTTGCGCCTGTGGTTCAGCGATTACCGCCAGGCCACCCGAGTGTTTCGCGGCTTTCGTATTCGCCGCGCGCAAAGTG
Source organism: Pseudomonas sp. IT-P395 (assembly GCF_949767675.1). Taxonomy (NCBI): domain Bacteria; kingdom Pseudomonadati; phylum Pseudomonadota; class Gammaproteobacteria; order Pseudomonadales; family Pseudomonadaceae; genus Pseudomonas; species Pseudomonas sp. IT-P395. The sequence goes on from NZ_CATKPW010000058.1 coordinate 216,568, forward strand.
AAGCGGACTGGCAGGCGATCAATCAGTTGTACCAGGCGCGCGGCATGTTGCCGATCGATGCCACGCGGCTGACTCCGCATCATCAGGGCGGCCCGGTGTACTGGCTGGCCGAGGACGAAGACAGCGGCGCGGTGATCGGCAGCGTCATGGGCCTGAACCATCAAAAAGCCTTCAACGACCCGGAAAACGGCAGCAGCCTGTGGTGCCTGGCGGTTGATCCGCAGTGCTCGCGCCCGGGTGTCGGCGAAGTGCTGGTGCGGCATCTGATCGAACACTTCATGAGTCGCGGCCTGAGCTATCTCGACCTGTCGGTGTTGCACGACAACCGGCAGGCGAAAAACCTCTACGCCAAGCTCGGTTTTCGCAATCTGTCGACCTTCGCCATCAAGCGCAAGAACGGCATCAATCAGCCGCTGTTTCTCGGCCCGGGGCCGGAGGCGCAGTTCAATCCGTATGCGCGGATCATCGTTGAAGAAGCGCATCGGCGCGGCATCGATGTGCAGGTCGATGACGCCGATGCCGGGCTGTTCACCCTCAGCCATGGCGGGCGCCGGGTGCGTTGCCGTGAATCGTTGAGCGACCTGACGAGCGCGATCAGCATGAGTCTGTGTCAGGACAAAAGCCTCACGCACAAAGTGCTCAAAGGCGCCGGGTTGAACCTGCCCTCGCAGCAATTGGCGGGCAATGCCGACGACAATCTGGCCTTCCTCGACGAGCATCAACGGGTGGTGGTCAAGCCGCTCGACGGAGAACAAGGTCAAGGCGTGGCGGTGGATTTGCAAAGCATCGAAGAGGTGCAGCAAGCCATCGAAACGGCGAAGCAGTTTGATAGCCGCGTGCTGCTGGAAAGCTTCCATGAAGGCCTTGATCTGCGGATTCTGGTGATTGGCTTTGAAGTGGTGGCCGCGGCGATTCGCAAGCCTGCCGAAGTGGTAGGCGATGGTCAGCATTCGGTGGGCGCGTTGATCGAGGCGCAGAGTCGGCGTCGGCAAGCGGCCACCAGCGGTGAGAGCAAGATCCCGCTGGACCACGAGACCCAGCGCACCTTGCATGCCGCGGGTTATGACTGCAGCAGCATTCTGCCGGCCGGTGAGCATTTGTTTGTGCGGCGTACGGCGAATCTGCACACCGGCGGCACGCTGGAAGATGTCACGGCGATTCTGCACCCGACGCTGGTCGATGCCGCCGTGCGCGCGGCACGGGCGCTGGATATTCCGATGGTCGGCCTCGATCTGATGGTGCCGGCGGCGGATCAGCCCGAGTACGTGTTTATCGAGGCCAACGAGCGCGCCGGGCTGGCCAACCATGAACCGCAGCCGACGGCGGAGCGATTTGTCGATTTGTTGTTTCCGCACAGTCAGCCGGTTGTCTCTTGATTCTCTAGTGACTGAACCGACGCCATCGCTGGCAAGCCTGCTCCCACAAGTTTTGCGGTACACACAAAAACTGTGGGAGCTGGCTTGCCAGCGATGAGGCCCGATCAAGCAACACAAAACTTTCCTCATCGAAACCATCGGTGTGCTCAACCCATCAGGAGTTTCCATGACCACGCAAATCCCCGAACCGGATCTCAACTACCTGCAAAAAGTCCTCTTGGAAATGCTCGCCATTCCCAGCCCTACCGGGTTTACCGACACCATCGTGCGCTATGTCGCCGAGCGTCTGGAAGAACTCGGCATTCCGTTCGAAATGACCCGGCGCGGCACCATTCGCGCCACGCTCAAAGGCAAGAAGAACAGCCCCGATCGCGCCGTCTCGGCGCACCTCGACACCATCGGCGCGGCGGTTCGTGCAATCAAAGACAACGGGCGTCTGACCCTCGCCCCGGTCGGCTGCTGGTCGAGCCGTTTTGCCGAGGGCAGCCGTGTCAGCCTGTTCACCGACAACGGCGTGATTCGCGGCAGTGTGTTGCCGCTGATGGCCTCCGGGCACGCGTTCAACACCGCCGTGGACGAGATGCCAATCAGTTGGGATCACGTTGAACTGCGCCTGGACGCTTACTGTGCGACCAAGGCTGACTGCGACTCGCTGGGCATCAGCATCGGTGACGTGGTCGCCTTCGATCCGCTGCCGGAATTCACAGAAAGCGGTCACATCAGCGCCCGTCACCTCGATGACAAGGCCGGGGTTGCAGCGCTGCTGGCGGCACTCAAAGCCATCGTCGACAGCGGCCAGGAACTGATGATCGACTGCCATCCGCTGTTTACCATCACCGAAGAGACCGGCAGCGGCGCGGCAGCGGCATTGCCGTGGGACGTCAGCGAATTCGTCGGCATCGACATCGCACCGGTCGCTCCGGGGCAGCACTCCAGCGAGCATGCGGTGAGTGTGGCGATGCAGGATTCCGGCGGGCCGTACGACTATCACCTGTCGCGACATTTGCTGAAATTGGCCAGCGAGAACGAGTTGCCGGTGCGCCGCGACCTGTTCCGCTATTACTTCAGCGATGCGCATTCGGCGGTGACTGCAGGCCACGACATCCGCACTGCCCTGCTCGCGTTTGGTTGCGATGCGACCCATGGTTATGAGCGTACGCACATCGACAGCCTGGCGGCACTCAGTCGCTTGCTGGGGGCTTACATCTTGAGTCCGCCGGTGTTTGCCAGTGATGCAGCGCCGGCGAATGCTTCGCTGGATCGCTTCAGTCATCAGATTGAACATGACACGCAAATGGAGAGCGATACGCGGGTGCCGTCGGTGGACAGTCTGGTGGGGCAGCGTTCCGATAGTTGATCCGGCTTTGTGATGACAGGACTGGCCCCATCGCTGGCAAGCCAGCTCCCACAGGTATCGGAGGTGTACACAAATTTGTGTTGCCCCAATTACTGTGGGAGCTGGCTTGCCAGCGATGAGGTCGGCATAGGCAACACAAAACTGGCAGGCAAACCGCAATCGCCGTAGCATCCCGCCATTGATTCAGCCGAGGTGCCCATGCTCATTCCCCACGACCAACTTGAAGTCGACACCCTCACCCGCCTCATCGAAGATTTCGTCACCCGCGACGGCACCGACAACGGCGATGACACGCCGCTGGAAACCCGTGTGCTGCGCGTGCGTCAGGCCTTGACCAAAGGCCAGGCGCTGATCGTCTTCGACCCGGAAAGCGAGCAATGTCAGTTGATGCTCAAACACGAGGTGCCCAAGCATCTGTTCGATTGAATGCCTAGCGGAGCTTTTCGGTGGCCTGCTTGCGCTTGATCCGGTCATAGACCTCCGCGCGGTGCACATTGACCTTTTGCGGGGCCTCGACGCCAAAGCGCACGCTGGAGCCGTTCACCGACAGCACGCGCAGGGAAATGTCGTCGCCGATTGAAATCAACTCACCAACGACACGGCTGAGTACAAGCATGAGATTCGTCCTTCAGGGTTAGCGAACCCTGAAGATGCGCGGCTTGCCGCGGCTCTACAATGCATGGCGGGCAAATCAGTTTTGCCTTACAGCCATGCTCGCATCAAGCCGTCAGACGTTTCCGACAAATACCCCTCACGCCGCAGAAAATCGCGGCCCGAACAGAATCACGCTAGCGCCGATCACGCACAGCGCCACGCCGATCCAGTCCGAACTCAAAGGACGCACCCGCTCGACCACCATCAGCCAGCCAATCGACGCGACGATGTAGATCCCGCCATACGCGGCATAGGCACGCCCCGCGTAGTTAGCTTCAACGCGGGTCAGCAGCAGTGCGAACAGGGTCAGACTGAGCAGCGCAGGAATCACCCACAACGCACTTTTGCCCTGGCGCAGCCACATGAAGAAGGCGAAGCAACCGGCGATTTCAAACAGCGCCGCGAGGAAGAACCACAAGTAATTGAGCATTGATGCGTCTCGACAGGGTGACCATTGCGGCCACCCTAACGACGCGGTCTGCTACGGGCAAGCTCAGCCGTTGTTCTGTTTGGCTTTGGCGCGCATTTTTTCCGCCATGGAGGTCATTTCGTTATAGAGCAGTTGCGGGTTCTTCTGCTTGAGCGCCCAAGCCATCCGGCCTTGTTCGTGGGGCAGAATCATGAACTCGCCGGCGGCCACTTGCTGATAGATGTAATCGGCGATGTCCGCCGCGCTGATCGGCGAACTTTCCAGCAACTTGCCGACCTGCGCTTTCATCGCCGGGGTGGGACCACGGAACGAATCCAGCAAGTTGGTCTGGAAGAACGACGGACACACCACGTGCACGCCAACTTCCTGTTGCGCCAGCTCGATCAGCAAGCTTTCCGACAACGCCACCACCCCGGCCTTGGCCACGTTGTAGTTGCTCATGGCCGGGCCTTGCATCAATGCCGCCATCGAGGCGATGTTGATAATCTTGCCTTTGCTTTGCTCCAGCAGCGGCAGGAACGCCTTGCAGCCCTTGACCACGCCCATCAGGTTGATCGCGATCTGCCAGTCCCAGTCTTCCAGCGACAGCTCGCTGAAGAAACCGCCCGAGGCAACACCGGCGTTGTTGACGATGATGTCGATGCCGCCGAGCTTCTCTTCGCAGGCCTGGGCGAACGCGGTGAGCTGGCTGTAATCACGCACATCGCAGCGCTGAATGAACCCGTCGCCACCGGCCTCGCGGACCATTTTCAGGGTTTCCTGCAGGCCGGGTTCGCTGACATCGGACAAGGCCAGTTGCCAGCCTTCACGCGCCCAGCGCAGCGCGATTTCGCGACCCAGGCCCGAGCCCGCACCAGTGATCATCATGCGATTTTGCATAGCAAACAGCCTTGTTGTTCCGGGGAAGATGCGCCGAGTGTAGCGAAGGATCGGCGCGCGCCCACGCTCCATCAAGTTGCTGAATGCAAGATCAAAAGATCGCAGCCTTCGGCAGCTCCTGCATCGAACTCCTGTAGGAGCTGCCGAAGGCTGCGATCTTTTGATCTTGTGCTTCAAAGGAAATAAACAAGCAATCCAAATACATTAAAAAAACATTGAATTTTCTTTCACGCGCACCGGTCGGAATTTGTAAGCCGTCTGGAATTACTTAGTCTCCAGTCGCCCTTGAATACCAAGACTTCTCGAACACTATCAACAAGGAAATCGACATGGGCACAATTCTTATCATTATCCTGATCCTGTTGCTGATCGGTGGTCTGCCGGTCTTCCCGCACTCCAGAAGTTGGGGTTACGGTCCATCGGGCATTATCGGCGTGGTGTTGGTGGTGCTGTTGGTGCTGCTGTTACTCGGTCGGATATAACGATGTAACCGGCAAAAAAAAGAGGCCCTGTTCAGGGCCTCTTTTTATTGCGCGGATTTTACTGGCAGTGAGCGATCAATCCGGTTTGCCGTGAATGACGCCAGCGGTGTTATCCATCAGGCTTTTGGTCGCCGTTTGCAGGAACGCTTCGAGTTTGAGTTTCAACTCGGCAGTGCGCGGTGCATTTGGAATGACTTCGGCGTGCGGGTTGGCACCTAGCTGGTACTGCCACATCTTCGGCCCCATGTCCTTGTCTCTTGGCAACACCAGGATCTGGTCGGCGGTGACGATGGCGGTCGTCTGCTCACTGCCCGACGGTTTGATCACACCGAAACCGGTGTCGCCTTCCGGCAGATTGAGCAAATCGCGGCCCCAGCACTGATGACGCACTTCGCCACCGAGACGGCCCATGATGGTCGGCACGATGTCGATCTGCGTGCCCACGGTGTGGTCACGGGTACCGAACTTCTCCTGGATGCCCGGTGCAATCATCAGCATCGGTACGTTGAAGCGGCCCAGGTCCATTTCGGTGATCTGGCGCTCGTTGCCGAAGCCGTGGTCGCCGACGATGACGAACAGGGTTTCCTTGAAGTACGGCTCTTTGCGCGCCTTCTCGAAGAACTGACCCAGTGCCCAGTCGGAGTAGCGCATGGCGGTCAAGTGTTCGTTGAGGCTGCCACGGTCAGTCACGCGCTCGACCGGCAATGGCGTCGGCAAGGCGTACGGCGTGTGGTTGGACAGGGTTTGCAGCAGCGCGTAGAACGGCTTGCCGTTTTCCCGCGCCTTGAGCTCCTGCAGACCACGGTCGAACATGTCCTGGTCGGACACGCCCCAGGTCGGATCGGAGAACACCGGGTTGACGAAGTCGTTACGGCCAACGAAGTTGGTCATGCCCTGGTTGCTGAAAAAGCCCGACTGGTTGTCCCAGGCGAAGTCGCCGTTGTAGACGTATACGTCGTCGTAGTTGCGGGCGCTGAGCACCTGCGGCAAGCCGGACAGTTTGTGGCTGCCTTCCGGGGTCTGCATCAGGTATTCGAAACCTGGCAGGTTGGGGAAGCAGGCCATGGTCGCGAACATGCCCTGATGGGTGTGCGTACCGTTGGAGAAGAAGCGGTCGAACAGCAGACCTTCCTTCGACAGTTTGTCCAGGTATGGCGTGATGTTGCCTGGCGCGCCCAATGCACCGACCGAGTGACCGGCCATGCTTTCCATCAGGATCACTACAACGTTCTTGATCGGCAGGGTCTTGTCGGCCGGCGGCGTGTAATCACGGCGCACGGCGGCAATATCGGCATCGACCAGTTTGTCGTCAGGCATCAGCAGCATATCGCGCACGACTTTCTGCGCTTGCTCCTGCGGTAACGTCGCTTTCCAGATATTGTCGCGATCTTCGCCCATGCGCGACTTGGCAGCCTCGATCAGCGACAGCGTGGCGTTGAGGCCAAGCTGGTTGGCGAAGTTGGAATCGGTGGTGTAGACGTCACCCCAACGCATCGGCGGGCCTTGACGCAGAGTGCCACGAGCGGCAACCACGCAAATCAGCAAGCAGACCACGAACACCGCAAGACGGGTGTACCACGGCGCAACTTGACGGGTGCTGACGCTGCCGCCACTGAACGGTCCGCGCGGACGCGTGGCACGGTCGGCGCCTTTGAACGCGAGCGCCAGGATTACGGTGCCGATCCCCCACGCCAACAGGTAGCGCACCACCGGGAAACCGTACCAGAGCATGCTCATCACGGTTTTCGGGTCTTCTTTCACGTACTGGAACACCAGACCATTGAGGCGCTGGTGGAACTCACGATAGAAGTCCATCTCCATCAGGCCAAGGAACAGCGCGATGCTTGAGGCGATGGTCAGCCACAGGCGGAAGAAACCGCGAGCGGCCATGGCGCGGGCACTGAACAGTGCCAGCACCAGCGGAATGCACACGTAAACCACCAGGCGCAGGTCGAAACGCAGGCCGTTGGCGAAGGCTTCGAGGAAGGTCGAAGCCGGGGTGTCGAGGATCATCTCGCGGTTGTAGACCAGCAGCGCGAGGCGCAGCACGGAAAACATCACCATCATGACCAGCGCGCAAAGCAGCGTGTAGGCCAGATGCGATTTGACGGTCGGTTGCAGCAGGCGAGCAGAAGATCGCTGCTGATTCAGGGCGTCCGGGTTTGCCATGTCGTTTTAGGACCCATTGGAAGTTGAAGTTGCAAAAAATACAGCGGCGCCATGCCCTCTATTGGTCATTCCAGACCCCGGGGCGTGCGCGGTGCGCAAATGTTGCACGATCACCTGCACCATTGCCATTGATTACTGCCCCGCCGCCAGACACTTTCATCTAGAGCCATGGCAAACCGGGAAAGCGTGCAAACAGCGCGGGCGAATTGTCAGGAACACTTTGTGAAAATTTCGTGCAACGCATATCTGGAAACACAATATTGCGAGAAAACAAAACGCCCCGTATCGGTCGGGGCGTTTTGTGTAGAGCGCGCTTATTACTTCTCGGCGCGTTCTTTCAGAGCTTTCAAGGTGTTGAACGGCGCATCGACGACGAACTTGTTGGCCACCATTGCCGGCACGCTACCGCCTGGCTCGGTGTGCACCTGATAAGTCACTTCAACCTGGTCGCCCTTGGGCACGAACTTCCAGAAGCCTTTGACCTGCTGAACGCGGACAAAGCCCTTTTCTTCCGGCATGTACGTCGGCAAGCCTTCCAGATTGCGGGTCAGGCTGCCATCGGCGCCTTCAACGGTGGTCACCTTCAGCACCGAGTCACGCGGAGTAACTGGCCAAGGCGTGTTGAACTGGGTGTAGGTCCAGCTCTGATCGCCTTCGTGCTTGAGCAGTTTCTGGGTCTTGCACTCGTGAATCCAGGCGCACGCGCCGGAGACATCTTCCTGCAGTGCGCGCAGTTTGGCGACGGTGGTTTTCATCAGCGCAACGCCCTGGTAGGACTTGTAGTCCGAACCCGGCACTTCACTGAGGGAAATCTTGATACCGTCTTCGTTCTTGGCGACTTTCCAGTCTTCAGCCTGAGCGACGGACGTGGCCAGCACAGCGGTCAAACCACACAACACAGCGATACGATGCAGCGAACCCATAGTCTTATTCCTTATTGTTGAAGTTCCGTTCGTTTGACACATCACGCCGCCGTCATTTGCTCCCACCAGCCGATCAGCCTGATCGCTTCTTCCGAGCTGCTGCCGCAGACCTCGACATCCGCAGCAAAGCCCGAACAGACTGCCGGGCGCTCCGGGCGGCCGAAAATGCTGCACAGGTTTTCGACCGAAAGCTGCACGCAACGTTCGCCGGCAGGTTTGCCATCAGGCATGCCGGGAATCGGCGAACTGATGGATGGGGCAATGCAGCAAGCGCCACAGCCTTCACGGCATTTCATGACGAACAATTCCTCGCGACGGGCGATGTGTAAAAGGGACGCGGAACAGAGTAACCGCTAAAACGGCTGTTTCAAATTCCCGGAACCGGGGTTTTTAGCGATAACTGAATATGACTGACCAGTCTCCGACAAAGCGTCTGGTCTGCGGGTCACAGATGGGCTGGTTTTACTGTTTGAATTCGAAATCCAGCGCCGCGCCTTCGACTTCGCGGCGCTCTTCGTTGCGCAGTTGCAACTGCATTTCGTTGCTGAGCAAGCGGCCGTTGAGCTGGAATCCGTTGTTTTTCTCGCCAAACATCTGCGGCAGGATCGGCTCGCGCTTGGGCAATTCAACCGTGCCCTTGGGCTTCAGTTCCTGGACCATGTCCTTGGGCAGGCTCAAATCGAGTTTTGCCGGCGGCAACTTGGCTTTCACCACTTCGCTGGCAGGCTTCGATTTGGAAGCGATCGGCTTGCGTTTCTTGATGACTTTTTGCTGGGCTTTCTTGGCGGGAACAGCCTTTGGCGCAGACGTGGCTTTTTTAGCGGCACTCGTCGCAGCCGGTTTTTCCTGAACTGCAGCGGCCACGGCTCCAGGCGCATGACCGATCATCAGCAAACCCAGCAACACCCAAGCGGCAGGAAAAATCGCTTTCATGGACCCAACGACACTAACGGCAGAGGGCCATATGCTCGCTTGTTGGACGCGACAAGACAAGCGTCACCCACCGCTCGTTCAGAATCCGCCAGCGGTTTCCTGACACAGTTGCGTCGCCAGCATGCCCAGGGTCATCAGCGCCCGCTCCGCCTCGCGATTCCACGGAATCCCGCAGTTCAGGCGAATACAGTGGTTAAACTGCTCGGTATTACTGAAGATCAGCCCCGGGGCAATACTGATGCCCTGCTGCAACGCACGCACATGCAATTCTTGCGTATTGACCCTGCCCGGCAGACTCACCCAAAGGATGAAACCGCCCGTGGGCCGGGTCATTTGCGTGCCTTCGGGGAAGTACTGCTGCACCGCCAACTGGAAGGCGCTGAGGTTTTTCCGGTATTCCTGGCGGATGTACCGTAAATGCCGGTCATAACCGCCGTTTTCCAGATAAGCGGCAATCGCCATCTGCGTCACGCTGCACGCCGAATGGGTGCTGAAGGTCTGCAAGCGCTGGATTTCCTGCTGATACTTGCCGGCGATCATCCAGCCGATGCGCACACCGGGTGACAAGGTTTTGGAGAAACTCGAGCAGTAAATCACCCGATCCAGTCGGTCATACGCCTTGAGCGCTTTGGTCTTGCCTTGCTCGAACATCAGTTCGCCATAGATATCATCTTCGACAATCTGAATATCGAAATCAGAAGCCAGGCGCAGCAACTGTTTCTGCCGCTCTTCGGGCATGGTGCCGCCCAGCGGATTGCTCAGCCGCGTGGTCAGCACCAGCGCTTTGATCGACCATTGGTTGGCCGCCAGTTGCAGGGCTTCGAGGCTCATGCCAGTCGCGGGATCGCTCGGAATCTCGATGACTTTCAGGCCGAGCAGATCGGCCAGTTGCAGCAATCCGTAATAGGTCGGCGATTCGGCGGCGATCAGATCACCCGGGCGGGTCAGTACGCGCAACGACATCTGCAAGGCATCGACACAACCATGGGTGATCACCACTTCTGACGGATCGACCACCACACCAGCATCGCGCATGCGGATCGCCACCTGGCGGCGCAGCGGCTCAAAACCGGGGCTGAACATGTAACTGAAAGCACGCGGGCTATGGAAGCGCGTGACCTTGGCCAGTTGCTGATGCAGTGCGCGCACCGGCAAGTAGTCGACACTCGGCACAGCCGCGCCGAGCGGAAACACGCCTTCTCGGCGTGATTCGACCAACACCTGTTGAATGATGCTGCTGCGGGTAACCAAGCCTGGCCGTTCGACCCGGGCAATGTCCGGCGTCGGCGCCGTCAGTGCAGGTGTCTGGTGCACGTAATACCCGGACTGCGGGCGCGCCCTAATCAAGCCCTGATCTTCGAGATTGGCGTAAGCCTGCAACACCGTCGCATGGCTGACGTTGAGCTGCGAACTCATCTTGCGCACCGAAGGCACGCGCTCCCCCGGTTGATAGACGCCACGGCGGATGTCTTCGGCCAGTTGCTGAGCAATACGTTGGTAGAGCAAGAGATTGGTCATGACGCAGCACTCGATTTCACGGGCATTTTATTCTTGTGTGAAACAATACCGGAACAGTTTAGAAGTGTACTGGGACAGTTGTCACATTACTCGACCATACAGTGCGGTATCTGCCCCTGACTGTACTGATTTGCGGGCTATTCGACAGACGTAAAAAAGCCCGGCACTGCATGACAGTCCGGGCTTTCCAGAGACGCAGCCCTCAGCGGGCGGCGCCGAGCTGGCCTTTTTCATCGGAGAAGACAATTTCCACACGACGATTCTGCGCCCGCCCACGCTCGGAAGCATTGGCGTCCACCGGGTATTCGTCGCCGTAGCCTTCGACCTGAATGCGCTTGTCGTCGATGCCCAGATCTATCAACACATCCGCGACCGATTGCGCGCGATCACGAGACAACTTGAGGTTTTCCTGTTTGCCACCGGTACTGTCGGTGTACCCCTCGATACGCACCACGCGTTTCGGGTTCAATTGCAGGAACTGGACGATCTTCAGCACCACGCGGTTGGCCGAGTTTTTCAGCTCCGCTTCACCGGTGTCGAACAGCACATCACCGAGGGTCATTACCAGACCACGGTCGGTCTGCGTGGTGGCCAGTGCGACGATCTGTTCTTCCAGCCATTTGCCCTGCTGCTGCACGCTGAGCAACTTGGATTCACGCAGGGCCAGTTGCAAGCGCTGACGCTCTAGCTCCAGTTTGGCTGCGCGCTCTTCGTTGAGCACCTGATTGGTGTGCTCGCGGGCGATTTCGCTGTAACGCTGGCTCAGGTAGGCGTAATGCACAACGTCGGAGCCGCTGCCCCAGTAGGTCGACAGGCGATCAGCACGGGCCAGCGACTCACCGGCACGGATCACGTCTTTCGGCGCAATGCGCAGCACGTTGGAATCTTCCTTGACCTTCTGGAAGTCGGCGCTGGCCTCTTGCAGTGCGGATTCGCTGTGTTGACCGGCGCAGCCGTACAGGCTGGCGCAACCGGCAAGTATCAGACCGCCGAGGACTTTGGATTTGAGGCTCATTGGGCATCTCCCAGTTGCTTGCGCAGACGGACGATGCGGGTGTTGAGCACATTCAGCTGTTCTTCACTTTTTTGCGTCAACACTTTGGCTTCGGCCAGACGAGCATCCAGTTCAGCCTGTTCCGAACGCATGCGCGCGTTGCGGTAGGACTCGTCCACCATGTTGCCTTTGGCGCGGTTGTACTTGGTTTCGGCCAGTTTCATTTCCGGCACTTCGTCGGCAGTGGCGCCGACAGCCTTGGCCTGGATTATGGCTTGCTCGGTCAGGCGCATTTGTTCAACGGGTGCCGGATCGGTCGCGCAACCGGCCAGGGCCAGAACGGCCATCGCCGCGAAAAGAGGTCGAATACTCACTAAGAATCCCTACTGTTTTGGGGCACTGACGGGTTGTTGCGGCTGTTGCTGCTGCGCCTTCCAGCGCTCGATGTTGCGTTGCAGCGCGGCTTCCGTCAGTCCGGACGCGGGCAATTCTGTCATCTTTTTGGCCAACTGTCCGCGCAACCACGGATCGTTACATGCCGAGTTATGCGAAACCGCAAGAAACAGCCCCGGGCGGTCGACGGGGTGCTCGAACGCCAGCAGGTCATTGGTCATGCCCAATGCCTGCGCGGCGGCCATGCCTGAGTAGCGGCCGGCGAGTACATATTCCACTTCACCGAGGAGCAATTTCTGCAGGGCCTGAGTGAGGTTGGCTGTCCGTGTCAGGGTCAGATTCTGCTCGGCGAAAACGCCGAATGCCTGGGTCATGCGAGACTTTTCCGACATCGCACCGGTGTGGCCATGCAAGTCTTTGGCCTCGCTATAGACCAGTGTCGAGCCTTTACGCGTCCACACCAGATAGTCGTTTTCCAGCAGCGGTGGATAGATGTAGTCGAAGTTTTCCAGTTCATTGAAGGTCAGCGGCGCATCGGCCAGCATGTCCATGCGCCCGCTGCGCACTTCATCGAGGGCTTGCGAGCGTTTGCCGGCGTAGAGCAGTTCGACTTTGATGCCGAGGTCTTTGGCGACTTGTTGCAACAGGTCGGCACTGGCGCCGATCAACTGCTTGGGATTCTGCGGGTCCTGCCACAGGTACGGCGGCGCATCCGGGCTGCCGGTGACGACGAGGCGCTCGCACTTGCCCGCGGCCGTGGCCAAACCTGACAACAGGGCCAATCCCAGCAATGCCGAGTAATGCAATCCGCAGCGCAGATCCATGGCAAAAAGCTCCCACTCAAATCCGAAACAAAAAAAAGCCCGACCAAAAGGTCGGGCTCTTTATAAGTGAAGCCGCTGGATTAGACCAGCTTCTCCAGCTCAGGTACGGCTTCGAACAGATCCGCCACCAGGCCGTAATCGGCCACCTGGAAGATCGGCGCTTCTTCGTCCTTGTTGATCGCAACGATCACTTTGGAGTCTTTCATACCGGCCAGGTGCTGGATCGCGCCGGAGATACCGACGGCGATGTACAGCTGTGGCGCAACGATCTTGCCGGTCTGACCGACCTGCATGTCGTTCGGTACGAAACCTGCGTCGACGGCGGCGCGCGAAGCACCCACCGCAGCGCCCAGCTTGTCGGCCAGAGCGTACAGGTGTTTGAAGTTGTCGCCGTTCTGCATGCCGCGGCCGCCGGAAACGACGATCTTGGCTGCGGTCAGCTCTGGACGATCGGATTTGGCCAGTTCTTCGCCAACGAAGCTCGAAGTGCCCGCGTCGTGTGCAGCGCCAACGGCTTCAACAGCAGCCGAACCACCTTCAGCAGCTACCGGATCGAAACCGGTAGCACGCACGGTGATCACTTTGATCGCAGCGGTGGACTGCACGGTAGCGATGGCGTTACCGGCGTAGATCGGACGCTTGAAGGTATCAGCGCTTTCAACCGAGATGATCTCGGAGATCTGGTCAACGTCGAGCTGCGCAGCAACGCGCGGCAGGATGTTTTTGCCGTTGGAGGTAGCGGCAGCCAGGATGTGGCTGTAACCAGCGCCAAGCTCAGCTACCAGTGGAGCAACGTTTTCCGGCAGCTGATGCGCGTAAGCGGCGTTATCAGCGTTGAGGACTTTGCTCACGCCTGCGATTTTCGCAGCGGCTTCAGCCACGGCGCCAGCGCCTTGGCCGGCAACCAGAACGTGGATGTCGCCGCCGATTTTGGCCGCAGCAGCCACGGTGTTCAGTGTGGCCGGGGCCAGCACTTTGTTGTCGTGTTCAGCAATAACCAAGATAGTCATTTAGATTACCTTCGCTTCGTTTTTCAGTTTCTCGACCAGTTCAGCCACCGACTTGACCTTGATACCTGCGCTGCGTGCAGCCGGCGCTTCGACTTTCAGGGTCTTGTTGGTGGAGGCGGTGGAAACGCCCAAAGCGTCCGGAGTCAGCACTTCGAGAGGCTTCTTCTTGGCTTTCATGATGTTTGGCAGGGACGCGTAGCGCGGCTCGTTCAAACGCAGGTCGGTGGTGACGATTGCCGGCAGTTTCAGCGAAACAGTCTGCGCGCCGCCGTCGATTTCGCGAGTCACGGCAACGCTGTCGCCGGAGACTTCGACTTTCGAGGCGAACGTGCCCTGACCGTAGCCGCTCAGTGCAGCGAGCATCTGGCCGGTCTGGTTGTTGTCGCTGTCGATGGCCTGTTTGCCAAGGATCACCAGTTGCGGCTGTTCCTTGTCGACCACAGCCTTGAGCAGCTTGGCCACGGCGAGCGAGGTCAGATCTTCAGCGGATTCGACGAGGATGGCACGGTCGGCCCCCAGAGCCAGTGCGGTACGCAGCTGCTCCTGAGCGGTGGTCGGGCCGATGGAGACGACGACGATTTCAGTCGCAACACCTTTCTCTTTCAGGCGTACGGCTTCTTCCACTGCGATTTCGCAGAACGGGTTCATCGACATCTTGACGTTGGCGAGATCGACGCCGGAATTGTCCGCCTTGACGCGAACCTTGACGTTGTAATCCACAACGCGTTTGACAGCTACAAGAACCTTCATGGATTCCTCGTTACTCTCCGGTGAAAAGAAAGTCGCCTAGGCGAACCTGGCGGTTGATGCTCATCAGGCTAAAAGGGCACCTCTAAAAACGCCGACCGGGGTGCGAAGTGATTCCACGATGTGAAGGGGGTGCGACCGTTCGTCAGTGGTGACCGACAAGTCATTGATCCTCACGCTGTGTAAACTGCGCGCCAGACTGCGCTGCGCAGCACTCTCGACCACCTGTGCCCTGCCTTTAGACGTGCTCTTGAAACCGCCAGTCTGCCTACGACGAGCGCAAAACCGACCGTATCTTGACCGGAACGCCTATTCCGGTCAATACAGCAAAATGACCATTCATAAGCCGCGCTTCTTTGATTTCTCTGGGCTGGAGCCGATTCAAACAAACGTTTGTATTGGACGCTCGGAGTGGTGTAGATATAATGCGCCGCCTAGAGAGAAAGGTCTGTTCTCCAATATTCCCCTTGACGTTAACGTAAAGGAATAGCGGATGCGACATCAAACCTCCAAATTAGAAAAAAAACTGTTGAGCCTTGAGTAGGAGATAGCCTGTGGAACGCGAATACATGGAATTCGACGTGGTCATCGTCGGTGCCGGCCCCGCTGGCCTGTCCGCCGCCTGCCGTCTGAAGCAGAAGGCCGCCGAAGCCGGTAAGGAAATCAGCGTCTGCGTGGTCGAAAAAGGCTCCGAAGTCGGCGCACACATCCTGTCCGGTGCCGTGTTCGAACCACGCGCTCTGAACGAGTTGTTCCCGGACTGGAAAGAACTCGGCGCGCCGCTGAACACTCCGGTCACCCGCGACGATATTTTTGTCCTGAAAAACGCCGAAAGCGCGCAGAAAATTCCTGACTTCTTTGTGCCCAAGACCATGCACAACGAAGGCAACTACATTATTTCCCTCGGCAACCTCTGCCGCTGGCTCGCCCAGCAGGCCGAGAACCTCGGCGTAGAAATCTACCCGGGCTTCGCCGCTCAGGAAGCACTGATCGACGAGCAAGGCGTGGTGCGCGGGATCATCACCGGTGATCTGGGCGTCGACCGCGAAGGCAATCCGAAAGAAGGCCTGTACACCCCGGGCATGGAACTGCGTGGCAAATACACGCTGTTCGCCGAAGGTTGCCGTGGCCACATCGGCAAGCAGCTGATCAAGCGCTACAACCTCGACAGCGATGCCGACGCTCAGCACTACGGCATCGGCCTGAAAGAAATCTGGGAGATCGACCCGGCCAAACACCAGCCAGGCCTGGTGGTGCACACCGCCGGTTGGCCGCTGGACATCATGGGCACCGAGAACACCGGCGGTTCGTTCCTTTATCACCTGGAAAACAACCAAGTGGTGGTTGGTCTGATCGTCGATCTTTCCTACAGCAACACCTACCTGTCGCCGTTCGACGAGTTCCAGCGCCTCAAGCATCACCCGGTGCTGGCGCAGTATCTGGAAGGCGGCAAGCGCATCAGCTACGGCGCCCGCGCGATCTGCAAAGGTGGCCTGAACTCGCTGCCGAAAATGGTCTTCAAGGGTGGCGCGCTGATCGGTTGCGACCTCGGCACCCTGAACTTCGCCAAGATCAAAGGCAGCCACACCGCGATGAAGTCCGGCATGCTCGCCGCTGAATCGGTGGCTGACGCGCTGTTCGCGGAAAAGGACGGCACTGAAGAGCTGACCACTTATGTGGACGCGTTCAAGAAGAGCTGGCTCTACGATGAACTGTTTGCCAGCCGCAACTTCGGCCCGGCGATCCACAAGTTTGGCGCCATCGTTGGCGGCGGTTTCAACTGGCTCGATCAAAACATCTTCGGCGGCAAACTGCCGTTCACCCTGCACGACACCAAGCCGGATTACGCTTGCCTCAAGCTCGCGGCCGACTGCAAGAAGATCGATTATCCGAAGCCGGACGGTAAACTCAGCTTCGACAAGCTCAGCTCGGTGTTCATCTCCGGTACCAACCATGAAGAAGAACAACCTTGCCACTTGAAGCTGACCGACCCGAGCATCCCGATCAGCAAGAACCTGCCGCTGTACGACGAACCGGCACAGCGCTACTGCCCGGCCGGTGTGTACGAAGTGATCACCAAGGAAGACGGCGAGAAGCGCTTCCAGATCAATGCGCAGAACTGCGTGCACTGCAAGACCTGTGACATCAAGGACCCTGCGCAGAACATCACCTGGGTCACGCCGGAAGGCGCTGGTGGCCCGACTTATCCGAACATGTAAGTCGACCCGCTGAACATCAAGGCTCCCGATTTGGGGGCCTTTTTGTTGCCCAAAATTTAGTGCATCGCATCACCCCCTGTGGGAGCTGGCTTGCCAGCGATGGCGGTGGATCAGGCGACATCTATGTTGAATGTGCCGGCCTCACCGCTGGCAAGCCAGCTCCCACAGGGATTGTGTCAATCCTCAGGCAGCGCGCTCATCACCCGGGCTGCGCTCAAAGTAGCGCTTGTACTCACGGCTGAACTGCGACGTACTCTGATACCCCACCCGATGCGCCACCTGCGCCACACCCAGCCCTTCGGCGACCAACAACGTCTGCGCCTTCAACAAACGCAAGCGCTTCAAATACTGCACCGGCGACAACAACGTGCTGCGTTTGAAGTGCTCATGAAAGGTCGACACGCTCATGTTCGCGCAACCGGCCAGGGTCTCGACATTCAGTGGCTCGGTGTAATGTGCATGCAGATGGCTGATCGACGCCGCCACCCGCGCGAACTGCCCCTGCTGCTCGACCAGCGCGCGCAACACATCGGCCTGCGGCCCGCGCAACGCGGTGAACAACAACTCGCGCACCCGCGCCGGCCCGAGAATCTGGCATTCCAGCGGATCGTGCAGGCAACTGAGCAAGCGTTCGACACAGCCACGCATGTCATCGTCGAGCACCACCGAGGTCATCGACTCCGGCGTCTGCGCCGGGATGTGCCGGCCCGGCGCCAGCCCCATGGCCAGCACCAGTTCACCGAGCAACACCCGATCAATCGCCACCGACACCCCGAGCAACGGCGCATCCGGCAAGGCAAACGTCTCGCACTCGAACGGCACCGGCAGCGCCTGAATAAGGTAATGCCCGGCGCCGTACTCCATGGTGCGCGGCCCCAGAAACGCCAGTTTGCTGCCTTGGGCGATGATCATAAGGCTCGGCTCATAAATGTGCGGGCCGCGGGCGACGTCGCAACTGGCGCGCAACACCTGCACACCGGGCAACCCGGTCTGACTGTAACCATCGCGCAGCGCCAGCGGTTCGATCAGCGAAACCAGCCGGGCATTGGCATCAAGATGACGGGTCAATTGCATCGAATTGTTCTTCACAAAAAATCACGAAAACAGGGGATGAAAACATCATGGCAGATCCTTTTGCCAATGCGACCGATCAAACCCGCATGCCGGAGGATTAGGCATGAGACCCGGAGGAATCGTCATGGCCGGACCGTCACTCGACGCCCAGAATGCGCCGCCTCAACTGTCACTGCTTTCGCGAGGTTCATCATGTACACCGCCATCGGCTATGCCGCCCAATCGGCCACCACCCCCCTCGCCCCGATGAAGTTCGAACGTCGCAGCCCGCGCGCCGACGACGTAGCGATCGAGATTCTGTATTGCGGCGTCTGCCACTCCGACATCCACCAAGCGCGCAACGAATGGGGCATCGCCGTTTACCCGTTGATGCCCGGCCACGAGATCGTCGGAAAAGTCACCGCGATTGGTGCGAATGTCACCCAACACAAAGTAGGCGATCTGGTCGGGGTTGGCTGCATGGTCGACTCTTGCCGCACCTGCGAAGCCTGCCAGTCGAACCTTGAGCAATATTGCCTCGAAGGCCCGACCATGACCTACGCCACCCCGGATCGGGTCGATGGCAGCAACACCATGGGCGGTTATTCCGACAGCATCGTCGTCAGCGAGCACTTCGTTGTGCGCATCCCGGAAAAACTCGCATTGGCCAGCGCCGCGCCGATCCTCTGCGCCGGCATCACCACCTACTCGCCGCTCAAGCACTACGGCGTCAAGGCTGGCGACAAGGTCGGGATTCTCGGCATGGGCGGTCTGGGCCACATGGGCATCAAGTTCGCCAAAGCGATGGGCGCCGAAGTGACGCTGTTCACCCGTTCGGCAAGCAAGGCTGAAGAAGGCCGCCGTCAGGGTGCCGATCATGTGATCGTTTCCACCGACGCCGAACAGATGAAAGCCGCTGCCGGTTACTTCGACTTCCTGCTCGACACCATTCCGGTGCAGCACGATCTCAACCCGTACCTCGACACCCTGCGCTTCGACGGCGTGCACATTCTGGTCGGTCTGATCGAGCCGATCGATCCACCGGTACACGCCGGCAAACTGGTGATGAGCCGTCGTGTATTGGCCGGCTCGTTGATCGGTGGCGTCGCTGAAACCCAGGAAGTGCTGGATTTCTGCGCCGAACACAACATCACCTGCGACATCGAAATGCTCGACATCCGCCAGATCAACGAGGCTTACGCCCGGATGATTGCCGGCGATGTGAAGTACCGTTTCGTGATCGACATGGCGACGCTCAAGGTTTAAATCTTCAGACCGAGTTCCGCCGACAGCCGGGCTGTGACCCCTTTGATCAGGGGAATCAGCTCGGCCATTTTTTCCAGCGGCATGTACGGCACGGTGCTGGCGATACTGATCGCCGCCACGATGCCCTTGCTCGCATCGCGAATCGGCGCCGCCACGCAGCGGATCGACGGTTCGTTGTCCTCCAGATCGAAGGCGTAGCCGCCGGCGACGTACTCGGTCATGCGCTGCTCCAGCTGTTCCCAGGACTGCTGGGGATGCTGCGGCCAGAACTGACTTTTCCCACCCGCCGGCAGACTGATGTCGTACAGCCGTTGCCAATCTTTCGGCGAATCATCGAGCATCAACGCCTTGCCGATCCCGGTGCGTGCCAGCGGCATGCGATGGCCGACCCGCGAACGCATTTCCGGGCCATTGCGCCCCGGATTCTTCAGCAGATACAGCACTTCATCGCCTTCACGAATCCCCAGGTGCACGGTATCGCCGGTCAGCGCCGACAACTCGTCCAGATACGGCCCGGCCAAGGTCACCAGCGGCAACTCTTCGCGGGCCTGAAAACCCAGCTCGATCAGCTTCGGCCCGAGCAGATAACCGACTTGCGGCACCACGCGCAGATAGCGCTCATCGACCAGACAACTGGCCAGACGATGGGTGGTGCTGCGCGTGGTGCCGATCAGCCGGGCAATCTCCTTGAGATCGCGGGCGCCACTGGCCACCGCTTGCACCACACCGAGGCCGCGCAATAGCGTCTGCGTGCCGGTGGGCGCGGCGTCCTTGGTTTTTTCCGGAGCGTCTTCCTGCATATCCAGCCTTTTACCGTTGAGCGAGGGAACGGGCGGCATTATGGTCGCCCGACGCAGACCACTACAACTCGATACGCTCGACCTTGCCGACCAGCAACACGTAGGACAAGGCACCGATCAATGCGAGAACCGCGATGTAGGTGATCGCCGGCGCGAACGAATCGCCGCTGGCGAGGAAGCCGATGACGATCGGCGTGGCAATTGCCGACAGGTTGCCGATGAAGTTGAACACTCCTCCGGTCAGCCCGAGCAAACGCGCCGGTGCCAAGGTCGAGACCAGCGACCAAGTGATCGAAGCCAGGCCGTTGCCAAAAAAGGCCAGCGCCAGAAAGGCAATCACCAGCGGCGTCGATTCAACGAAGTTGGCACCGATGATCGAGGTGGAAATCAGCAGCCCGCCAATGATCGGCAACTTGCGCGCAAAGCCGACGGTGTAGCCGCGACGAATCAGGAAGTCGGAAAAGAACCCTGAACACAGCACACCAATGAACGCGGCGAGAAACGGTAGCGACGCCAACAGGCCTGACTTGATGAAGTCCATGCCGCGATACTTCACCAGATAAGTCGGGAACCACGTCAGGAAAAACCACAACGTTGAGTTCAGGCAGAACTGGCCGAGGTAGATGCCCCACAACTTGCGTTTGGTCAGAACGATACCGAGATCGGTCCAGCTGAATTTGGCTTTGACCTTGGCCGTTTCCTGCTGAATATCAACGAGGCCACCGCCCTCGCGGATCAAGTCGATTTCCGCTTCGTTGGCGCCTTTGAAATCCCGTGGCTCGCGATACACCGCGTACCAGATTGCTGCCCAGATGATGCCGACCGCGCCGGTGGCAACGAAGACCATGTGCCAGCCAAATTCGTGTTGCAGCCAAGCGAGTACCGGGGTCAGAAATGCCAGACCGACGAACTGCCCCGACGTGTAAAAACCAATCGCCGTGGCACGCTCGCGTTCGGGAAACCACGTCGTCACCACGCGGCTGTTGATCGGATAGGCCGGCGCTTCCAGCGCTCCGACCGCCATGCGCAATACGAACAAAGCAATGAAACTGGCGGCGAAACCGAGCATCACCGTAGCAATCGACCAGAGCAGCAATGCGACGCTGTAAAGAATGCGCGGCGGCACACGATCAACCAGCCAGCCGCCGGGGATCTGCATGGCGGCGTAGGTCCAGCCGAACGCGGAGAAAATCAGGCCGACGTGAATCGGGTCGATACCCAGATCACTGGTCAGCGCGGGTGCGGCAATCGACAGGTTGCTGCGGTCGAGGTAGTTGATGACCACGGTGATAAACAGCAACACCATGATGAAAAACCGCTTACGGCTAGGCGTGACTAAAGACGCCTGCCCGGTGAGGGTTTGCGGTTGCATGGGGAGAGCCTCTTTTTATGTTTATTGAGGTCGGCCTGAGGCCTGATCGTTCCCACGCTCTGCGTGGGAATGCAGCCCGGGACGCTCTGCGTCCCAAAGCGGACGCAGAACGTCCATTGAGGCATTCCCACGCAGAGCGTGGGGACGATCTCATCGGGTGTGTCAGGCAGTACTCACCACTCGGCAAAGCTGCCATCGGCATGACGCCAGATCGGGTTGCGCCAGCGGTGGCCGACCGCCGCGCGCTCGATCACGTATTCCTCGTTGATCTCGATACCCAGGCCCGGTCCGTTCGGAATCTTCACAAAACCTTTGTCGTAATCGAACACCCGCGGATCCTTCACGTAGTCGAGCAAGTCATTGCTCTCGTTGTAATGGATGCCCAGGCTCTGCTCCTGGATAAACGCGTTGTAACAAGCCGCGTCCAGTTGCAAACACGCCGCCAGCGCAATCGGCCCCAGCGGGCAATGCAGCGCCAGCGCGACGTCGTAGGCTTCGGCCATGTTGGCGATCTTGCGGGTTTCGGTGATGCCGCCGGCGTGGGAAGCATCCGGTTGGATGATGTCGACGTAGCCTTCGCTCAACACGCGTTTAAAGTCCCAACGCGAGAACAGCCGCTCACCGAGAGCAATCGGCGTGCTGGTCAGCGGCGCCAGCTCTTTCAACGCTTCGTAGTTTTCGCTGAGCACCGGCTCTTCGATAAACATCAATTTGTACGGATCGAGTTCCTTCATCAGCACCTTGGCCATCGGCTTGTGCACCCGGCCATGGAAGTCGACGCCGATACCGACGTTCGGCCCGACCGCGTCACGCACGGCGGCAACGTTAGCCAGCGCCAGATCGACTTTCTCGAAGGTATCGAGGAATTGCAGTTCTTCGGTGCCGTTCATTTTCACCGCAGTAAAACCACGGCTCACCGCCTCTTTCGCCGCACGCGCGGTATCGGCTGGACGGTCACCACCGATCCATGAATACACACGAATCTTGTCGCGCACCTGACCACCGAGCAGATCACTCACCGACACCCCGAGGGCCTTGCCCTTGATGTCCCACAGCGCCTGATCGATACCGGCCAGTGCGCTCATGTGGATGGCGCCGCCACGGTAGAAACCGCCGCGATACAGCACGGTCCAGATGTCTTCGATGTTGCGTGGGTCTTTGCCGATCAGGTAGTCGGACAATTCTTCGACGGCAGCCGCAACGGTGTGGGCGCGGCCTTCGACCACAGGCTCGCCCCAACCGGTCACGCCCTCATCGGTTTCGACCTTGAGAAAGCACCAGCGCGGCGGGACGATGAAGGTGGTGAGTTTGGTGATTTTCATCTTTTTGTCTCTCTTATAGATGTAGCGCACGCAGCGCCAAAAAAGTCTTAGCGAAGGGCCTTCCACGCGGCCACGTAGGCCTTGGCATTCACCGCCACCTGCTCCGCCGTCATGCCTGGTTTGAACAGACCGGAGCCGAGACCGAAACCCTTCACGCCAGCGTCGATAAACGCCTGCATGTTGTCCGGCGTGATACCGCCGACCGGCGCCAGCACCGTCCCCGCCGGCAACACCGCAAGCCAGGCTTTGACGACCGCCGGGCCCATCTGCTCGGCCGGGAACAGCTTGAGAATGTCCGCGCCCTCCGCCAGCGCCGCGAACGCTTCGGTCGGTGTGGCAACGCCCGGCGACAGGAACAGCCCCGCCGCTTTCGCCGCGCGCAACACTTTGGCGTCGCTGTGCGGCATGACGATCACTTGCCCGCCGGCCTCTTTCACCAACTCGACCTGTTCCGGGGTCAACACTGTGCCGGCACCAATCAGGCAATCGGCGGGCAAGGTCGTACGCAAAATGCGGATACTTTCGTACGGCGAAGGGGAATTGAGCGGTACTTCGATGACGCGAAATCCGGCCGCATACAGGACTTCTCCGACAGCGGCAGCTTCCTGCGGATGCAGGCCACGCAGAATCGCGATCAGACCGTTTTGCGCCAATGCTTGCTTGAGCATGTCAGGCCTCCAGTCAGGGTTAACGGGATGAGGAATCGATCAGTCCGGCGGCCAGCGCCAGTTGCCACAGGCCACGCTCGGTGGCCTGCTCGGCCAGCGTCACGTTGGCGAAACCGCAGGCATCGAGGGCACGGCTGTATCGCGCACAGAGTTGCGCGTTGCCGATGAGGATGATCGAAGGGAGATTCGGGTTGTTGCGACGACGTCGCTGAACCGTGGCGAGCGCCGCCAGTTCATGGCCGATCATCAGGCCGGACAGATAATCCGCCTGCGCGGTCGGGCTGAGTTCGCCGGTCAGGCCCAGGGTACGGGCGCTGAACAAGGTCGACAGCACGCCGAGCTCGCCATCTGCAGACTGCGCAACCTGCACGCCACGGTCAAACGCCAGAGCATCGAATGTCGCACTGTGTTTTTGGGTGCGACCGAGAATGCTGTGTTCACTGAGCACGGCGAACGCTTCACCGGTCATGAAGGTATCGAAATGAGTGATGCAGCCATCGACCACGTCGACCCATTTCGAGTGACTGCCCGGCAGACCGATCAACAGATCGGCACCCGCCTCAATCGGCAGATTCTGCAGCACACCGAGCACTTGGGTTTCTTCGCCACGCATCACGTTCGGTAGACGCGAACGCTGGATCACCCCCGGCACGATATGCACCACGGTGCCGCGCAGGCTGACAACTATTTGTAGGGAATTTCCGAGATTGGCGACGTTCGCCGGCGTCTCGCAGTAGGCTGCTTCACGCCAGCCCTGCGCACTACCGACCATCCCGCAGGCAATCACCGGCAGGTCCGGCTGCGCATCGAGCCAGTCGCCGCACGCCTCGTCGAACGCCAATTCAAAACCATCGGTGCATTCGCCACCGTTGATGTTTCGCGGGGTCTTGGGCAGCTGCATGATCCCGGACGACAGCGCGCGCTGCTCCAGCACCACACCGCCCGTCGCGAGTTTGTAAGCACGTAATGAGGTCGTCCCCCAGTCGAGCGCGATCAATTGCGCCAGCATCGCTTCACCTGTTTTGTTTTTGGCAGTGAGTGCGACGGACTATAGACCTCTCAGGCGCTAAATCTCAATATGTAATTTTACATCCCATATTTTGGGATGATCACATCTACCCACTCTCCTCGAACAGATCCGTGATTCACCGTTATCAATATCACTACTGACGCTCTATCGCCTGAACGAAAACACTGGCAGGAATATTCATTGATTTTGAGTAATACGGACCGTAAGCGTAGGCAGCAGTCCTGAATTTACATGCCACGACCTGACGCGCGCTCAATACCATCAACAGTTGTTTTTTATTGAAGTACGTACTCAGCGTTCCACCGTCCGGTGTATGCACCGCAGAGACCTCAGCCGAATACACATATGGCCCCGCAGCAGATTCATTTAATACCGCGACGACCTCCCCTTCGAGATACCGGGTCAGGTCCTGTTTTGTTTCGAAGAAGCCACTCTCATCCATTGAACAGATCAAGGCATTGCCGACCTGATGTTGGCCGGCATTGATCTCGAAGAATCGCAACAGATCAGTCATTGAACTGAAGCGAACATCCAGAAGAGCACTGTGTCCAGACTTGGTAACAGAAACAAATTCAATTTCGGTCTCTGGTAATGGCACTCTTTTTGCGCACGAAGCACACAAACAAAGAACTAGAATTGCAAGCAACACTCGCATGTCAAGACTCCAGATATTTGATCATTTTTTCAGCGATGAGATCACATGCGGACTGTTCGCCAAGAATCCTCGCCTTGAACATTACGCCTGCATCTTCGTGGTTGGTGTCTACCGCTTTATTGATATCAGGACCCGAGCTCATGACCCAGCGTTCTCCCATCTCGGCGACATCATCGGACTGATTGGGTTTCGCCGGTGCAGCCAATATATTGATCCAGTACTCTGCACCAGGCTTCGGGGTGGTGGCGTAAATGTCTGAAATCAGCCAGACACCCAGTCCGCCGCCCACTGGATCAAGCGTGACCAAGGACTTAACCGTAAATCCCTGTTCTTTGAGTATGGCTGCCAGATGAGCGCCGTTCCATCCTCCCAGACTGTGACCGACGATACTTATATAAATTGATTTATCACCTTTCAGATAACTCAGCACATACTTTTCTATGTCTTTCTTGCCGCGCACATCCTTATAACTAAGGTACACCGACTTTATTTTTCCAATTTGCGCGTCGCTGAATTTTTTAGGCAATAAAACCTGCGCACTGGTTACGTTACCGTGAGGTGGTTGATCTTGATAATACGGTTCCTTGTCTCCAGCACCGCCGATGAAAAACACGACGATTTTTTTGATTTTGATTGCCACAGCTTTTACAGTCTGGTCGGTTTTGCAAGTCAACTCATGACTCACCACCTCGTTTTTGCAATCTTTGAGTGCAGGGTTTGCGACTTCCATTTCGATCACTCTACAAACAGTTTTATGGTTTCGGCCAAATGAGAGCTGACCATATGAGTAAAGCCCTGCTCATTGGTGATCCCATGTTCCATGCTGCCATCGCCCCGTTGAATCACATAGGGATGATCGGGCACGGGCTCGCCAGTTGCTTCATTAACCACTTGCAACCTGTCCGTAAAATGCACTGGCATCGGCAACAACCCGCTAAACGCTGCCCCGCCGCCACTCTGGCCAATAATCACAGTCCCCGAACCACCGACCACAACATTGCCGTGGCCGCCGGTGCTGTCGAGCGTCGCGGCATTCAAGCCGTTGATGAAAACGGTGCCGGAAACGGCCCCGGTAATCGGACTGCCGCACGCCGATTTATCGGTCATGCGCGCGGCGGCGAGGCCGTCGAAGAAGACGTTCGGCGAGCCGGAAACAATCGGGTTGGTGCTATGGCCTGGCAATGGGCAGGCGGTCGGGTCGGTGACGCGTGCAGCGGGTTTACCACTCAATTCAAAGCTCCTTGCTTCAGAGGTTCCGGGTGCAGCTGATGAATATCGATGTCGGTCGCGGCGAAGCGCCAGCGGTTGTCGACGGGGTCGAACAGGGCGTGGCAATGCTCACGGCTGGCGGGTGATGCGGCGGTTTGCAGGTGTCGCCAGGCTTCGTCGGTTTGCCATGCCAGTTCAGCCGGCGAGGCGTCGTCGAGTTCGTTGAGCCAGGCGTTGTAGTGGCGCAGGTGATTACGCTCGTAAGTCGATTGCAGCAGTTCAGCCATCTGTGCGCCGAGGTCGAGATGATGCTGGGCCGTCCACTGGCCGATCTCGGAATAGACGTACCAGCCCATCGGCATCAACCCGCGGTCCTTGAGCAGCGAATGCCCGACAGGGGCGACGAAACCGCAACAGACGTGCAGCGTCAGCCAGCCTTGATGAGCGTCGATAAACGCCGTCGGATCGAAGGTGCGCAGCGGTATCACGCGGTAATCGGCGAGCCCGGCACTGCGGCTCATCAACTCGGCATCAAGGCGTGACACGAACGCACGAATGGCAGTGCCACCCGTGCTGTTCGTCGTACAGAGAATATCGACCGGTTGACGCTGGGGGTTGTCGCTTGAGCCTGAGTTCTTCACCAGGCCATACAGACGCATTGACGCCCGTAGTCCGCTCATCGCCGGTCACTCGTTGACGCAGCGAAGGCTCCACGGGCGTGGAGAAATTGTGCCAGAGGCATTGCAGGTGTCGTCCGTGAGTGCGCAAAAATGGCGCGTAGAATGCCGAACTAGAGCGGTACCGACAATCGAATTAACACTGAATCGCCATCATTGTTGATCAGCCCTCGGCGAACTCGCGCAAGACCTTGCCATCCATGCGATAGCGCACCCACTCTTCCTGAGGTTGCGCGCCGAGGGATTTGTAGAATTCGATCGCCGGCGTGTTCCAGTCGAGCACGCTCCATTCGAAGCGGCCGCAGTCGTTGTCGCAGGCGATTTTCGCCAGATGGCGCAACAAGGTTTTGCCGGCACCGCCGCCGCGTTGATCCGGGGTGATGTAGAGGTCTTCGAGGTACAGGCAGTTGCTGCCCAGCCAGGTCGAGTAGCTGAAGAAGAACACGGCAAAACCGATTGGCAGCTCGTCGCGCAGGCAGATCAAACCGTGGGCGGTGGCGCCTTCGCCAAACAGGCTGCGTTCGATGTCGGCAACGCTGGCGATGACTTCGTGGCGGGCCTTTTCGAAATCGGCGAGTTCAGTGATGAAGGCGAGGATTTGCGGGGCATCGCTGGGGGTCGCCGGGCGGATTTCGATCGTCATGGACGGGCCTTGTCGGAAAAGGAAAACGCCATACTAAGGCCGTGCGCGGCGCTCGTCACATGGCAAAACACACACTACCCTGCGCACTGTTACAAACATTGCAGTTCCCTGTGGGGGCTTGCTCGCGAAAGCGTCCTTTCAGTCAGCTGCATTGTTGATTGACAGACAGCATTCGCGAGCAGGCTCGCTCCCACACAGGGACTTCGACAATCTGAAAGGATGCTTATGAACCGTGAGTTTTTTACACCCGTGGAGGCACTGGCAGCAGAGTTGCTGCCGCATGCATTGGAGCCGTCCGACGACGGCGCCCACGACCTCGCCCACTTGCAGCGCGTCTGGCACAACGTGCGTACGTTGCATGAAGAAGAAAGTGGAGATCTTGAGGTGCTGTTGGCCGCCGTGCTCTTGCACGATTGCGTGTCCGTCGAGAAGAATTCACCGCTGCGTTCGCAGGCTTCGCGGCTGGCGGCAGATAAAGCTTCGTCAGTGCTGGCCGATCTGAACTGGCCCGAAGAAAAAATCGCGGCCGTCGCCCACGCCATCGAAGCCCACAGCTTCTCCGCCAACATCACTCCGCGCACCCTCGAAGCGAAAATCGTCCAGGACGCCGACCGCCTCGACTCGCTGGGCATGCTCGGCGTCGCCCGTACGTTCTACATCGCCGGGCGCATGGGCTCGGCGCTGTACGACCCGCAGGATCCCGAAGCGAAACAGCGCGACTACGACGACAAGCGGTTTTGCCTCGATCATTTTCAGACCAAACTGCTGCACCTCGCCGACGGTTTCCAGACTGCCGCCGGCCAGCGTCTGGCGCAGGTCCGTCATCATCGTCTGAAGGGTTTCATGGAGCAATTCAAGGAGGAGATCGGCATCGCTTGAGCATTACTCCGGCGTGCAGTGATCCTGACTTCGCCAAGCTCAGACCTAACCCGCCGGCCCGACATGTTAAACAGACGACGCTGATTTTTCCGGTCAAGGAACCGCGTCATGTCCCAAGCCCCAACCCCCGTGCCAGGCAAGCTGTTCGGCCTGTTCTGTCTCGCCAGTTATCTGCTGTCGCTGTCCTATGGTTCGACGTTTTTGCTGTCGTTGTTGATCGGCTCTCGCGGCGGCAATGAGCACGATGCCGGCAGTGTGATTTCGGCGGCGATGCTCAGTACATTTGTCGCGGTGCTGATGTCCGGGCATCTGTCGGACTGGCTCGGCGCGGCGCGCTCGATTGCACTGTTCGGGCTGTTGCTGGTCGCGGCGAGTCTGGGCTTTGCGCTGACGCCGGGGTTTGGTCATCTGTTGTTGTTTTACGGTTTGTTACTGGGATTGGGCTGGGGTGTTTTCTACACCCTGGGGCCGATCATCGTCGCCAGTCTGGTGACGCCGGCGCAGCGGGCCAAGTAGTTCGCGCTGCTCTCGGGCAGCATGATGACCGGCATTGGCAGCGGCCCATTACTCGGGCGTGCAGCCAGTGCCTTGGGGTTGCCAGTGACCTCGGCGTTTTATCTGGCGGCGCTGGCAAGCCTGATCGGTGTGCTGCTGTTCTGGCATCTCGGTGCTCGATTGAAAAGCACACAAGCCACGTCTGCCGCGAGAATCACCTGGCAAGCGACCACTCAAGTGCTCGGTTCACGAGCGCTGTTTGCGATCATCATGGTTGGTCTCGGCGGCTGCGTATTCGGCGGTCTGTCGAGTTTTCAGACCAGTTACGCGGCGGCGCGCTCGCTGGATTATTCGTTGTTCTTTCTCGGTTTCATGAGTGCCGCGATCAGCAGTCGGATGCTGATCTCGGGATATGTCGTCAAGCGTGATCCATTACGCGCATCGTGCCTGCTGTCGGGACTGATGCTGGGTTCGATTGTGCTGTTCGCGTTCGGTGTGCACAGCGGATTCAGCTATCTGTTGGCGGCGCTGATGCTCGGCGTCGGTTATGGCCTGACCTATTCGGTGATCAACGGCCTCGCCGCCAACGAAGCACCGGCCGGCACCACATCGCAGGCGTTGTTGCTGTTCAGTCTTTCGTACTTCATCGGTGTATTTGGTTTCCCGCTATTGGCCGGGAAAATCATCGTCGAGCACGGCATGAGCACGCTGCTTTTGACGGTATTGCTCGTCGCGTTGGCCAACTGGCTGATCACCCTTGGCCGCTTGCTCTGGCGACGGATCAGTCTGAAATCGGCGCAGGCAATCCAGACCGTTCGTCGTTCATCAGGCACCAATCCAATCCGAGGGCAGACCAACGACAGGTAAGGATTCCAATCACTGGAGAAGCCCTATGATCCCGTCAAGGTTGACCGCTTTCATATTCAGCGCCCTGCTCTGCCCTGCGGTTTTCGCCGCATCCGCCACCGCTGCGGGCACCGGCCCTACCGATCCTACCCCACCCCGCGCACCCGCCATCAACAGTGCCCCCGGCATGAACACCGATGGCTCGGGCGTGCCGTTGATCAATCAACCGCCCGCCACCGGCACCGATCCGCGCACTCAGGGCAGTGACCCGGGTCGTCAGGGCGGCATGAACACCCCCGACGCCCCCGCCACGCCAGACAACGCGGGCCCCGGCGTCGGTTCCAAAACCACCACCGGTGGCTCCGGTTCCGAAGGCTCCGGCCAGTAGTTCGCCGACGCGAGCGTCCTATTCAATCCAATGAAGAGGTAACCATGAACGTCGATAAAAACCTGGAAAAAGAAGTCCTCACCCGTCTGTTGCACGCCCATCCGAGTGGTCTGGGCAAGGAGGTGCTGGACAATTACCGGGGCGAGAAAGTCGTGGCCAGCGCCCTCGCCGCCCTGCAGGATCGCGGATTGATTCACCATGGTCATGTGACCTGCAACGAGGCCGGCGAACATTCGTTGAACCTGCCGATCAAGCTCAGTGCCGCCGGCGTTGAGGCGGCGCGCAAGCTGGATCTGCAGTAGTCCTGCGGTCGCTCGTTGCCGATGCGGCGAGCGGCCAATTCAAGTTTTGACTTGAGGCTGATGGCCTAATCGCTGGCAAGCCAGCTCCCACAGGAACCGGGGTGTACACAAATGTGTGTTCACCAAAAAAACTTGTGGGAGCTGGCTTGCCAGCGATGGCGGTAGATCAGGCGCCGCCGGACTCGCGGAAAAACGCATCCACTTCAGTCGCACCCGGTGAAGTCGCCGGCCCCCAGCGCGTCACCGCCAGCGCCGCTGCAGCATTCGCCCGCCGCGCTGCTTCATGGGCAGACAAGCCCTGCGCCAATCCGGCGACGAACACCCCGGCATGGGCATCACCGGCGCCATTGCTGTCCACGGCTTTCACGACAAACCCCGGCACATGCCGACGCTCGTTGGCCTGTTGAATCCAGCAACCCTGCGGCCCGTCGCGCACCACCATCAACACCTCGTTGGGCAGATGCTCAGCGAGACGATCCAGCGCCACGCCAATATCCTCAGCGCCGGTAAACCGCAGCGCTTCAACACTGTTGCTGGTCCACACATCGATGCGCGGCAGCAACGCTTTCATCAGCGGCGAGTCCGGTGATTCAACCAACGGGCCCGGATCGAACACCACGTTGATTGTCGCCGGCAACGCCAATGTCCAATCGAGCAACGCCTGCGCCTTACCCTCGTGGAGCAGGCTGTAGCCGCTCAGATAAACGTAATCGCCCGCCTCGGCCGCGACGCTGTTCAAATCCTCTTCAGTCACTTCACCTTCAGCGCCGATATAGGAAATAAAGCTGCGCTCGGCCGACGCATCGGTCAGCGCCACACACAAACCGGTGTCTTTCATTGCGGGTTCGGTGATGCCGATGTGAATCCCCTCGGCATTCATCGCCTGACGCGCCAGATCGCCGAAACGTCCGGTGCCATGCCGGCCAAGATAAACCACCGGCAAGCCATTACGTACCGCCGCTGCCATTACATTGAAACCGCCACCGGCTTCGAAACCGGCCGACTGCGCGAGCACGTCACCGCCAATCTGCGGCAGTTTATCCACGGCCATGACCAGGTCGATGATGACCTGGCCGGTGTGCAACATCTTAGGCATGAGCATTCTCGGTTGGCGTGGCGCGGCGATCTTTCGCCCCGCCCAGTACAAAGTAAATCCCACCAGCGACGACGAAGGTCACAATCCAGCCGAGGCCGTTGTGGCCCAGCCACGAATCAGACAGAAAGCCTTTGAACCAGACGTTCTCGGCAGTGGTGCCGATGGTGGTGAAGCTGAAGCCGAGGACGATGGCAATCGCCCACGCGCCGAACGCGCGCCACTCGATGCCGCCGCGATACCAATAGGCGCTGCTCGGGCTGACGTCGAGCAGGTCTTTCGGGCTGTAGTAGTGACGGTGAATCAAGTCGACGACAAAGATCCCGACCCACGCGGTGATCGGCACCGCCAGCAGGGAAATGAACGTGATAAACGGGCCGTAGAAGCTGTCGGCGATCAGCATGAAGTAGATCGAACCGGCGAAGATCGCAACGATGTCGACCACCACCGCGTAGACGCGTTTGACCTTCAGGCCGAGGGTCAGCGTGGTCAAACCGGCGGAATACACCGACAGGTTGTTCGACAGCAACAGGCCACCGAATGCGGTGATCAGGTACGGCACCGCCATCCAGGTTGGCAGCATGTCGCGGATTGCCACGATCGGGTCAGTCGCCGAAGCAAGATCGTTATTGCCCACCGACAGCAAACCGCCGAGGGTGATCAGCAACACCAGCGGAATCCCCGCACCGAACGCGGCGGACGCAACCAGACGCACAGCCTTGACGCTGCGATGCTGATAGCGCGACATGTCGGCGCCAGCATTGGCCCAACCAATCCCGGTGCCGGCAGCCATGGTACCGATACCGATGATCATTGCGCTCATCGGCGCGGGCGTGGCGTTGAACACCGCGCTCCAGTCGATGGTCGCGCAGAGGAAGCCACCGACCAGAATGTTCAGCGCACCGAAGACGTAGGTCGCCCACTTCTGAATCACCAGCAAGGTCGCATGGCCGAGGCCGGACACCGACAGGGTCAGCAGAACGAAAATGGCGATGAAGATCAGCGTCAGTATCGGCGCGCTTTTCGCTTCGACCGGCGAGCCGAACAGGATCGAGCACAACGACAGCAGCACGAATGCAGCGGTGGTGGTGTTGACCGTTTCCCAGCCCAGACGCGACATCAGCGAGACCAGTGTCGGGCCGATATTGCCGCGCACGCCGAAGATCGCTCGCGACAACGTCAGGCTCGGTGCGCGGCCACGACGGCCGGCAATCGAGATGATCCCGACCACGGCAAACGAACCGGCGGCACCGATGATTGCGACGATGATTGCCTGCCAGATCGCCAACCCGCGAAACGCGACCAACGTGGCACCCAGCGGCAGACCGAGGATGGAGATGTTGGCAGCGAACCAGACCCAGAACAATTGCAGCGGATGGCCGTTGCACTCGGCTTCCGGCACCGGCTCGATGCCGCGGGTTTCCAGTTGCCCGGCGCTTTGCCCGGCGGATGATGAACTCATGAAGGTGCTCCTGTTTGCCTTTTTTGTGGTTGTGGCAATGATGCAAAACGACAAGACATCGCGGCCTTCCTCGGCCTGTCTGCGCGATCCATTGCGGGTTGAAAATTCGAAAATTGCGCTGCGCCTATCGCTGGCAAGCCAGCTCCCACAGGGATCGGGGGTGTACACAAAAGTGTGTTCACAGCAAAAACCTGTGGGAGCTGGCTTGCCAGCGATGGCGTCAGTTCAATCAGCGCAAAGCCAACAGCCCCTGCACCAACGGCTCAAGCTCCAGATGATTAACGGCCTTCACCGTCTCGATCATCGCGCCAGGCCAACACTCAAGACCCAGGCAGGCCCCCAGCATCGCCCCGAGAATCGCCGCGATGGTGTCAGTGTCGCCGCCCAGACTCGCCGCCATGCACAGCGCATCGAACGCACTCATCTCACCGACGGCCACTTGCTGCGCCAGTGCGAACGAGACCACCACCGACTCCTGCGACGCCACCGAAGTGCCGATCACGTCGTAGAGCAGATCGGCCAGTAAAGCCTTGTCGCTATCAACACTGATGGTGCGCGCCCAACTGATCCGCGAGGCAATACGCCCGCCGGCGACCCAGTGCCCGTGCGCCTCGGCTTGCTGAGCGATTTGCTGGCCGAGGTTGAGCGCCTCGCCCAAGTCCACGCCATTGATGCCAGCAGACACTACCGCCGCTACCGCCGCCGCACTGGAAATCCCCAGCGTGGTGTTGTGGGTCACCTGACAGGCCTGCACCACTGCCGCAATAAAGCGCTCAGGATCGGCAACATCTGCCGCGATCCCCACCGGCGTGATGCGCATGGCCGCGCCGTTGGTGGTGCCGTAGCGCCCGGCTTCTTCCGGCGAATGGCCGGCGAGAATCATTTCAATGGCGCGCTTGGTCGACGGCCCGAGCAAATCCTGCGAGCCCTTGGCCTGCATCTCGGCTTCCCACTCGATCAAGCGTTGCGCGAGGATCGCCGGCTCGATGCGGCCCTTGCCTTCGATCAGCAACTCGCCGACCAGAATCGCCTGTTCGGTGTCGTCGGTGATCGAACCTTTGGGCATGTTCGCGGCGATCGGTTGCAACGGACCGGCGTCCTGCAGATCGGTGATCTGGCCGAAACGGGTCTTGATGGTTTCGCGGTTCAGCGATTGCGTCGGCATGCCCAGCGCATCACCGAGGGCCAGGCCATAGAAAGCGCCGAGGGCACGGTTGAGCGCGGTCATTTCGATTCTCCAAATTGCAGGTGCAGACGGAAATGCACCGGGTCGAGCAGGCTTTCGACCAGCTCCATGAAACGGTTCTGGCGGTCGTAGGTAGTGCGCAGCGCTTTGAGGAAAACGGTGCCGACCGGGCGCCCGAGCAGTTCAGCATCTTCGGCATTCAGCGGCTCGGCGCCGATCCATTGATCGCCGCGCTCGCCGATGTAGCCGTACGCGGCCAGGGTGATGGTCAGGGAGTTGTCGATCAGGCCGACGCGCGGCAGGCTTTCCAGGCCGCCGGTCGCTGGCATCAAAGAGCGTTCGAGGGACACCAGCGTACCTTCGTTGGAGCGGCGGCGACGGTCGAGGGTGATGAATTGGTCAGTGCCAAACCGCGATAGCAGGTCTGGCCGGGTCACGGCTTCCAGGCGCAGCACTTCGGTGTTGATCATCGCCCCGCTATCGGCCAAGGCCTGTGCCCAGCCGCTGCGCTGGTCGAGGGCGACACCGTCGAAAGTGACGATGGAACCGACGCCGCTTTGCGTTGCGATGTAGTTACGCCGTTTCAGTTCGGCCAGCGCTTCGCGCAGCGTGCCTCGGCTGACTTGGAATTCTTGAGCCAACTGATGCTCGCCGGGCAACAGAAAGCCGTCCTCCATGAGGCCGCTCTCGATGCGCCGGACGAGTTCGTCGACCACCCGTTGTTTCTTGTCAAATCGTACCTGTCTAATCATGTACAAATTGATACCCGAAACGGGCACGGGCGGGCAAGGAATATTTGGGGATAGTGACGAAAGGCGGGAGAATCAAAAGCCCCTCACCCTAGCCCTCTCCCGGAGGGAGAGGGGACTGAATGGGGGATGCTCAAGAGGTACGCCGACCTGAAAGTGCTTTGCCGAATCCACAATCCACCCGACAGTGCTTTTCCGAATCCATAGTCGACGAGAACTTTCAGGTCGACGGATTACGCAAGACACCTCGGTCGGCCCCCTCTCCCACCGGGAGAGGGCTGGGGTGAGGGGCTCTTGATTCTAGCGTTGCTTCAGACGGTCGATGACCACGGCCAGCAAAAGGATCGATCCACGGATAACGTATTGGTAGAAGGTATCAATGTTCTTCAGGTTCATCGCATTCTCGATGATCGCCAAAATCAACACCCCGGCAATCACATGCCGGATCATGCCGATCCCGCCGCTCAACGACACCCCGCCCAACACGCAAGCCGAGATCACCGTCAGCTCAAAACCCTGACCAATCATCGGCTGCCCCGAGGTCATCCGCGACGCCAGAATCACCCCGGCCAACGCACCAATCACCCCATGCACGGCGAAGATAATGATCTTGGTCCGATCAACGTTCACACCCGCGAGCAACGCCGCTTCCTGATTACCACCGATGGCCATTGTGTTGCGCCCGTAGGTGGTGTAATTCAGCAGCCAGCCAAAAAACAGAAAGCAGACGATGGTGATCAGAATCGGCACCGGCACGCCAAACAGCTGGCCGTTACCGAAGACGAAGAATGATTCCTGCGACACGCCCACCGCTTTGCCGTTGGCAAAAATGTATGCCAGACCGCGAACAATCTGCATGGTCGCCAACGTCGTGATCAAGGCGTTGACCCGCAACTTGGCGATCACGATCCCATTGATCAGCCCGACAATCAGGCCCATTACCAACGCCGCGCTGACACCGAGAAACACGCTGTTGGTGTCGCGCATCACCACCGCCGCGACCACGCCGGCGCAGGCAATCACCGAGCCCACCGACAAGTCGAAGTGCCCCGACGCCAGGCAGTACAACATCGTGCACGCGGCGATCCCGGTGGTGGAAATCGCCAGGCCCAGGCCACGCATGTTCAGCGGCGAAAGGAAGTTGTCGATCAGCAGCGTGCAGGCAATGAAAATGCCGATCGCCGCCAGCAGCATGACCCAGTCATCGAGGAAGCGGCGCATGTCCAAAGGTTTGCGCTCTTTGGGCAGGGTTTCGTTTTGGGTTGTCATCATAGTCACCTCTCAGTTCGCCACGCCGTCAGCGCGGTGGCGCGGCAAAGCCATTTGCAGCAGGTTGGATTCATTGGCCTGGTCACGGCTGATTTCGCCGCGCAGAGCGCCTTCACAGAGCACCAGAATGCGGTCGGAAATGCCCATCACTTCCATCAGGTCGCTGGACACCACGATCACCGAAATACCCTCGGCAGCGAGGTTATGGATGATCTGGTAGATCTCCGCTTTCGCACCGATATCGATGCCGCGCGTCGGTTCGTCGAGCAACAGGACCTTCATCGGCATCGACAGCCAGCGACCGAGAATGGCCTTCTGCTGATTGCCGCCGGACAGAAATTTGATCTGCTGACCGGCATGCGGGGTTTTCACCTTCAGCGCCTTGATCTGTTTGTCGGCGTTGCCCTTTTCCCACAAACCGCGAATCAGGCAACCGAGGCCAGAGTTGGCGCCGCGGGCACTGATGTTGATGTTCTCGGCAACGCTGGCGAGCGGGATGATGCCCTCCTTCTTGCGATCTTCCGGGCACAGCAGAACCCCGGCGGCAATCGCATCGCGCGGTGAGCGCAACTTCAGTTCGTGACCGCGCAGTTCGAGGCGTCCGGCCGTCATGCGCTCAAGGCCACTGAGCAGGCGAAACAGCTCGGTGCGCCCTGCCCCGACCAGTCCGAACAAGCCAAGGATTTCGCCTTTGTGCGCCTCGAAACTGATCGGCTCGCGCAGGCCCGGGCCGAGCAGGCCGGCGACCTTCAGCGCGACGGCGCCGCGTGGACGATGGCGGTAATCGTAGATGTCCTGAATGTCGCGCCCGACCATGCAGGTCACCAGTTGATCGTGGGTCAACTGGCTCATGTCGTCGAAGGTGCGCACGTAGCGGCCGTCCTTGAACACCGTCACCGCGTCGCAGATGCGAAACACTTCTTCCATGCGATGCGAGACGTAAAGCACGACTTTGCCTTCGTCACGCAGGCGCCCGATGATCGCCATCAAGCGGTCGATCTCACGGGCCGAGAGGCTGCTGGTCGGTTCGTCGAAAGCGATCACATGGGCGCCGCGCGACAGC
Source organism: Pseudomonas sp. IT-P395 (assembly GCF_949767675.1). Lineage (NCBI taxonomy): Bacteria > Pseudomonadati > Pseudomonadota > Gammaproteobacteria > Pseudomonadales > Pseudomonadaceae > Pseudomonas > Pseudomonas sp. IT-P395. Next base: position 253,903 of record NZ_CATKPW010000058.1, read on the forward strand.
GCTTTGGCGATTTCCACCAGTTGTCGCTGGCCGAGGGACAAGCGTCCGACCTTGGTTTGCGGATCGATTTCATCCGCCAGACCTTTCAGGCAATTCAACGCTTGCTGGCGCAGGGCACCGCGATTGATCAAACCGAAACTGGCCGGCAGATGGCCGAGAAACAGGTTTTCGGCGACGGTCATTTCCGGCACCAGATGCAGCTCCTGGTGAATCACCGCGACGCCGCTGCCGATACTGTCAGCCGTCGACTTGAACGCCATGGTCTGCTCGCCGATCTGCAACTCGCCGCTGCTCGGGATGTAAGCGCCGCCGAGGATTTTCAGCAGGGTCGATTTGCCGGCGCCGTTCTCGCCCATCAAGGCATGAACCTGGCCGGGATGGGCGACAAAGCTGATTGCGTCCAGCGCTTTCACGCCAGGAAAGGTTTTGCCGATCCCGTTGAAGCGCAGGCTGCCGCCGGAGCTGTGTTGTTGTGTTTGTACTTGCGCGTGCATAAAGCCACCTCTTCACACCGAAAAACGGCCCGGCTGCCCGGGCCGTCGCTGCATCAGTTCCACAAGCCGATTTTTTCCAGCTCTTGCTTGAAGTTCTCGCGGGTGATCAGGGTGACGTCGTCCATGGCGGTGTACTTCGGCGGTTCTTTGCCGGTGGTGACCCACTCGAACATCATCTCTGCGGTTTTGTAGCCTTCGATGTGCGGGCTTGGCAGCATCGAGCCAAAGAAACCGCTGTTAGGCTTTTTCAGCTCGCCGATGGCGTCGGTGCCGTTGATGCCGATGCCGATCACGTTGGCGGCGGCGAAACCGGCCGCTTCAGTGGCGCGCACACCGCCGAGCACGGTGTTGTCGTTCATGCCGCCGATGATCAGGTTTTTTGCGCCGCTCGGCAGTTTCACCAAAGCCGAGTTGGTGGCGTCCATGCTGCCCGGTACATCGAGGGTTTTCAGTGCGGCGAACAGAATGTGATCTTTCGGCATGCCGGCGTCTTCAAGGGATTTCACCGAGCCGTCGGTGCGTTTCTTGCCGGTGTCGAGTTCGTTGTAGGTGTTGACCACCGCGTAGGTGTCTTTCCAGTCCCAGTTACGCTTCTTCGCTTCGGCGACCATGGCGTTGCCCTGCTTCTGGCCGACTTCGAACGCGGCCATGCCCAGGTACGGCACGTCTTCCATGAACTTGCCGTTGGCGTCGACAAAGCGGTCGTCGACGGCAATCACTTTCAGGTCATTGAGTTTGGCTTTGGCCATGATCGCCGGGCCGAGCGAGACATCCGGCGGGCAGATCACGAAGCCTTTGGCGCCGTTGGCCGCCAGACTGTCGATCGCCGAGAGGGTCTTCTCGCCATCCGGCACGGCGATCTTGATCAGTTCGAAGCCCTTGTCCTTGGCGGCTTTCTCGGCGAAAGCCCACTCGGTCTGGAACCACGGTTCTTCAGCCTGTTTCACCAGAAAACCGATTTTCACAGTATCGGCAGCGAGCAGCGCACTGCTCAGGCTGAACGCGGTGACCGCCAGAGCGGTACTGCACAGGGTACGAATCCCGAAACGACGTTTCATAAGCTGACTCCTTGTTATTTTTTTTGAGCAATGTTTGAAAAACGTTAAAGCGTGTTCCTGCAAAATCTTCTGACAATAGTCATATCGTATGATGATTGGATTGCAAACGGATTTATCCGCGTGAAAGCCACTGTGCTCAGTCGTGGTACATCACCGAGCGACCACCATCGATGGTGATGCATGACGCATTGATGAACGGTGCTTCATCGCTGGCCAGAAACACCGCCGTCATCGCCACTTCGAGCGGCTGACCGATGCGTTTCGGCGGATGCAGATCGAAGGCGCGCTGACGCTCGGCGTGCGGGTCGGCGAAACCGTTCCAGTAATCGACGTTCAGTTGCGTTTCGATATAGCCCGGGGCGATGGCGTTGACGCGAATGCCTTTCGCGGCGTACTCGATGCCAAGTGCGCGGGTCAGGCCGAGCAAACCGTGTTTGGCCACCGGGTACGGGAAGCAGCCGGGAATGATGTGACTGGAATGGGTCGACGCGATATTGATGATGCTGCCAATGCCCTGTTCGATCATCTGCGGCAGTACCGCTTTACAACCGAACCAGGCACCGTCCAGATCGATGGCGAAACAACGATGCCAGTCTTCTTCGGTCATTTGCAGCGGATCGCGGAACACATTGACCCCGGCGCAGTTGACCAGCACATCGATGCGTCCGTGTAGCGCAACGGCGCGTTTGGCCATGGCGTGCAGATCAGGCTGATGCGAGACATCCGCCTTCAGCGCTTGCACATCGTAACCCTGCTCACGCCAATGGCCGGCAACCTGCTCGACTTTCTCGGCCTGGATATCACTGATAACCAGTTTCGCTTGCTGCGAAGCGAAGGCCGCGACGATGGCTTCGCCGATACCTTGCGCGGCGCCGGTCAGCAGCACGACCTTGTTTTTCAGACGCTCGCCCTTCGGCGGCGCGGGCACCGGCGGCAGGGAAAGAGGTTCAGCCATGGATCAGGACTCCTGTTTCGCAGGCACAAAAAAACCGGGCATCTGCCGGTGTCCGGTCTGGAAGGCGGTTTGAACGAAACAGGCAGGCGCGGCCGACGGCATCGAGCCGTTGCGAGACGCGGACTCCACGCGGGAGTGCGATAGACATTCGCTGCATCACTTCACCTGTTTTGTTCTTTTTAAGTGTGAGTGCGTGTTACTGCTGGAGCCGACTATAAACCCGACCGCAGAATAATCTCAATATATAATTTTGCATCCCATATTTTGGGATTTAATCCGCAAACCGCGTACAGAGTTTTCCTGCAACATCCACGCGCATCGACAGAACTGCGCCATCCAATGGATGGTTGTGCGGGCTCTGGGCGCTGGTGATGAACAGGGTTTTCAGGTCTTCACCGCCGAATACACAACTGGTCGGGCGGCTGACAGGCAGATCGATTTTGCGCTCGACCTTGCCATCAGGTGTCAGCCGCAGCAGGCAACTGCCGTCCCAACGGGCATTCCAGATGTAGCCTTCGGCGTCCATCGCAGAACCGTCCGGGTCACCCTGCTGGTCGGGGCCGTACCAGACTTGCGCAGCATCAAGGTTGCCGTCGGCGTGAATAAAATAGCGATACAGCGTGTCATCGAGACTGTCACCGAACAGGACTGTGGTGCCGTCGTCGCTCCACAGCAGCGTGTTGGGAATGCCCAGGCCGCGCAGCAATGGCGTGACACGTTTATCCGGATCAATGCGGAACAGGCCACCGGAACGACGGGTGATCGGCAGATCTTCGCCGTTCTCGCCGATGTTGTTTTGCATGGTGCCGAGCCACAAACGACCCTGGCCATCGCAGCGCGCTTCGTTGGGGCGATTGCCGGGTTGCGGGTCGGCGACGCAGAACAGCGTCAGTCGCGGTTCGAGGCCTGGGGAGTCGAGATCGAGGCGATAGACGCCGCTACTCAGGGTCACCAGTGCGTCACCGCTGGCGCAGGGGATGAACGCGGAAACGTGTTCAGGCATCTGCCAGATCTGTACGTTCTGACCGATCAAGCGCAGCGCCTGTTTGCCGGCGATATCGACCCAGTACAACGCCTGGGTCGGCGCGTCCCAGAACGGGCCTTCACCGAGTTGGGCGCGGTGTTGGGTCAGGGCGGTCCACGGCATATAACGGTCTCCATTGTTCTTGTTTTTACTGTAGGAGTGAGCCTGCTCGCGATCGCGGTGGACCAGTCGAAGCTACTTTGCCTGATACGACGCTATCGCGAGCAGGCTCACTCCTACAGTGGATCTGTGTATTCAGCTGGCTTTTTTGTCGGCCATGACTTTCGGGTAGAAGCGTTTGATCGCCAAGTCCGCGTTGTCGATCAGGGTCATGCACGCCCACACGCCGCGCGCAGAATCGCGGGCGGCGATGGCATCGGCCATGTCCTTGTGGATGGGTAGCGTACGGCGCAGTTCATCCGGGTCAGCGGCGGAGACTTCGAACGACACCGCCAGCAATGCGCCGAGGGCCGGGACCATTTGTTCGATGAATTGATTGTGGCTGGCGGCGAGAATGCATTCGTGGAAGAACTGGTCGGCGCGGTTGTAATCGGTGCCGCTGTCGACCGCGCGCTCGAGGGCGTTATAGGCCAGTTGCACCGCTTCGATCTGGTCCAGCGTCGCCCGCTCACACGCCCAGCGCACAGCCATGGGTTCGATAGTGCGGCGCAGGTCGAGCAAGTCATCGACAAAGTTTTCCGGCAGCCCGTTGCGCGACAGCCAACCGACGACTTGCGGATCAAACAGGTTCCAGCGCCGCACCGGCAATACGCGCGTGCCGACTTTCGGCCCGACTTCGAGCATGCCTTTGGCGACGAGGGTTTTGATTGCTTCGCGGATCACGGTGCGGCTGACACCGAGCTGTTCGCCCAGATCGGCCTCGACCTTGATGGTCTGCCCGGGTTTGACTTGGCCAGCGGCGATCCAGCTGCCGAGCCAGTCGACCGTCGACGCGTGAAAGCTGCTGGACATGAACACCTCAAAGCGGATTGCGATGGGTGATTAAGCTAATCATCATATGATTAGGTGTCAACGACAAAAAAAGATCGCAGCCTTCGGCAGCTCCTACAGATGTACGCCATGTAGGAGCTGCCGAAGGCTGCGATCTTTTAAGGTTCGAGGCCGATGCGGAAGAACTCGCCGCCACTCCACACACCGAGCCAACGCTGCCCGTCGATTTCGCGGCTGACCGCCAGTTCCACCAGTTGATAGAACACATTTCGGTGGATCAGCGCTTCAAGGTTGGTACGCACATGCACGTAAGGCGCGGGTTCTTGCGTTGTCGGATCAATCTCGACGCGGATCGGATGCTCCGGCCCCGCTTCGGCGGTTTCCTCGACGTTGGTGGTGAAGCGCAACAGCTGCGCCTCCCCTTCGCCTTCAACCTCGACGGCAATCGCCACAAACGGCGCGTCGTCGACCTTGATCCCGACCTTCTCGACCGGAGTGATCAGGAAATAATCATCGCCGTCGCGGCGCATGATCGTGGAGAACAATTTGACCATCGGCTTACGCCCGATCGGCGTGCCCAGGTAATACCAGGTGCCGTCGCGAGCGATGCGCATGTCGATGTCGCCGCAGAAGTCCGGGTTCCACAAGTGCACCGGCGGCAAGCCTTTGGTTTTCGGGATCTGTCCCAACAGGTCATTGGCTTTTTGCGGGCCACTCATGGCGTTCTCCTTGAATTATTGGTCGCCGACTCCCAACAGACTGCGCGCGTACTGGGCCAGCGGCGGGCCGATCAGGTCTTCGGGCTTGCTGTCGTGGAACGTCAGTAAACCGCCACGACTCTTGATCCGTGCAGTATCAATCAAATACTGGGTGCTGGTCTCGATCAACATGATCTGAATCACGCCGCCGTCGATGCCGAGACGATCAACCGCTTCTTCATCGAGCCATTCATCGGAGTTGCCGATGCGGTCGTCAGCCTTGGCGAAGCGGGTGTACAGCAGATAGTGCGCGCCAGCATCGCGAGCTTCGCCCATCGCCTGATCGAGGCCTTCCGGCGCACGGGCACGGCGGACCATCGGGAAGTATTCGACGAAGCCTTTGAAGGCTTCTTCAGCCACAACGTTCGGCCGTGGGTAAGAACCACCCGGCGGTGCGAACGCGCCTTGAGCGATGTAGATAAACGAGTCCGGCTGAATGCGGAAGTTGTTCACGCGGCGGCTATCGCTGTGGTCCAGCAAGCCTGCGTCGCTCATTTGGTAGCGAGTGCCTTCGGCCATATCGCTGACAGTCATACAGCCGCCAAGCGCCAAAACGGCCAGCAGCAAAACCAGGCTACGCATCCTATTCCTCCAGAGGCCGGTGACGGAAAACCGGCGAATGGCCGTTGGATGCAGCTTTTGCGCCAGCTCGGGATTTTTGGCGAATGATGGATCGCCTTCGCGAGCAAGCTCACTCCCACATTTGGAATGCGTTCAACCTGTGGGAGCTAGCCTGCTAGCGATGAAGGAAGTTCAGCCGCCGATAATCTTCATGACGGTAGCACCGCCCGAGAACGCCACTTCCTGTTTATCGCCCAACGCTTTGACCAGCAAACGCTGAAGCGCCGGCAGTGCCTGATGACGCGGCTTGTCGAGCAGATCACCAACATAGTGGCGGTTGCTCGACGACAGACAGCCATGCAGCCAACCGGTCGACGACAAGCGCAACCGCGAGCACGTCCGGCAGAACGGCACGCTTTCGTTGGCGATCACCCCAAAGTTGCCAAGACCGGGAATTGCGTAACGCACGGCGGTGGCGTCTACGGGCGCATCGGTTTGTGCGTACTCATAACGTTCGCCAATCAGCTCCAACAGCTGCTGCAGACTGACAAACTGTTGCAGGAACGCATTGTTGTCCTTGGCTAGGTGGCCCATGCGCATCAATTCGATGAAGCGCAGTTCGTATCCGCGTTCCAGGCAGTAATCGAGCAGCGGCATAACCTGATCGAGGTTCTGCCCGCGCAACGGCACCATGTTGACCTTGATCTTCATCCCCGCCGCTTTCGCCTGATCCATGCCATCCAGCACGGTGGCCAGATCGCCGCCACGGGCGATGCTGCGGAAAGCACCGGCGTCGAGGGTATCGAGGGACACGTTGATCCGACGCAGACCGGCATCTACCAGCAACGGGAGTTTCTTCGCGAGGAGTTGACCGTTGGTCGTCAGGCTGATGTCTTCCAGGCCCATCTTGCCGACAGCGGTCATGAACGATTCGAGCTTGGGACTGACCAGCGGCTCGCCGCCAGTGATGCGCAGACGCTCGATACCGGCGGCTTCGATCAGATACGCCACGCCACGCGCCATGGCTTCAGCCGACAGCTCATCCTGCGCAGCCACCAGCCGCTTGCCGTTAGGCACGCAGTAGGTACACGCGTAATTGCAGGCTGAGGTCAGGCTGATCCGCAAATTGCGAAAACGCCTGCCTTGACGGTCAACGATCATGATCACTCCGGCGAAAGAATTTCGAGCCGCTAAAACTTGACTCACAAATCAAGTTTTAGCAAGCCCTATGCCTGAGTATATTCCTGCGGTACTGCGTCATGTAGCTAAATCATGGCGCAATAAGGCAGCTGAATGGCTCAGCTGCTTGGGGTTTCCGGATCACGCTTGCGCTTGTTGCCCATGCGCACGCCGATGTCCATCAGGAACTGGAAGAAACCTTCCTGATCTTCCAGCACATTGCTCCAGAACGGCGAGTGATACAGCGCGACAGCGCCGTGCACCAGCGCCCAGGACGCGCAGTAGTGGAAGTACGGCGGCACGTCTTCGAGCTTGCCTTCGCTGATGCGCCCTTTGATCAGCAGGGTCAGGCGTTCGAAGTTCGAGGCGCGAATCTTGTGCAGCTCCTCGACCATTTCCGGCACCTGATTGCCTTTTACGACCTTCTCTTCGAGACGGTCGAACAGGCGATAGCGCTGCGGGTCGCGCATGCGGAATTCGAAGTAGGCGCGGGACAGCGCTTCCTTGTCCTTGTCGACATCGGCCGAATGCAGCAGCTCGTTCAAATCACGCTCGTAATCGAGCATCAGGCGCAGATAGATCTCGGCCTTGGATTTGAAGTGCTTGTAGATCGTGCCTTTGCCGATACCCACGGCATCAGCAATCATCTCGACGGTGACACTGTCTTCACCTTGGTCGAGGAACAGCTTGAGCGCGGTATCGAGAATTTCTTGCTCGCGGCGACGAAACTCACGGACCTTACGAGGTTCTTTGTGCATAAGAAAAGGTCTGAAGGGTCAAAATTCGAAGCCGCGTATTATGCCTAACTTGCGCAAAAATGCACGGATCATCCGACCATATCTGTGTTTCTTGTTCATTTTGAGAACGTTTTGGGCGCAATGAGAACTCAACTGAAGCGAACGTATTCCAAATTTGTTTAAAAACCCCGACCGGCTAACTGGACTGCACGCCAGACTGATCAATACTTGAACTGTCGGGCGACATCTCCCCCAAGTGTCGCGCCGGTAAAGGTACCAAGGGACCGCGTGCCTTTGTTTTACTCCTAATGGTCTTAACCCGGATTCACCCCCCAGAACCCGGGTTTTTTTTGCCTGCGATTTAACGCTTGGCGCAGCTACCTGCACATCACAACTGTAGGAGCTGCCGCAGGCTGCGATCTTTTGCCTTTGCCTGTCAAAATCAAGATCAAAAGATCGCAGCCTTCGGCAGCTCCTACACGGCAGATTTAACGGAGGCCAGCGGGAACAGACGCTTGAAGTTCTCGGTGGTCTGCTCGGCAAAACGCTCGTAGTTTTCCCCGCGCAGCATGGCCAGGAATTCCGCCACTTCGCGCACGTACTGCGGCAGATTGGGCTTGCCGCGATAAGGTATCGGCGCCAGATACGGCGAGTCGGTTTCCACCAGCAAACGATCGGCCGGGACCTTGCTCGCGACATCACGCAACGCATCGGCATTGCGGAATGTGACAATGCCCGACAAGGAAATGTAATAACCCATGTCCAGTGCAGCCTTGGCCATGTCCCAGTCTTCGGTGAAGCAATGCAGCACACCGGCCTGCGGCAACGCCGCTTCGCGCAGCAACTCAAGGGTGTCGGCACGGGCGCCACGGGTGTGGATGATCACCGGTTTGCCGGTCTGCTGCGCCGCTTGCAGGTGCAGACGGAATGACTCTTGCTGCAGCTCGGCCGCTTCCGGCTCGTAGTGATAATCCAGACCGGTTTCACCGATCGCCACCACTTTCGGGTGGTTGAGCTCGTGCAACAGCCAATCCAGCGCAGGCGTAGCGCCCGGCTGCACATCGAGCGGATGCACGCCAACCGAACAATCAACGTCGTCATAACGCTCAGCCAGGGCTTTGACGTCAGCGGCGTTGTCCGCACTCACGCCGATACACAGGAAGTGCCCTACTCCGCGCCCACGGGCCGCATCCATCGCGGCATCCAGCGAGCCGTCATGGGCGGCGAGGTCAAGGCGATCAAGGTGACAATGGGAATCTACAAGCATAAAAAGACGGCTACTTACATCGTATGAGTGGGACGGTCGGATTTAAGCGCTCCGGCCAGATGGGTTTCGATGCGACTGCGCGCGGTATTGTCGCCATCGTTGAACTGTACGCCGACGCCGGCAGCGCGATTGCCTTGCGCCCCTTTCGGGGTGATCCACGCAACCTTGCCGGCCACCGGGATCTTCTCGGCCTCGTCCATCAGGTTGAGCAGCATGAACACCTCATCGCCCAACCTGTAACTCTTGTTGGTCGGGATGAACAGGCCACCGTTCTTGATGAACGGCATGTAGGCGGCGTAGAGCACTGACTTGTCCTTGATGGTCAGGGACAAAATGCCGTTGCGCGGCCCCGGGCTGACGGGTTCATTCATGTTGACCTCCACTGCTGATGTTCAGAGTCTAGGTACACATTCTTATCTTTGACCAGGCAATCCCGCCCATTGCACCAACAACGCTTCCAGCAGCAAGGCCGGATTGAGGTTGGCCTTGCTCAGGACTTTCTGGCGCTGGGCGAGGATCCAGTCCTGAATATCGAGGACTTTACCTTGCGCACTTTTCTGCGCCAGGTACTGCACGACTTTGCGCATATCAGTCAGACCGAGGCCGGCTTCATCCTGAGTCAGTTGATAACGCAGAATCAGGCTCGACCAATCGCAGAACCAGTCGAACAGACGCAGCATCGGAATGCTTTTCCATTCTTCGGCCAGTTGCGTCGGCGACTGCTGCTGCTTGAGCAGTTTTTTCACGCCTTCGACCACTTGTGCACGCTGCTCGCGCACGCCCTGAGACTGCAGACTGACCGCCATCAACGGCGAGCCGGCCGCCAGCGTCAGCAATTCGACACGTTCTTCTTCAGAGCAATCGGGCAGCGCCTGGGCCAGCCATTGCAGGCTCATCGCCTCGCCCGGCAGCGGACAGGCCTGTTGCACGCAGCGGCTCTTGATCGTCGGCAGCAAACGGCTGGTCTGATGGCTGACCAACAACAACACGGTATCGCCGGACGGCTCTTCAAGACTTTTCAGCAAGGCGTTGGCGGCGTTGATGTTCATCGCCTCGACTGGCTCGATCAGCACCACTTTGCGCCCGCCCAGTTGCGCGGTCTGCACCACGAAGCTGACCAGATCACGCACCTGATCGACCTTGATGGCCTTGTCGGCTTCTTCCGGTTCGAGGATGTAATTATCCGGGTGACTACCGGCCTTGAGCAGCAGGCAGGATTTGCACTCGCCGCAGGCTTCCGGCGTCGGACGCTGGCACAACAGACTCGCCATCAGACGCTCGGCCAGTGCGCGCTTGCCGATCCCGGCCGGGCCATGCAGCAGATAGGCGTGTGCGTGCTGCTTACGCCCGGCCAGTTGCTGCCAGAGGCTGTCCTGCCACGGGTAGGCCTCAGCCACGGGCCAGCTCCAGCAGATTCGGAATCAGGGTATCCAGCGATTGTTGAACCTTGGCCAATGGCTGACCGGCATCGATGCGCACATAGCGCGCAGGATCGGCTTCGGCACGTTTGAGGAAAGCGCTACGCACGGCCTCGAAAAAAGCCCGACCTTCCAATTCAAAACGATCCAGACGACCGCGGGCACTGGCGCGGGCCAGACCGATTTCCACCGGCAGATCAAAAATCAGCGTCAGGTCCGGGCGCAGATCACCTTGCACAAAGGTTTCCAGCGCGGCGATGCGCTCCAGTGACAAGCCGCGACCGCCGCCCTGATAGGCGTAAGTGGAATCGGTAAAGCGATCGCACAGGACCACCGCGCCTCGGGCCATGGCCGGGCGAATCACTTCGGCCAGATGCTGGGCACGTGCGGCGAATACCAGCAACAGTTCGGCATCCGGATTCATGACTTCGTCGGCCGGCGCCAGCAGCACCTCGCGAATTCGCTCGGCCAGCGGCGTGCCACCGGGCTCACGGGTCAGCACCACTTCGATACCGGCGGCGCGCAGGCGCTCGGCGAGGTATTCGCGGTTGGTGCTTTTGCCGGCGCCTTCCGGGCCTTCCAGGGTAATAAACAAGCCAGTCACAGGCAGTCCTTAATCAAAGTCATTGCGTGTTTTGTGGGGCGGCGGCTTCTGGAGTTGGCGCTGGCTCCTGTGGTGCCACCTGTGGCACCGACTCCGGTGTTACATCCGGAGATGCCGCAGGAATCGCATCCTCGGCAGCGGGAGCCGCTTCAGGCGTTTGCGCCGGCGCAGGGCTGGAGCGGTAATCGGCACGGCGCTTGAGCTGGTACTCACGCACCGCATTGTTATGTGCATCGAGATCGTCAGAGAACACATGACTACCGTCACCACGCGCAACAAAGTACAGGCTGGTACCGTCTACCGGGTTCAATGCGGCGTGAATCGCTTCGCGGCCAACCATCGCGATCGGCGTCGGCGGCAAGCCGGGGATCACGTAAGTGTTATACGCCGTCGGCTCTTTCAGATGCGCGCGGGTCAACTTGCCGGTATAGCGATCGCCCAGACCATAGATGACGGTCGGATCGGTCTGCAGTTGCATGCCCAAGGCCAGGCGACGCACAAAGACACCGGCAATCTGCCCACGCTCCTGCGGCACGCCGGTTTCCTTCTCGACCAGCGACGCCATGATCAGCGCTTGATAAGGTTCGGTGTACGGCACATCGGCAGAACGACTTTCCCATTCTTTCGCCAGCACTTCATCAAGGCGATCAAAGGCTTTCTTCAACAACTCAGCATCGGACATGCCGCGCACAAAGCGGTAGGTATCAGGGAAGAAACGGCCTTCCGGGAACAAGCCCTTATGACCAATCTTCGCCATGACGTCGCTGTCGCTCAAACCGTTCAGGGTCTGCTCGACCTTGTCATCCTTGGCCAACGCCGCGCGCACCTGATGGAAATTCCAGCCCTCGACCAGCGTCAGGCTGTACTGCACCACTTCACCGCGCTTCCACAAGTCGATCAGACCGTTGACGGTCATCCCCGGCTGCATGCGGTATTCACCGCTGTGGATCGGTGTACCGGCGAGGTTGAAGCGCCAATAGACGCGCAGCCAGAAGGCGTCCTTGATGACGCCATCGGTTTCAAGTGAAAGGAAAGTACGGGTCGGTGTCGAGCCTTTCGGCACATCCAGCAGCTCTTCCTGCGTGATGTTCAGCGGCTGCTCCAGTGCGGAGTGAATCTTCCAGGCGCTAGCGCCCAGCAACAGCCCTGCCAGAACCAGTCCGGTTTCCAGCAGCAGCAAAAGTTTACGTCTCACAAATCAGGCATCCAGTAGGGCGCGGGCAATGGTTTGCAGTTTACGGGTGAGCGGGCCAACCGGCCAGCTCAGTGCAGCACAGGCGCGTACCGGCCAGACACCATAAACACTGTTGCAGACAAACACTTCATCAGCCCATTGCAGCTGTTCGAGGCTGATATCGGCGATTTGCGTGGGGATGGCCAATGACTCGGCCTGAAACAATATTTCGGCGCGCATCACCCCAGCGACACCGCAACGCTTGAGGTCCGGCGTTATCAGCACACCGTCGCTTACCAGAAACAGATTGCTGAACACGCCCTCGATCACTCGACCGACCTGATCCAGCATCAAGCCTTCGGCGTGCTCGCTGTCCTGCCATTCGGCACGGGCGAGAACCTGCTCCAATCGATTGAGATGTTTGAGTCCGGCGAGAAGCGGCTGTTTGGACAGTCGCGTGTTGCAGGGAAACAGGCGAACGCCTTGTTCAGCATGCACAGCCGGATAAGTCGCCGCAGGATTGCCTTGCAGAATGCGTCGGCCCGGCGCCGCCGGGTCGGGCGCATAACCGCGCAAACCGTCGCCACGGCTGAGGATGAGCTTGAGCACACCCTCGCCCATCGCTGCTGCATAACTCAGCAGCTCATGGCGAATCAGCTCGATATCGGCCGCAATGGCCAGACGCGAACAGCCATCGGCCAGACGCGTCAGGTGCCGATCCAGCAGGATCGGCTGGCCGCTACGCACAGCGATAGTCTCGAACAGACCATCACCGTAAGCCAGGCCGCGATCTTTCAGCGACAGAGCGTCAGCCGGTTGACCGTCGACCCAACTGTCCATCAGCCTGCGAACCGGCGGAATGCCAAGGTGCCATTGGTGCCGCCAAAACCGAAGGAGTTGGACAGCACGACATCGATGTCCATGTTGCGCGCGGTGTGCGGCACAAAATCGAGATCGCAGCCTTCGTCCGGCTCATCGAGGTTGATGGTCGGCGGTGCGACCTGGCTGTTGATCGCCAGCACGCTGAAGATCGCCTCGACTGCGCCCGCCGCACCCAACAGGTGACCGGTCATCGATTTGGTCGAGCTGACTGCCAGCTTATAGGCGTGGTCACCGAACACCGACTTGATCGCGTTGGCTTCGGCGAGGTCGCCGGCCGGGGTCGAAGTGCCGTGGGCGTTGATGTACTGCACTTGATCGACGTTGATCTTCGCATCGCGCAACGCATTGGTGATGCAGCGTGCCGCACCGGCACCGTCGGCGGGTGGCGAAGTCATGTGGAACGCATCGCCACTGGTGCCAAAGCCGATCAGCTCGGCGTAGATGGTCGCGCCACGCGCCTTGGCGTGCTCCAGTTCTTCGAGAACCAGTGCACCGGCACCGTCGGAAAGGACGAAGCCATCACGGCCCTTGTCCCATGGACGGCTGGCACGGGTTGGCTCGTCGTTGCGGGTCGACAGTGCACGGGACGCGCCGAAGCCGCCCATGCCCAGACCGCATGCAGCCATTTCGGCACCGCCGGCGATCATCACGTCGGCTTCGTCGTACATGATGTTGCGCGCCGCCATGCCGATGCAGTGCGTACCGGTGGTACACGCCGTGGCGATGGCGTAGTTAGGTCCCTGTGCGCCCAGGTGGATGGACAGGAAACCGGAAATCATATTGATGATCGAGCCTGGCACGAAGAATGGCGAGATTCGACGCGGACCCGTCTCATGCAGAGTACGGCTGGTTTCTTCGATGTTGGTCAGACCGCCGATACCCGAACCCATGGCCACGCCAATGCGTTCACGGTTGGCGTCGGTGACTTCCAGACCGGCGTTGCGCACGGCTTGAAAGCCTGCGGCGAGGCCGTACTGAATGAACAGGTCGAGCTTGCGCGCTTCCTTGACCGACAGGTATTCCTCGACATTGAAGCCCTTTACCGAGCCGCCAAAGCGGGTGGAATAGGCAGAAAGGTCGGTGTGTTCGATCAGACCAATGCCACTGCGGCCAGCCAGAATGCCCTGCCAACTGCTCGGCACATCCGTGCCCAGTGGCGACAACATACCCATACCGGTGACTACGACGCGTCTACGCGACACAGCACTCTCCTTTTTCAAATGACGATTTTGCATCAGGCCTAAAGAAAAAACCGCACGCCATGATGGCAGTGCGGTTTTTCCATGACAGCAAACAACGATTACAAACTATTACGCCTGGTGGCTAGTAACGTAGTCGATTGCAGCTTGTACAGTAGTGATCTTTTCAGCTTCTTCGTCAGGGATTTCGGTCTCGAATTCCTCTTCCAGAGCCATCACCAGCTCAACGGTGTCAAGGGAGTCGGCACCCAGGTCTTCAACGAAGGAAGCAGTGTTGACCACTTCTTCTTCTTTAACACCCAGTTGCTCGGCAACGATTTTCTTGACGCGCTCTTCGATGGTGCTCATACCTTGTTTTCACTCCTAATGGACAAATTCAGGCAGCTGGCCAGTGGGTAAGTGTATAGAAAGACTTTTCAGCTTTTCAACTGAAAGCTTCACTCCTCAAACCCTGCGGCCCTCTGCCTATAAATAGATTGCAGCTTTATAACGGATTTTAGACAGCTCGTATGACATTTTTTTGAAGCAATCCGTCACATTTTACTTACATGTACATCCCACCGTTCACCGGGATTGTAGCCCCAGTGACGTATGCCGCACCGTCGGATGCAAGAAATGCGACCACAGACGCGATCTCTTGAGCTTGCCCCAGACGACCCAGCGGAATCTGCGTCTGCAAGGTTTCACGCTGTGCTTCGGGCAGCTCGCGCGTCATATCGGTGTCGATAAACCCTGGGGTTACCGAGTTGACCGTAATCGAACGCGAACCGACTTCACGCGCCAATGCACGGCTGAAACCTTCCAGACCGGCCTTGGCGGCTGCATAGTTTACTTGGCCTGCGTTGCCCATGGCACCCACCACCGAGCCAATACTGATAATTCGGCCCCAACGCGCTTTGGTCATGCCGCGCAGAACGCCCTTGGACAGGCGGAATAGACTGTTCAGGTTGGTATCGATCACGTCGTACCACTCATCGTCTTTCATGCGCATCATCAGGTTATCGCGGGTGATGCCAGCATTATTGACCAGGATCGCCACTGGCGCACCAAACTGCTCCTGAATGCTTGCCAGCACCGCGCTGACCGATTCATCGCTGGTGACGTTCAGCTCAAGGCCCGTGCCCTGGATACCGTTTTCCTTCAGGGTGGCAGCAATACGCTCAGCGCCCGAAGCGGAGGTCGCGGTGCCAATGACAATGGCGCCCTGACGACCCAGTTCCAGTGCGATGGCCTGGCCAATGCCACGGCTTGCACCGGTGACCAGCGCAACTTTACCTTGCAGACTCATGCAAGTTTCTCCTGATTCAGGCTTGCGCTGCACGGGCGGCAGCGAAAGCGTCTGGGGTATTGAGGTTGGAAGTCGCGACGCCTTCGGCGCAACGTTTGTTCAGACCGGCCAGCACTTTGCCCGGGCCGCATTCGACCAGATTGGTCGCGCCCTTGGCGGCCAGAGTCTGTACCGACTCGACCCAGCGTACTGGCTTATAGAGTTGTTCGAGCAGATCGCGCTTGAGGGTTTCCAGATCGGCCGGCACTTGCGCGCTGACGTTCTGTACGACCGGGATCTGCGGCGCCTGCCAGTCGATGGCGGCGATGGATTCAGCAAAGCGCTCGGCAGCCGGACGCATCAGTTCACAGTGCGAAGGCACGCTCACTGGCAACGGCATGGCGCGCTTGGCACCACGCGCCTTGCAGCCTTCGATGGCGCGCTCGACAGCAGCCTTGGCCCCGGCGATTACCACCTGGCCTGGCGAATTGAAGTTGACGGCGCTGACGACTTCGCCTTGCGCAGCTTCTGCGCAGGCTGCCAGCACGTCGGCATCTTCCAGACCAAGAATGGCAGCCATGCCGCCCTGCCCGGCCGGAACAGCTTCCTGCATCAACTGACCGCGACGCTCAACGAGCTTGACCGCGTCAGCCAGTGTCAGGCTGCCGGCAGCGACCAGCGCGCTGTATTCGCCCAGGCTGTGTCCGGCAACGAATGCCGGACGCGCTCCGCCTTCAGCCAGCCACAGACGCCACAGGGCGATAGAAGCGGTCAGAATGGCCGGTTGGGTTTTATCGGTTTGATTGAGCAGCTCCTCCGGACCCTGCTGGGTCAGTGCCCACAGGTCATAGCCCAGAGCCTCAGAAGCTTCTTTGAACGTTTCGAGGATCAACGGATATTCCGCGCCCAGCTCGGCCAACATGCCGAGGGACTGCGAACCCTGTCCTGGAAAGACGAATGCGAGGGAAGCAGACATGTAACAAGCCCCTAATGATCTTGTCGTCGGAAAATGACGCCCCCTGGGGGACGCAAGAAACTGACAGTTGGATGGCCCTTTGAACCGGGCGGTCACATTTAAGCATTGTCCGACGAAAACGCCTAAGACAACAAATCCTCCAGACGACCGTGGAGGCGTTCGGGAAGATTCTCCTGAATCTCGATCAGCGCACGCTGAATCGCGCTCTGAAAGCCCTGGACCCCGGCCGAACCGTGACTTTTCACGACGATACCCTGCAAACCGAGAAAGCTTGCGCCGTTATGTCGCGCCGGCGCCAGATCCGCCTGCAAGCGCTTCATCAGTGGCAACGCCAAAGCCCCTACCGCACGGGAAGCCAGATTCTTTTTGAACAACGCTTCAATACGTGCAGCAATCATCGTCGCCAGGCCTTCGCTGGACTTCAGCAGGATATTGCCGACAAAACCATCGCAAACCACCACGTCAGCCTCTCCGCGATACAACCCGTCGCCTTCGATAAAACCGATGTAGTTGATACCGCGAGCAGCTTGCAGCAGTGTCGCAGCCAGTTTGACCTGCTGATTGCCCTTGATGTCTTCGGTGCCGATGTTCAGCAGCGCGACACGCGGGCGATGGATGCCCAGCGTCTGCGCCGCCACCGAGCCCATCACCGCAAACTGCAGCAAATGCTCGGCACTGCAATCGACATTGGCGCCCAGATCGAGCAACTGGCAAAAACCCTTCTGCGTCGGAATCGCGGCAACCATGGCCGGACGGTCAATACCCGGTAACGTTTTCAGAACGAACCGCGACAGCGCCATCAACGCACCGGTATTACCGGCGCTGACACACGCTTGAGCCTTGCCGTCACGCACCAGTTCGAGAGCAACACGCATCGACGAATCCGGCTTGCCGCGCAAGGCCTGGGTCGGTTTTTCGTCCATGGTGATGACTTCGCTGGCCGCAACAATCGTCAGGCGCGCGCGATCGGCAGCCGATTGGCCGTTGATCAATTCTTCAAGAAGGGAGGGTTGACCGACGAGGGTCAGGTGCAGCGAGGGCGTAGTAGACAGGCAAGCAAGGCTGGCCTGAACAATGCTGCGGGGACCGAAGTCCCCGCCCATTGCGTCAATCGCGATGACTTGAGCGGACAAGTGATTACTCGTCAGCGCCCTTGTCGATCACTTTACGGCCACGGTATACGCCTTCTGGCGATACGTGGTGACGCAGGTGAACTTCACCAGTGGTTTTTTCTACAGACAGAGTGCTAGCCTCGAGAGCGTCGTGCGAACGGCGCATGTCACGGGCAGAGCGGGATTTTTTGTTCTGCTGAACAGCCATAATTGATTAACTCCTAAACGTTTGGGTCACGCTTTAACTGCGCCAATACACTGAACGGGTTGGACCGCGTTGACTCGTCCTCGCTCGGTTCGGGCTCATCGAGACCCGCCGGCTGCTGGCATTCTTCCGGATGATGAGCAGGCACAATGGGCAAGGCGAGCAGAAGCTCCTCCTCGATCAGTGACTGCAGATCCAATGGATCTTCGCCCAGTTCCAGCACGTCATAACCTTTCGGCAACGACTGGGTATTCGCACCCTCTTTCACCACAGCATAACTGCATTCGCTGTGGATCGGCAGGGTGACCAGCTCAAGACAACGCTGGCAAACCATTTTGACCTCGGTGTCGATAAAGCTGTGGATTACCACAGATTTACGTTCATCTCGTTCAAAAACGAATTTCGCCTGCACCGTACCGACATTGTCGGAAAGCGGGTCGCAGAGTCTCTCCAAATCGGCCAGCAGCATTTCACCTTGAAGGGTGGTGCCACGATCAGCCAATTTGCGCGGGTCAACGTGAGGTGGAATCGGGTCATTCAACATAGGCGCAGCATTATAGGGATGCACCCACCCATGTCAAAGGAAATTGTGCCCTGTCCGTCACTTGCGTGCCTCCGCTAGAATTCGCACCTGCCTCAGGAGACGCGAATGCTGCCTTTATTACTCGCTTCAAGCTCGACTTATCGTCGTGAATTGCTCGCCCGCCTGCACCTGCCGTTCGTCTGCAGCTCGCCGGATATCGATGAAAGCCATCGCCCGGGCGAGTCAGCCATCGAACTGGTCAAGCGCCTCGCCGAACAAAAAGCCCGGGCACTGGCCGACAGCCACCCCGCTCACCTGATCATTGGCTCAGACCAGGTTGCCGTGCTTGGCGAGCAGATTATCGGCAAGCCGCACACGTTCGAGAAAGCCCGCGAACAACTAATGGCCGCCAGCGGCGCCAGCGTGACATTTATGACCGGCCTGGCCTTGCTCAATAGCCAGACGGGCGAGTGCCAGGTCGATTGTGTGCCATTCACTGTCCATATGCGCCAACTCGATCAGGCGCGCGTTGAGCGCTATCTGCGCATCGAGCAGCCCTACGACTGCGCGGGCAGTTTCAAGGCTGAAGGCCTCGGCGTGAGCCTGTTCCAGTCCACAGAAGGCCCGGATGCCACCAGCCTGATCGGCTTGCCGCTGATTCGCCTGATCGACATGCTTTTGGATGAAGGCGTGCAGATTCCCTGACCCACAAAAAACCGGCCATCAAGGCCGGTTTTTTCATGCAGTGATTTGTTAACGCAACGAAGGCCCGTGGAAACCCATCCACATCGCCAACTGCTCAGCCACACTGGCACCGAGCTTCTTCGAGAAGCGATCGAACGGCGACTCCTGAACAGTGAAGTCCACCAACTCCTTCTCACCAATCACATCCCGCGCCACCGAGCTGGCATTGCCCAGACCGTCAATCAAACCCAGTGGCAGCGCCTGCTCGCCCGACCAGACCAACCCGGAAAACAGCTCCGGATGCTCTTTGTCTTTCAGACGATCGCCACGACCCTGCTTGACGCTGTTGATGAACTGCTTGTGCGTGGTATCCAACACGCCTTGCCAGAACGCCGTTTCTTCAGGCTTCTGCGGCTGGAACGGGTCAAGGAACGACTTGTGCTCGCCCGAGGTGTACGTGCGACGCTCAACGCCAAGTTTCTCCATGGTGCCGACAAAGCCGTAACCCGCCGCCGTCACACCAATGGAGCCAACCAGACTCGCCTTGTCGGCGTAGATCTGGTCCGCCGCACTGGCGATGTAATAAGCACCGGACGCACCCAGATCGGAAATCACCGCATACACCTTGATCTCCGGGTGCAGACCGCGCAGACGTTTGATCTCGTCATATACATAACCCGACTGCACCGGACTGCCGCCAGGACTGTTGATCCGCAGGATCACGCCCTTGACCTTCTTGTCCTCGAACGCCGCCCGCAGACTGCCGACGATGTTGTCGGCGCTGGCCGGCTCTTTATCGGCAATCATGCCAGTGACGTCGATCAGCGCGGTGTAGTTCGACCCGCGCGTGGCGCTTTTTTCCATGTCCATCAGTGGCGTGAACAGAATCAGCGCCACAAACAGATAAACAAACGTCAGCAGCTTGAAGAAAATCCCCCAACGCCGCGAACGACGCTGTTCCTGCACACCCGCCAGCAGGGTCTTCTCCAACAGCTTCCAGCTTTTCTCGTCACCGCCGTCGGCACTTGCCTTGGCCGGTGCTTTCCATTCGTCGGTCATGCCATCCACCCCAGCAAAAACGTATTAAGCCTGCTGTTCCAGCCAGGCATGCAATTCACAAAAACGGTCGATCGACAGACGCGGCTCGAACTGCTGCAGCGATTCGATCGATTGCGCGCCATAACTGACCGCCACCGAGTCCATCCCTGCGTTACGCGCCATCAGCAGATCGAAGGACGAATCGCCGACCATCAGCGCCTGCTCCGCACGCACACCGCAGTGAGCAAGGATCTGCTCCAGCATCAGAGGATGCGGCTTGCTCGCAGTTTCATCGGCAGCACGGGTGATATCGAAATAATCTTCCCAGCCATTGGCCTTGAGCACCCGATCCAGCCCGCGACGATTCTTGCCGGTGGCGACGGCCAGGTGATAACCCTGCTCGCGAAAGGACGCCATCGACTCGACAACGCCTTCGAACAACGGCGAAGGCACGGCTTCCGCGGCGATGTAGTGATCGGCGTAATACTCGCGAAACAGGGTCATTTCGGCATCGCTGATCTCGGGATACAGCGTGCGAATCGCCTCGGGCAAACCCAGACCGATGATGCCTTTGACGGCAAAGTCATCGCGCAACTCGAAACCGGAGCGCCCGGACGCCGAGTGCATCGCCTCGACAATCCGGTGAATGGAGTCGGCCAGCGTGCCGTCCCAATCGAAAATCAGCAGTTTGTAATCAGATGGGCGCACTCAATCGCTCCACGGTCTTGGCCCACATTTCATCGACCGGCGCCTGCAAGGTCAGCTTGCCGCCATCGGGCAGCGGCACGGTCAGCATGTAGGCGTGCAGGAACAGGCGCTTGCCGCCCAGATCGCGGATTTCCTTGGTGAAATCCTCATCGCCGTACTTGCTGTCGCCAGCAATGCAATGGCCGGCATGCAAGGTGTGCACGCGAATCTGGTGAGTACGACCGGTAACCGGTTTAGCCTCGACCATGGTGGCGAAATCACCGAAACGGCGCAGCACCTTGAACATGGTCAGGGCTTCTTTGCCCTCGTCATTGACTTCGACCATGCGCTCGCCGGAACGCAGATTACTCTTGAGCAATGGCGCACTGACTTTCTTGATCGAAGTCGCCCAGTTGCCGCGTACCAGCGCCATGTACCGCTTGTCGACGCCATCGCCGCGCAACTGCTCATGCAAGTGACGCAACATGCTGCGCTTTTTCGCGATCATCAGTAGGCCGGAGGTGTCACGGTCGAGACGGTGAACCAGTTCCAATTCCTTGGCATCGGGGCGCAACTGACGAAAGGCTTCGATCACGCCGAAGTTCAGGCCGCTGCCACCGTGAACCGCAATGCCGGCGGGCTTGTTGATCACGATCAGGGCTTTGTCTTCGAAGACAATCGAGGCTTCCAGGCGCTGCAGCAAACCCTGTGCAAGTGGCACCGGTTCGTCACGCTCAGGCACGCGAACGGGCGGCACGCGCACGATATCACCGGCCTGCAGCTTGTATTCGGGCTTGATCCTACCCTTGTTCACGCGCACTTCGCCTTTACGCAAAATGCGGTAAATCAAGGTCTTGGGCACGCCTTTGAGCCGGGCGAGGAGAAAGTTGTCGATTCGTTGGCCGGCATACTCCGGCGAGACTTCAAGCAATTGAACGCCTGGAGTCGAAGGGGCAGTAGTTGTCATGCCGCGGATGATAACAATTTTTATGGAATTGAAGCACTTAATCATTGCTGCTATAGTCGCGAACGCCGCCAAAAGCGGCCTGGACAGCGGAACCACGGTCAAAAACCGGCCCTGACCAACGCAATTCACCAGGACGCGAGGCCGTCCTACGGGGCTTTCGCTACGTAACGGTGGAGTTTGCAGTTGTAACAAGCGCAGGTGACATGAGGCCTGAATTACACCGCCGAGCAGAGTTTTTACTCGCCTGGCAGGCACACATTCAAGGCCAGTTCACAAAGTGCAGTCAGCTGCAGATGACCCCGAGCGAATGCTTCGGAAACAACGCCTGAATTAGCCATGATGCGTGACCTCCCCTTTCGGAGCTCACGGTAAATGCCAACCCGCTGCGGATTCTGCGCGCGGCAGCACCCGAATTATCAGGGATACGTGTAGGGTGGAGATGCACAACCGCTGGACTGTGTAGCAATAGGCTTTATCAAGACGCTTCATCTCGTCCACAGCCGCTGGTTGATTCCTCCTCCTGACTGAGTGCTTAAGTAGCCACAGCAAGCAGGACGCGTACGTCGCTATATCGGCCCAATTGGCCGCATATCGCTGGACACGGGAATGGCCAACCACTCCCGACGCACCTGACACCGACCGTGAGAAGTCGTGTGTGCCGAACGCCGTTTCCGGCAGCCCGGAAACCGACGGTACTACATGAAAAGAATGCTGATTAACGCAACTCAACCCGAAGAGTTGCGTGTTGCACTGGTAGATGGCCAACGCCTCTACGACCTGGACATCGAATCCGGTGCACGCGAGCAGAAGAAGGCCAACATCTATAAAGGCCGCATCACTCGCATCGAACCAAGCCTTGAGGCTGCCTTTGTCGATTTCGGCTCCGAGCGCCACGGCTTCCTGCCCCTCAAAGAAATCTCCCGCGAATACTTCAAGAAAGCCCCTGAAGGCCGCGTCAACATCAAGGACGTCCTGAGCGAAGGCCAGGAAGTCATCGTTCAGGTCGAAAAAGAAGAACGTGGCAACAAGGGCGCAGCCCTGACCACCTTCATCAGCCTGGCCGGTCGTTACCTCGTGCTGATGCCGAACAACCCGCGTGCCGGCGGCATCTCCCGTCGCATCGAAGGCGAAGAGCGCAACGAACTGCGTGAAGCGCTGAACGGTCTGGTTGCGCCAGCCGACATGGGTCTGATCGTGCGCACTGCCGGCCTGGGCCGCAGCAGCGAAGAAATGCAGTGGGACCTCGATTACCTGCTGCAACTGTGGACCGCCATCAAAGAAGCCTCGCTGGATCGCTCCGCGCCCTTCCTGATCTACCAGGAAAGCAACGTGATCATCCGAGCCATCCGCGATTACCTGCGCCAGGACATCGGCGAAGTGCTGATCGACAGCGTTGAAGCCCAGGACGAAGCCCTGACCTTCATCCGCCAGGTGATGCCGCAGTACGCCAGCAAGATCAAGCTGTACGAAGACAGCGTGCCGCTGTTCAACCGTTTCCAGATCGAAAGCCAGATCGAGACCGCTTTCCAGCGCGTCGTTGAACTGCCTTCCGGCGGCTCCATCGTTATCGATCCGACCGAAGCTCTGGTGTCCATCGACATCAACTCGGCGCGCGCCACCAAAGGCAGCGACATCGAAGAAACCGCTCTGCAGACCAACCTTGAAGCCGCCGAAGAAATCGCCCGTCAGTTGCGCCTGCGTGACATCGGCGGCCTGATCGTCATCGACTTCATCGACATGACCCCTGCCAAGAACCAGCGCGCCGTGGAAGAGAAAGTCCGCGAATGCCTGGAAGCCGACCGCGCTCGCGTGCAGATCGGCCGCATCTCGCGCTTCGGCCTGCTGGAAATGTCCCGTCAGCGCCTGCGTCCATCCCTGGGCGAAAGCAGCGGCATCGTCTGCCCGCGTTGCAACGGCACCGGCATCATCCGTGACGTTGAATCGCTGTCGCTGGCGATCCTGCGCCTGATCGAAGAAGAAGCCCTGAAAGACCGCACTGCCGAAGTGCGCGCTCAGGTGCCGATCCCGGTCGCCGCGTTCCTGCTCAACGAAAAACGCAACTCGATCACCAAGATCGAACTGCGCACCCGCGCTCGTATCGTCATCCTGCCGAACGATCACCTCGAAACGCCGCACTTCGAAGTTCAGCGTCTGCGTGACGACAGCCCGGAAGCCGCGACCAACCAGTCCAGCTACGAAATCGCTGCTGCCGCTGCTGAAGTCGAAGAAGTTCAGCCAGCCGCTGCGACCCGCACCCTGGTTCGCCAGGAAGCTGCGGTCAAGACTGCTCCGGCCCGCGCCAACGCTCCGGTTCCGACCGAAGCCGCCGCGCCTGTTGCTCCGGCACCGGCGCCAGTTGCCGCGCCAGAGCCAAGCCTGTTCAAAGGCCTGGTGAAATCGCTGGTCAGCCTGTTCGCCACCAAAGAAGAGCCAGCCGCTCCGGTTGTGGTTGAAAAACCAGCCACCGAGCGCCCGGCCCGTAACGAAGAACGTCGCAACGGTCGTCAGCAGAGCCGCAACCGTAATGGTCGCCGCGATGAAGAGCGCAAACCGCGTGAAGAACGTGCACCGCGTGAAGAACGCGCCCCACGTGAACCGCGCGAAGAGCGTGCGCCACGCGAAGCCCGTGAAGTCCGCGAGCCTCGTGAAGCCCGCACCGAAGCACCAGTTGCCCGCGAAGAGCGCGCACCACGTGCTCCGCGTGAAGAACGTGCGCCACGTGCACCGCGCGAAGACCGCAAGCCACGTGGCGAGCGCGAAGAGCGTGTACGTGAACTGCGCGAGCCACTGGACGCCGCTCCAGTGACTGCAGACACCGCAGTTGTTACCGCTGAAGAGCGCCCGGCCCGTCAGCCACGTGAAGAGCGCGCACCGCGTCCGCCGCGTGAAGAGCGTCAGCCACGCGCCGAACAGGCCGCTGCTGCCGTCGCTGAAGAAGAAGTGAACAGCAACGAAGAGCAACTGCCGGAAGACGGTTCGGAGAACGCCGAAGGCGATCGTCCACGTCGTCGTTCGCGCGGTCAGCGTCGTCGCAGCAACCGTCGTGAGCGTCAGCGTGATGCCAACGGCAACGTGATCGAAGGTTCGGAAGAATCCGAAGCCGGCGAAAACGGCGAAGGCCCAGGCACTGCCGATCTGGCTGCTGGCCTGGCGGTGACCGCCGCTGTTGCCAGCACCGTGATCAGCGCCCCGGCTGAAGCACAAGCTCACGAGCAAGCCGAACGCGCCACCGCTGCTGTTCAGGAAACCGCTCCAGTGGAAGCGCCGGTAGTTGAAGCGACCACTCCGGTAGAAGTGGTTGCTGCTCCGGAAGTCGAAGTGGCACCGGTTCAGGAAACCTTGCCTCAGGTAGAGCCAGCTCCAGCCGTGGTTGCCGAGCCGGTGGTTGAAACCGTCGCTGAAACCGTGACTGAAACCGTGCGTGAAGTTCGCGAAGAGCAGACCGCTTTCAACTGGGTTGCCGAACCAGCAACCGCTGAAAAGCCTGCGCCTGTGGTTGAAGCACCGGTTGTTGAAGCGCCAGTGTTCGAAGCGCCAGTAGTTGAAGAAACCAAGGTTGCCGAGCCAGTGGTCGTTGCTGAACCAGCGCCCGTTGTCGAAGCGCCAGTGGTTGCCGAAGCGCCAGCCCCGGTGGTTGAAGCACCGGCTCCGGTCAGCGCTCTGACGCCAAGCGGCCGCGCGCCGAACGATCCACGTGAAGTGCGTCGTCGCAAGCGTGAAGAAGAGCGTCTGCAGAAGGAAGCCGAACTGGCTGCCGCAGCTGCTCCAGTCGCTGCCGTGGTCGAGGCAGTTCCTGCCCCGGTCGCTGAAGAAGCGGTAGTTGAAGCGGTGATCGCTGAAGCACCACGCTCCGTTCAGGACGCGGTCGAGCAACACCAAGAGGCCGAGGAAAAAGAGCACGAGCCTAAACCTCTCGTGTAATTCCCAAAGCCGTTAAAAAGCCCCGCCTGATTATTCAGGCGGGGCTTTTTTATGCATCGATTTTTTGTGGTGGATTCTAGATTCCCACCTCACCCCAGCCCTCCCGAAACGTCGGACCACCCCCAGGGGGCGAGGGGAAAAGGGAGCCGATCTCCGTGTACTTCAAGGCCGGTGCTCGACTCGAAGTCTGGGTCGGTGCACCTCGAAAGAACACGTCGGTCAGTCCCCTCTCCCTCTGGGCGGTCCGACGTTTCGGGAGGGTTAGGGTGAGGGCCTCTAAGGAATTCACACAGATCTCAAGACGAGGCAAAAACCAAAGCCTCAGGCACATCGATATCCCACAGAACGCCTGGATCATCGACAGCAATCTCCACCACCCTGCCCTGCGTGAACAACGGCCTGGCCCCACGATCACCGCTCAACCCCTGCAACCCCGGACCAAACGATCGACCAAACCCCACAGGGTGACCAAACTCGCCATCCTGCACCGGTACACTCACCGCATCGTCAGCAATCGCCGCGACCACACGCTCAATACTCGACGGCAAGATAAACGGCATATCCCCCAGCACAATCAACCAGCCATCAGCATCCGGGCACGCGGCAACGCCAGCGGCAATACTGTCACCCATCCCGGTCGATTCGATCGAGACCACGTCACAACCATAAGCCTGCGCCATGCGCATCACCTGCGGCCGTGCCTCGGTCGTCACCAGCACGCGCTTGTCCAGACTGGCCGGCAGATTCACCAGCACCTGCTCGATCACCGAACGCACCGCACCATCCCGCCCGGAGCAGTCCGCCAGCAACTTGTCCTTGTCGGCACCCGCCACCTGGCGAAAGCGACTGCCCTCGCCCGCCGCCAGCACAATCACTGCAATGGATCGACTCATGTGCCCTCCAGGGTTTTCTTCTGCTTCAACGCAACGCCGTTCTTGATTGCAACGATTTCCGCCAACAACGACAAGGCAATTTCCGCCGGCGAATGACTGCCGATGTGCAAGCCGATCGGCCCGTGCAGTCGATTGATCGCCTTTACCGACAAGCCTAGCTGAGCGAGATTCTCCCGACGTTTCTGACTGTTGACCCGCGAGCCGAGCGCGCCAACATAGAAGGCTGGCGAATCCAGCGCCGTCAGCAATGCCATGTCATCCAGACGCGGATCGTGAGTCAGCGCGACAATCGCCGTGCGCTCATCGGTCTGGATGCTCAGCACCGCGTCATCTGGCATGCCCGGGACGAAACGCCCGTGATGCTCCTCCCAACCGTAGACAAACTCGGTGCGCGGATCGCAGATCAATACCTCGAAATCCAGCAGTCGAGCCATGTCCGCGACGTAGCGGGACAACTGGCCGGCGCCGATCAACAGCAGACGCCAGCGCGGACCGTAAATGGCGCGCAGGGTTTTGCCATCGAATTCCAGCGCATCGCTTTTGCTCGCCGGTGACAGAAGCACTTCGCCGGTTTCGATGTTCAGTTCGCGAGCAACGATCTCGTGAGCCTCACAACGGGCCAGCAATTCGGCAACCCAGGCAGGGTCGCCGACGCGCTCTTCGGTCAGGCGCAACGTGCCGCCGCAAGGCAAGCCAAAGCGCGCCGCCTCTTCACGCGTGACGCCATAAGTAATCAACTGCACCGGCGGCCCATCGGTGGCGATCCGTCCATCGTGCAGGCGGGCGATCAAGTCATCCTCGACGCAGCCGCCCGACACCGAACCAATCACCACGCCATCCTCGCGCAAGGCGAGCATGGCGCCGGGCGCCCGGGGCGCAGTGCCCCAGGTCTGCACCACGCTGAACAGCACCACCCGCTGCCCGGCGCGGCGCCATTCGAGGACGCTGCGCAGGACATTGAGGTCGACGCTGTCCATTACGCCTCTGCCTTCTGCCAGCCCTGCAACTGATAACGCACCGGCAGATTGCGAATACGCTTGCCGGTGGCGGCGAAGATCGCATTGCACAGTGCCGGCGCAATCGGTGGTACGCCCGGTTCGCCGACGCCGCCCAACGGCACGTCGCCCGGCGGTGTCACCAGATGCACGGCGACTTCCTTCGGCGCCAGCGACATGCGCGCCACTTCGTACATGTGGAAGTTGTCCTGCTGCACCTTGCCGTCCTTGAAGCTGATTTCGCCCAGCACCGCGTTGCCCAAGCCCATCACGCAAGCGCCTTCGAACTGCGAACGAATGCGCTCGGGGTTGATCTGCGGCCCGCAGTCCACGGCAATGTCAGCCTTGTGCACGATCAGCGTACCGTCGTCTTTTACTTCAACCTCAATCACCGCCGCCACATAGGTGACGAAGCTGTAATGCACCGCCAGACCCAGACCACGGCCCTTCGGCAGTTTGCGTCCCCAACCGGCTGCTTTCGCGGCGGTTTCCAGCACGGTGCGCATGCGCCCGGTATCGATTGGATAACGCTCGGGCGATTCGCCGTAGTTCCACTCTTCGCTCAAGGTGCGCGGGTCGATCTGGCGATCCGGGCCGAGCAGTTTGATCTGGTATTTGAGCGGATCTTCGCCGGCCTTGTGCGCCAGCTCATCGACGAAACTCTGGATCGCGAAACCATGGGGAATGTTCGACACCGAGCGATACCAGCCGACTCGCGTGTGCACGGTGGCTTCGGGGTTTTCCAGACGCACATTGGGAATCGCGTAGGCCATATTGGTGAAGCCCATACCCAGTTCGAATGCCGCTTCATGGTTCATGCCCGGCGCGAACAACGCAGTGATGCTCGGTGCCACGGTGCGATGCAGCCAACCGGACGGCATACCGTCCTTGGCCACGCCCGCCTTGAGGTACTCAGCAGACACAGTGTGGAAATACGAGTTGTGGATGTCATCTTCACGCGTCCACTGCACCCGCACGGCTTTACCGGGAAACTCTTTGGCGAGAATCGCTGCTTCAACGACGAAGTCCGGTTTCGACTTGCGGCCGAAACCGCCGCCAAGCAGCGTGACATTGAACGTGACATTGTCGAACGGCAGCCCAAGACGCTCGGCGATGCGTTCGCGGGTGACTTGTGGCGCCTGACTCGGCGCCCACGCTTCGCAAACGCCATCCTTGTAACGGGCGATGGCGACCATGGGCTCCATCGGTGCCTGCGCCAAGTGCGGCAGGTAATACGAAGCTTCGAGCGTACTCGCGGCGCCGCTCAGGGCCTTGTCGATATCGCCGGTGTTGCGCACCACTTTGCCAGGCTTCAGCGACGCAGCTTCCAGTTCCTTGCGATAGGCGATCGAGTCATAACTGGCGTTCGGCCCATCGTCCCATTCGATTTTCAGCGCCTCGCGGCCCTTGATCGCTGCCCAGGTATTGCTGGCCACCACGGCCACACCGCCCAACGGTTGGAATTCCGAAGGCAACGGGCGACTTTCGATCTGCAGCACTTTGAGTACGCCAGGGACTTTCAGCGCGGCGCTGTCATCCAGCGATTTGACCTTGCCGCCGTACACCGCCGGACGGGCGATGGTCGCGTACAACATGCCATCGAAATGCACATCGGCGCCGTACACGGCACGACCGTTGACGATGTCGTCACCGTCGATGGCTTTGCTGCCTTCCTTGCCGATGTAGCGAAATTCCGACGGTTGCTTGAGGCGCAGACTGTCACGCGCCGGCACTGGCAACGCACTGGCGGCAGCGGCGAGTTCGCCATAGCCCAGTTCACGGCCGGACGGTTTATGGATGACTTTATGCAACTGCGCGTGGCATTCGCCGACCGGCACTTTCCACTGCGCAGCGGCAGCTTGCTCGAGCATGGTCCGCGCCGCCGCGCCACAACGACGCATCGGCTCGTACCAATGACGCATGCTGCGCGAACCGTCAGTGTCCTGGTTACCGAAACGCACTTCATCGCCCGGCGCCTGTTGCACTTTGACGTGCGCCCAGTCGGCTTCCAACTCGTCGGCAACGACCATGGTCAGACTGGTGCGCACGCCCTGGCCCATTTCCGAACGGTTGCAGACCACGGTGACGGTGCCGTCAGCGGCGATGCTGACGTAGACCTTCGGATCATCGATCCAGCCATTAGGCATGCCATCGGCGCCGAACTGTTTCGGTTTGTCCTCGGCCAACGCATCCTGCCAGCCCCAACTCGCCGCCAGCACCAGCGCACCGGTGGCGCCGACGCTTTTGAGAAAACCGCGACGGCTGAGATTGCTCAGGGCGAAATCATTCGGAAGACGGCTCATGCCTTGGCCTCCTTCAAGTGAGTGGAGGCCTGACGAATAGCGGTTTTGATTCGGTTGTAGGTGCCGCAGCGACAAATATTGCCGACCATGGCTTCTTCGATCTGCTCGTCGCTCGGGTTCGGGTTGGTCTTGAGCAACGCGGTGGCCGACATGATTTGCCCGCCCTGACAGAAACCGCATTGGGCTACAGCGGTGTCGAGCCAGGCTTGCTGGACGACCTGACCCACCGGGTCGGCGTGCAGGTTATCGATGGTGGTGACGTTCTGTCCGACCACCGAGCCGATCGGCGTGATGCAACTGCGCGCGGGCAAGCCATCGATATGAATGGTGCACGCGCCACACAGGCCCATGCCGCAGCCAAATTTGGTGCCGTTGTAACCGGCGACATCACGAATCGCCCACAACAGCGGCATGTCTTCAGTGACATCGAGGGGAAAGTCTTGACCGTTGAGCTTCAGGGTAATCATGGGCACGCCCGCATATTTTTAGTGGTTATGGGGTCGAGCAATCTGC
This sequence comes from Pseudomonas sp. IT-P395, assembly GCF_949767675.1. Lineage (NCBI taxonomy): Bacteria > Pseudomonadati > Pseudomonadota > Gammaproteobacteria > Pseudomonadales > Pseudomonadaceae > Pseudomonas > Pseudomonas sp. IT-P395. The sequence continues at coordinate 284,248 of NZ_CATKPW010000058.1, forward strand.
CGCCGGAAAATCAGCGGTGTGGTTCACGCAGATCGACTCAGGCTAATCAGGCTCTCTCGTGCCGACGGGAACGTCTGCACCGGGCCTTTGGTGGAGCAAATGACGGTTATCGTTAGCTCGCTAAGTTAACCCAGCGTTAACAAAAAAGCCCTGCACTTTTTTATCAGTGCAGGGCTTTGGATGGCGCTTTTGAAAGCGTAGCCTCAATAGCGGTTAGGCTCCATCTCCAGCTCGACATCGAAACGTTCGGCAATGTCTTTCTGGATGCGTTGCGCGAGGTCGAGCAGTTGCAAACCGGTTGCCGCGCCGTAGTTGACCAGCACCAGCGCCTGCAATTTATGCACGCCGGCATCGGCCTCACGGAAACCTTTCCAGCCGGCACGCTCGATCAGCCAACCCGCCGCCAGTTTCATCTGCCCGTCCGGTTGCGCGTAAGCCACCACGTCCGGGTGCTGCGTTTTGATTTGCGCGACGACGGCCGCCGACACCAGCGGATTCTTGAAGAAGCTGCCGGCATTGCCAAGCACCGCCGGGTCCGGCAGTTTTTCACTGCGGATGCTGCAGATGGCGCGACTGACGTCACTTGGCGTCGGCTGCTCGATACCCTGCTCGGTCAGGCGCTGACGCACCGGGCCGTATTCCAGATGCAGATGCGCGACGCGATCCAGTTTGAAGCGCACGCGCAGAATCAACCAACGCCCAGGCTGCTGCTTGAACAGGCTGTCGCGGTAGGCAAAGTTGCACTCTTCGAGGCTGAAGTCGCGCAGCTCGCCGGTCTGGCGATCCAGCGCGGTCAATCCGGCAAACACATCCTTGATCTCGACACCGTAGGCACCGATGTTCTGCATTGGCGCAGCGCCGACGGTGCCGGGAATCAGGCTGAGGTTTTCCAGTCCGGAAAAACCCTGCGCCAGCGTGTATTGCACAAAGGGATGCCAAGGCTCGCCGGCTTCAGCTTCGATCACCACACGATTGCCGTCATCACTGACCACGCGGATCCCCCGCGTCGCCATGCGCAGCACCAGCGCCGGGATATCTGCGGTCAGCAGCAAGTTGCTGCCACCGCCGATCACCAGCATTGGCACGTCATGTGTTTTCGCATAAGCCAACGCCTCACGGACATCGGCGTCGCTGTGGGCCTCGGCGAACAGTTGCGCGCGAACATCCACGCCAAAACTGTTGAACGGTTTCAGGGAAACCTGCGGTTGCACCTGCAAACTCATAACCGGCCCTTCACTTCGATCAACAGTTGGTCACAAGCCGCTTCGATCAGATCCAGCACCTGCTCGAACCCTTGATCGCCGTCGTAATACGGATCCGGCACTTCATCGACCAGCCCGGCATAACGGCGCAGGAACAAATCCAGTTCAGCCTTGCCGGTGGATGGTTGCAAGGCTTTGAGGTTGCGCAGGTTGCTGTTATCCATGGCCAGAATCAGATCGTAACTGGCGAAGTCAGCACGGCTGACCTGCTGCGCGCGTTGCGCCGACAAGTCATAACCGCGCACTTTCGCCGCAGCCTGGCTGCGTTTGTCCGGCGGGTTGCCGACGTGCCAGTCACCGGTGCCGGCGGAGGCCACTTCAACCTGATCCGCCAGCCCCGCTTCACGCAGTTTGTGGCGCAACACGCCTTCAGCGGTGGGCGAACGGCAAATATTGCCCAAGCACACAAACAGAACGCGCATCAGGCCTCCAGCAGGCGACGAACGCGCTCAAGGTCTTCAACGGTGTCGACTCCGGTCGGTGGCGCGATCAACGCGTCAGCAACATGAATGCGCACGCCGTGCCACAGGGCACGCAGTTGCTCGAGGGATTCAGTGTTTTCCAGCCAGCACGGCCCCCAGTTGACGAAATCCTGAAGGAAACCGGCGCGGTAGGCATAAATGCCGATGTGGCGACGATACGGCACGCCTTCCGGCAGTTGCTCGCGGCTCTTGGCAAACGCATCGCGTGCCCACGGCAAGGTCGCGCGGCTGAAGGTCAGCGCCAGACCGTTGATGTCACTGACGACCTTGACCACGTTCGGATTGAACAGGGTTTCCACGTCTTCAATCGGCTCGGCCAACGTGGCCATGCGCGCTTCGGTGTGGGCGGCGAGGTTGGCGGCGACCTGATCGATCACGCTCGGTGGAATCAGCGGCTCGTCACCCTGCACGTTGACCACGATCGCGTCAGGCTCGAGGCCCAGTTTCGCCGCGACTTCGGCCAGACGGTCGGTGCCGGAATTATGGTCTTCACGGGTCAGCACCACTTCGGCGCCAAAGGCCTTGCAGGCCTCGACGATGCGCGCATCGTCAGTCGCAACCACCACGCGGCTGGCGCTGCTTTTGCTCGCCTGTTCCCAGACGTGCTGGATCATCGGCTTGCCGGCGATGTCCAGCAGCGGTTTGCCCGGCAGACGGGTCGAGGCGAAACGTGACGGGATGACAACGGTGAAGGCAGTGGTCATTTATCCAGACGCTCGTCGGTGGTCAGGGTACGGGCTTCGCTTTCGAGCATCACCGGGATGCCGTCGCGGATCGGGTATGCCAGACCGGCGCCCTTGCTGATCAACTCGGTCTTGTCGGCGCTGAGCTTGAGCGGGCCTTTGCAGATCGGGCACGCGAGGATATCGAGCAATTTGGTGTCCATGAACATTCCCTGAGTAAAGAGTTAAGGCAAAAGCCGATCGGGCAACAGGCGCATCAGTTGCGTGTCAAACCAGGCCACGAAGGCCGGCGACGGCACGGCATCGACCGCCAGATACCACCAGTCGGCTGTAGCGAAGGCACGGCACTTCACCGCGTCCTTTTCGGTCATCACCAACGGCAATGACGGTGTGAAATTCAAGGCCTGCACGCTGTATTCGGCGTGATCGGCAAACGCGTGGGGCACTGCGCGCCAGTCTAGCGCTTCGAGGGTATTGAAGAAACGTTGCGGATTGCCAATCCCGGCGACCGCGTGCACGGCCTGGCCGGACGGGAAATGATCGAGCGACTTGCGCTCGCCACTGCGCAGATTGACCAGCGCGGTGGGTTGCAGACGGAAAGCAAAACCGTCATCTCGGTCTTCAGTGGCACCATTGAACAGCACGCCGTCGACGCTTTGCAGGCGCTCGATCGGCTCCCGCAACGGTCCGGCCGGCAGACAACGCTTGTTGCCCAGACCACGGGCGGCATCGATGAGCACCAGTTCCAGATCTCGCGCCAGACGGTAATGCTGCATGCCGTCATCCGACAGGATCAGATCCAGCGGTTCGCTGGCGAGCAAGGCTTTGACGGCGGCGCTGCGATTGGGGTCAATCATCAACGGTACGCCGGTGCGCTGGACGATCAGCAGCGGTTCGTCTCCGGCAATGTCGGCGGCTTGATCGGCCTCAACCCGCCACGGCAGCTGCGGCGGTTTGGCACCGTAACCACGGCTGACCACGCCGACGCGCAAGCCGCTGCGCCGACAGTGCTCGATCAGCCAGAGAATCATCGGTGTCTTGCCGGTGCCACCCACGGTGATGTTGCCGACGACGATTAACGGCACCGGTGGCTGATAGATCTCGCCCTCACCGTCGAGAAAGCGCTGGCGTTTTTTGACTACCACGCGGCGGTACAACAACTCCAACGGCCGCAGCAACGTCAGGGCCGGGTGCCCCTGATACCACGCGGCTAGCAAACGATCGGACAGACTCATCAGGATTTCGGCGCCGCCTCGACCGTGGTCATGCGCAGATGGCTGAAACCGAGCTTGCCGGCCGCGTCCATGGCGGTGATCACTGATTGATGCTGAGTCTTGCCATCGGCACTGATCGACAACGGCATGTTGGTGTCGCCGTTGGACTCTTTCTGCATGGCTTCCATCAGGGTCGCCAGATCATTTTTCGGCAAAATCTTGTTGTTCACCGAAAACACGCCCTCAGCGCTGATAGCCACATCAATCTGCTTGAGCTGCTGGTCTTCGGCCGGTGAGCCGCTGACCGCTTCCGGCAGGTCGACGCGCAACTGGGTTTCACGGGTAAACGTGGTGGTCACGACGAAAAACAGCAGCAGGATAAACACCACATCGATCAGCGATGCGAGGTTGATGTCGATGGTTTCCCGAGGCTTGCGACGGAATTTCACGCGCGGCCCTCGGCCAGATCGACGTCACGGTCGCCCTGCACCACTTCAACCAGTTTGATCGCTTCCTGCTCCATACCGACGACCAGTTCATCGATGCGGCGCTGCAGGAACCGGTGGAAGAACACTGCCGGAATACCGACCATCAAGCCCGCCGCCGTGGTGATCAGCGCTTTCGAGATACCGCCGGCCAATACCGAGGCATTGGTGGTCATACCTGAACCGGTGAAGGCACTGAAAATGTCGATCATGCCCAACACCGTGCCCAGCAGGCCCAGCAGCGGCGACATGGCGGCAATCGTGCCCAGCGCATTGACGTAGCGTTCGAGCTCGTGAATAACGCGGGCGGCGGCTTCTTCAATGCACTCTTTCATGATCTCGCGACCATGCTTGGAGTTGGCCAGACCGGCGGCGAGGATTTCTCCCAGCGGCGAATTGGCGCGCAATTCCTTGAGCTTTTCTTTATTGAGCTGCTTGTCCTTGATCCACACCCAGACCTGGCCCAGCAGATGCTCGGGGGTGACGCGACTGGCGCGCAGGGTCCACAGGCGTTCGGCGACGATCGCCATGGCCGCGATGGAGCTCAGAATGATCGGCAACATCATCCAGCCGCCGGATTTGACCAATTCCCACACAGTGACAGTCCCCTCGAAAAAGTGCGCCACTTTACCATACCGATTCACGATTAAGACCCGCCGCCCCGACGACCGTGATGCCCCATTCGCCCACGCCCCGATCAACGGGCCAGTGCGGGCGGATCACGCCAGAAACGCCGTTGCTGACGCATTGTGCGTGGCGCCTTGAAGGTACCCAGTTGCAGATGAATGGCGCCCTGCTCGGCGCTGTCGTAAATGTGCAGATTCAATTTGCGATAACGCACCAGCACGGTCGGGTGCGGATGGCCGAAAGAGTTGCCATGGCCTCGCGAGATCAGCACGGACTCAGGCTGCAAGACTTTGAGCAGCGCCATGGACGATGAACTGCGGCTACCATGGTGCGGCGATTGCAGCCATTGCGTCGGCACGGCCAGCGGACTGTCGAGCAGCAAGCGCTCGGCATGGCTGTCGATGTCGCCGGTCAGCAGCAAGCGCTCACCATTGGCCTCGATCTGCAACACAAAGGAACGCTGATTGCTGTCGTTGGCGTCCGCCCATTGCCAGAGTTGAAAACGCACGCCATCCCACTGCCACTGCCGACCACGTTCGCAGGCTTCGGCGCTCAGTTGCTCAGGCAGTCCCGCCGGGTCGCCGCTGATCACTCGATCGACGGTCAAACCGCGCATGACTGCCAAAGCACCACCGGCGTGATCGGCATCTGCATGACTGAGCAACATCAGATCAAGCTTTTCCACACTCAGTTTGCGCAACGCGGGCACCACCACCCGCTCGCCGAGATCGAAATCGCCAAAGCGCGGCCCGGCGTCATACAGCAGCGTGTGATGACGGGTGCGGATCAGAATGGCCAGGCCTTGGCCGACATCGAGTTGCCAGACATCGGCCAGCCCTTCATCCAGACGCTCGCGGGGCGGCACGACCAGCAGCAATAGCAATGGCCAGCCCAGTGCACGCATCGGCACGCCGCGCGGCAACAGCAACAACACGGCACCGAGGCTGCCGAGCAACCAGACCCAACCCGGCACAGCGGCGGCTGTCCATGCCGGCCACTGCCCGGCGATCACGGCCAAAGTACGAAACAGCGCATCGATCAAACCGCCGGCCAGCCACAAAAGACCTTCACCGACATACGGCACCGGCAACATTAACGTGCCGAGCAGTGCTGGCGGCAATACAACCAGGCTGACCCAAGGCACTGCCAACAGGTTCGCCAGTGGTCCGCTAAGACTGATCGGCAGATTCAGTGCCAGCAACACCGGACACAGACCGATGGCAATCAACCACTGCGCCCGCGTCCAGGTTTGCCACCAACGCCACGTGCCCAGCCGACCGCCAAAGGTGAAGATCAACACGGCAACAGCGGTAAAGGACAGCCAGAAACCGGGGCGCAGACTGGCCAGGGGATCGAGCAAAAGCACCGCATTGAACGCCAGCAACAACGGCCACCATGCACCAAGATGACGAAAACGCAGGCGCCACAACAGCACCAGACCGACCATCACACAGGCGCGCTGTACCGGCACGTCGAATCCTGCGAGCAGGCCATAACCGAGCGCCGCCGCAAATGCCAGACCACAGGCCCACGGCAACCAGGGCCAGCGCAGCGGCCACAGGCCAAAACGGGCCAATCCGCTGACCAGCATGTACATCACTGCCGCCAGCAAGCCAATGTGCTGGCCGGAAATCACCAGCAAGTGCACGGTGCCGGTGTCCTGCAGAATCTGCCAGTCCTCGCGACTGAGTCCCGAGCCATCGCCAAGCACCAGCGCCGCCAGTGCCCCGCCCCGTCCCTGTGCGTCCACCTCGAGCAAACGCTGCCGAATATTGTCGCGCCAGGCCCAGCGTGCTTCGCTCAGGCGTTGGCCGTCCTTGATCGTGCCGGTCGCACCGATGCGTTGCGCCAGTAGCCACGCCTCGTAATCGAAAGCGTCCGGATTGAGCAAACCACCCGCACGCTTGAGCTTGACCGCCAGACGCCAGCGCTCGCCGCTGTTGACCGGCGGCCCGCCGTACCAGGCCAGGCGCATCAGCGGTGGCAGTTTTTCGTGACGCGAGCGCGCATCCGCCAGTTCGAAACGCACCACGCCGTCGCTGTTCTGCGGCAAACCGACGACCCGCCCTTCAACCCACCGGGTTTCGCCATCCAGCCCGATCGGCAAGCGATCATTCAGCGCCCACTGCGCGCCGACGCTGGCCCACGTGAAGCCAAACAGCAAAAACGCCAAGGGGTAGCTGCGAAACGGCAGCAGCATCAAAGCCACGACCGGCAACAGCAGCATCAACCAGACCGGCGGTAGTGCCGGCATAAAAACCGGGGCCAGCAGACCGACTGCGAGCGCCATCATCCCTGTGCGCATAAGCCCGTCCTTGAGAGTCCCGCTTTTAGGCATAGCGGGTGTCGGGCACAAGCGTCGTCAACAATTGTCACAAAGTCTGAATGGGCGCTTCGTAGAATCCAGACATACTTGCCGCCTTAACCGACCGAGAAGCCTTATGCCCCGGCGCTTATTCAAACGTTACATGCCCGACCCGACGAGCATCAGGGAACACAAATCCTTACGCTTTCTCGGCAAGTTGCTGCATGACCCGAACCTCTGGCACCTCAATCGCCACTCGGTCGCCCGAGCGATGGCCGTCGGCCTGTTCGCCGCATTCCTGCCGATTCCGGCGCAGATGCTGGTGGCGGCTGCCCTCGCCGTCATGGTGCGAGGGAATATGCCGATTGCGGTCAGTCTGGTGTGGCTGACCAATCCGATCACCATGCCGGCAGTGTTTTTCTGCACTTATCAGGCCGGGGCGTTTTTGATGGACGTGCCCGCCCGGCATCTGCCGGATGAGCTGACCTGGGAATGGATCAGCGGCGAGTTGTCGACGCTGTGGCAGCCGTTTCTGCTCGGTTCGGTGGTGGTAGGGCTGGTGCTTGGCGCCCTCGCCTACTGTCTGGTGATGATGTATTGGCGCTGGTGGGTCGCGCGGCAATGGGCGCGGCGCAAGAAAAGCCGCATGCGCTGAATGCAAAACGGCCTCCGCAGTGGGAGGCCGTTCTGGTTTGTGGCGTCTGCATTCGCGAGCAGGCTCACTCCTACATTGGAATTCGTTCCCCTGTAGGAGTGAGCCTGCTCGCGATGGCCACGACTCGGTCTGGAGTCAGGTACGCATCCCGCGCCCACTCACCAGCAACCGCGCACAACCGAGATACAACACCACCGTCGCCACCAGCATAAAGGTGATCGCGATGCCGATGCGGATATCCGACACACCCAGAATGCCGTAACGGAAAGCGTTGACCATGTGCAGCACCGGGTTGGCCAGCGACACGGTCTGCCAGAACGGCGGCAGCAGCGTGATCGAGTAGAACACCCCACCCAGGTACGTCAGCGGCGTCAGCACAAAGGTCGGGATGATCGAAATATCATCGAAGTTGCGCGCAAACACTGCGTTGATGAAGCCCAGCAGCGAGAAGATCGTCGCCGTCAGTACCACCACGAGGATGGTCACGCCGAGGTGATGCACCTGCAAATGGGTGAAGAACAGCGACAGAATCGTCACGATCACACCCACCATCAAGCCACGCAACACGCCGCCAATGGTGAAGCCGATCAGAATCGTGTGCGGCGATACCGGCGAGACCATCAATTCTTCGATGGAGCGCTGGAACTTGCTGCCGAAGAAACTCGAGACCACGTTGCCGTAAGAGTTGGTGATCACCGACATCATGATCAGCCCCGGCACGATGTACTCCATGTAAGTGAAGCCGCCCATGTCACCGATCTGGCGACCGATCAGATTGCCGAAAATCACGAAGTACAGAACCATGGTGATCGCCGGCGGCAGCAGCGTTTGCGGCCAGATCCGCGTGAAGCGTTTGACCTCGCGGTAAACAATGGTCTGCAGGGCGACGAGGTTGGGACGGAATTCGGAACTCATACCGCCACCTTCGACAGATTTTTCTCGACCAGGGACACGAACAGCTCCTCGAGGCGATTGGTTTTGTTACGCAGGCTCAATACTTCGATGTTCTGCTGCGCCAACTGGGTGAACAACGCCGTGATGCCCATGGACTTGTCGACCTGGACTTCAAGGGTATGGCTGTCGAGCAATCGGGCGGGGTAGCCGAGCAATTGCGGCGCAGCGTTCAAGTCGTTTTTCAGGTCCAGCAGGAAGGTTTCCACGTGCAACTGGCCCAGCAATTGTTTCATGCTGGTGTTCTCGACGATGGTGCCGTGGTCGATGATGCCGATGTTGCGGCACAACTGCTCGGCCTCCTCCAGATAGTGCGTGGTGAGGATGATGGTGATGCCTTTCTGGTTCAGTTCGGTGAGGAACGTCCACATCGAACGGCGCAGCTCGATATCAACACCTGCGGTCGGTTCATCGAGGATCAGCAGACGCGGTTCATGCACCAGTGCGCGGGCAATCATCAAGCGCCGCTTCATACCGCCCGACAGCGAACGCGACGGCACATCGCGCTTGTCCCACAAGCCCAGTTGGGTCAAATACTGCTCGGCGCGTTCCTTGGCGATCTTCGCCGGAATGCCGTAGTAACCGGCCTGGGTCACGACGATATCGAAGGTCTTTTCAAACTGGTTGAAGTTGAATTCCTGGGGCACGACGCCGATCGAGCGCTTGAGCTGCGCAGGATTTTTGTCCAGGTCATGACCGAAGATATTCACCGTGCCGCTGGTCTTGTTCACCAGTGTCGAGAGAATGCCGATGGTCGTGGATTTGCCGGCACCGTTGGGGCCGAGCAAGGCGAAAAAGTCACCTTCGGCGACGTCCAGATCGATACCACTCAAGGCCTGGAACCCGTTGCCGTAGGTTTTGGTTAGCTGCCGGATGGACAGAGCGGAACTCATATCTGATTTACGCACCATTGAAGGGAAAAAGGAGACGGCGGCGAAGGATCGAACCGCAGCGCAAGTGCGCAATGGTGCTTGCCGCCGCCGTACAAGTACAGTCAAGTGTGTCGATAGTAGGTATTAAGTCAACGCGGTCATAACCGCTTTCTGGTAGGCCGAACGCTGCTTCAGGCGCTCGTACCAGGCTTGGAGATGGGGTTGCGGGGCGCGTTCGATGGGCATCTCGAACCAGGCATAAATGAAACTGCCCAACGGGATATCGCCCATGCCGATGTCATTGCCGGAAAGATATGGCTGACTGGCCAAGGCACTGTCGGCCATGCTCAGCAACTCGTTACATTCCTTGATCGCGGCGTTGATTGCCGTCCAGTCCTGCTTATCTGCCGGGGTGCGCAACACGCCCCAGAAAACCGTGCGGAACGGGCCGGCAAAACTCGAAGTGGTCCAGTCCATCCATTTGTCGGCGATGGCGCGAGCTTGCGGATCGGCCGAATACCAATGGCTGTCGGGCGCATGTCTGGCCAGCAGATAGCGGACGATGGCGTTGGACTCCCACAACACAAAACCGTCGTCCTCGATCACCGGCACCCGCCCGTTCGGGTTCATCGCCCGATACTCGGGTGTGTCGACCACGCCGAATGCGCCGCCGGCATCAATCGCTTCGTAGGCCAGGCCGAGCTCCTCGGCGGCCCACAATGGCTTCCTGACATTCGATGAGTTTTTCCGTCCCCAGATCTTCAGCATGACCGCCTCTTTTCAAATGAGTGGGCAGGCAGCATACGCCGGATCAGGTACGGCTCAAATCACTCTGCATATCGCCCAGCAACTGTGGTTGCTGATCAGTAAACAGATGCGGATAACACTTTTGCAGATGCTCGAAGAAGAACGTTTCCGGCACATCGGAAAATTGCCCGTGGTCGACCAGATACTCCATCAACTGCGCACCGTCACGGTTGAACGGATGGAAAACGCTGTCGTTGATGCCGTCGAACTCAAGCGGCGCGACATTGAACAACTCGCAGAGCTTCTGGTTGAACGCCGGTGTTGCCTTGATCCAGCGATCATTGAGAAAGAACTCGGTATAGCCGTGCATGGCGAACATATCGCTTTTCAGCAACTCGAGCAGACGCGGGGTCGACAGGTGATTTTTCACATCGGCCAGACCGATGCGCGCCGGGATCCCGCAATGCCGCGCGCAGCCCGCCAGCAGCGTGGCTTTGGGCACGCAATAACTCTCCCCCGTCGCCAGCGCATAACTGCCGCACAAGGTCTGCGGATCGCGACTGAAGGTGTAGGGGTTGTAGCGCACCGCCTCACGCACGGCGTAATAAAGACTGATCGCCTGCTCGAGCGGATCGCGACTGATGCCCCGATGCAGTTCGGCGAACTCCACCACCGCCGGGTGGTCACTATCGATGAAGCGGCCGGGACTCAGATACTCGTGCATGACGACAATCTCCTGGGTGAGCCCCGAGTCTAGCGATACCTTCAGCACAGAGATAACGACGTTTCGGCCAAACTTGCACGCAAAGACGCGGGATCAGCGAACGATTTCCCACAGGTGTTGCCCACCGAACCTACGAACACCATCCGGGGTTTCCCACGATTTCAATCACCTTGGTCTGACCACCCGCTTTTACAGATGCCGTCTAAGCTCTGGAGGGTCGATTTGCCTTGGTTCACGGAGGACTGAATATGCTGTTGTTGTGGATACTGGTTTTGATCGTTGGCGTGGCGTATCTCGCCCACCGGCGTATTTCCCCTCTGCCTGCGTTGGGCATCGTTGCCGTCTACCTGCTGGCGATGGGCATTTTCAGTCATGCGCCGGGCTGGTTATTGGCGGTGTTGTGGATCTTGCTGGCGGTGGTCGCCGCACCGCTGCTGCTGCCTGACCTGCGCCGCAAACATTTCACTGCGCCGCTGTTCAGTTGGTTCCAGAAAACCCTGCCGCCGATGTCGCAGACCGAACGCGACGCGATCGACGCCGGCACCGTGTGGTGGGACGGCGAGCTGTTCAGCGGCCGCCCGGACTGGGACAAGCTGCTGGCCTATCCCAAGGCGCAATTGAGCGAAGAAGAACAGGCGTTCATCGACGGCCCGACCGAAGAGCTTTGCGCGATGGTCACTGACTGGCAGATCGGCCAGTCGATGGACCTACCGGCCGAAGCCTGGACGCACATCAAGGAACACGGCTTTTTTGCCCTGATCATTCCGAAAGAATTCGGCGGCAAAGGCTTCTCTGCATACGCGCACTCGCAAGTGGCGATGAAACTGGCCACCCGCAGCGGTGACCTCGCCTCCACTGTCATGGTGCCGAACTCACTAGGCCCGGCCGAACTGCTGCTGCATTACGGCACCGACGAACAACGCAATCACTACCTGCCGCGTCTGGCCCGGGGCGATGACATTCCGTGCTTTGCCCTCACCGGCCCGCTCGCGGGTTCCGATGCCGGCGCGATGCCCGACACCGGGATCATCTGCAAAGGTCAGTGGGAAGGTCAGGAAGTCATCGGCCTGCGCCTGAACTGGGAGAAACGCTATATCACCCTCGGCCCGGTCGCTACCCTCCTCGGCCTGGCCTTCAAGGCCTATGACCCGGAACATCTGCTGGGCGACAAAGAAGACCTCGGCATCAGCCTTGCGCTGATCCCGACCGATACCGCCGGCGTGGAAATCGGACGTCGTCACCTGCCGCTGGGCGCGGCATTCATGAACGGCCCGAACTCCGGCAAGGACGTGTTTATCCCGCTGGACTTCCTCATCGGCGGTCAGGAAATGCTCGGCAAGGGCTGGATGATGCTAATGAACTGCCTGTCGGTCGGCCGTTCGATCTCTTTGCCGGCAGTCGGGACCGGCGCAGCCAAATTCACCAGTCTGGTCACGGGTCAGTACGCGCAGATTCGCGAGCAGTTCAACGTGCCGTTGTCCGCGTTCGAAGGTATTCAGGAGGCCATGGCGCGCATCGGCGGCAACGCGTGGATGATGGACGCGGCACGCATGCTTACCGCCAACGCGGTGGACCTGGGCGAAAAACCTTCGGTGCTGTCGGCGATCCTCAAGTACCACCTCACCGAACGCGGCCGCGAGTGCATCAGCCATGCGATGGATGTGCACGGCGGCAAGGCGATCATCATGGGGCCGAACAACTACCTCGGGCGCAGCTGGAACGGTGCGCCGATCTTCATCACCGTGGAGGGCGCAAACATCCTTTCGCGCAACCTGATGATCTTCGGTCAAGGCGCGATTCGCTGCCATCCGTTTGTACTGAAGGAGATGGCTCTGGCCGGCCGCGAAGACAAGGATCAGGCGTTGAAAGAGTTCGATGGCCTGCTGCTCAAACACATCGGTTTCGCCGTAAGCAACGCGGCCAGCACGCTGGTGCTGAACCTCGGTTTCGGCCACTTCGAACATGCGCCGGGCGACAAGATCAGTCAGGGTTACTTCCGCGCACTCAATCGCCAGGCAGCGGCATTTGCCATGCTCGCCGACTTCAGCATGATGCTGCTCGGCGGCGAACTGAAGCGTCGTGAGCGTCTGTCGGCACGTTTGGGTGATGTATTGAGCAACTTGTATCTGGCCTCGGCTGCGCTTAAGCGTTACCACGATCTGGATTCGCCGGCCTATATGGAACCGCTGTTCCGTTGGGCGATGGAAGAAAGCCTCGGCCAATCGGAACGGGCGCTGGATGAGTTGTTGCGCAACTTCCCGAACAAGGTGTTCGGCGGTCTGCTGCGAGTCATCGTGTTTCCGTTCGGTCGTCGTCACAAAGGCCCGTCGGACAAACTCGGTGCCGAAGTGGCTGGGGTCATTGGTCGCGCCAAGGGCGATCCGGCGCTGGAAGAACTGCTTGCCGGTTGCTATCGCCCACAGTCGGCAGACGATGCCGTCGGCGCGCTGCAACACGCCAGCGATCTGCTGAATGCTGCGCAGCCGTTGCACAAAAAACTGCACACCTCGCTGAAAAGCGGTCAGGTCAAACCGGTCGCAGGTGAACACGCCATCGATGCCGCGCTTGAAGCTGGAGTATTGCAACCAGTGGAAGCGCAGAGTCTGCGCGATGCCGAAGCGGCGCGACGCAAGGTGATCGACGTCGATGATTTCGACAAAGAGGAGCTGGCGCTGGCAGAGGGCAAAGTCCGCTGATCCTGACAAACATGTCCAACAGGGCGCAGGAGCTTTATACTCCCGCGCCCGTTTTGCTCTTGAGGACTTATCTCGTGTCCAACGTCGTTGCCGATCATCTTGTTTTGCTCGACCACCTGCGCAGTATCCTGGTCGCCGTAGGTGAGGCCGAACAGGTTCCCGAAGAAAGCCATGCCCTGTTCCTGGAGCGTTTCGACGAACTGCTGGCATCGCTGCCGATCGATCCGATCGAAAGCCAGTACCTGGGACAGGACATCCTGACTCAAGTGATTACCCGTTACCCGCAAATCGCCCACCTGATCCCGCGCGATCTGCTGTGGTTCTTCGCCGGTGATTGCCTGCACTACCTGGCCGATGAAGAGATCGACATGTATCAGGCACTGGAAGAACGCCGTTACGAAGCCGAACAGAACGATGAACCGTTCGACTGGAATCAGGAAAAACAGCTGCTGGCAATGTCCGCTCAGGACAGCAAGCACTGATTTAACTGTTTGGTTGAAGGTCAAAAGATCGCCGCCTTCGGCAGCTCCTACATTGACTGTGTACGCCCGTCATAACGGATACACGCAATCCTCTGTAGGCTCTGCCGCAGGCTGCGATCTTTTGTTTTTGCGTTACAACAACCCTTCGCTTTCGGGCAATTCATAGGCCATCGCGGCGTTGCTCTCCCCCACTGATTTGCCCGGCTTGCTCAAGGTCGGTTCTTTCTGCAGGCATTCCACCAGATAGTCGATAAACACCCGCAATTTGGGTGGTAGATAACGCGTCGGCGAGTGCAGCAACCACAATCCGCCGTGATAGGACGCAAGGAAGGTCCAATCCGGCAGCACCTGGACCACCAATTTTTGCTCCAGCGCATAGCGGGCAGTGAAATACGGCAGACTGCCGATGCCGATGTGCTGCAACACTGCGCCCAATCGCACACCGGTGTGATTGGCGGCATAGCGACCGCGCACACCCACCGTTACCGCTTTGCTGCCTTTCTTGAATTTCCAGCGCGCATCGCTCGGGGTTTCGCCCAGATAGATACAACTGTGATTGAGCAAATCATGCGGGTGAGTCGGTGTGCCGTGTTCGGCCAAGTATTGCGGCGTGGCACAGAGCAAGTGGTCAATGGTCAGCAATTGCCGCCCGACCAATCCGGCCGGTGGTCGATCGGTGATGCGAATCGCCAGATCGACATGGTCGTCGATCAAATCGACCTGGCGATCCTCAAGCAACAGCTCGACATCGACCTTGGGATAACGCCGCAGAAACTCGGGCATGTGCGGATGAATCACAAAGCGCCCCACAGCTTTCGGCACGCTGACCCGCACCAGTCCTTCGGCTTCATGGGTGAACTGGCCACTGATCTCCATGACCGATTTGGCTGCGCTGACCATTTCCTGACAGCGCTTGAATACCTCCTCGCCGCCATCACTCAAACGCAGCTTGCGCGTGGTGCGCTGCAGCAGCCGCGTGGCCAAGGCTTTTTCCAGGCGCGAGATACTGCGGCTCACCGCTGACGGCGATGACCCCAGCTGCCGAGCGGCCTCAGAGAAGCTGCCGGTCTCCACGACCTTGACGAAAATCGCCATTTCACCGAGCAGCGGTAGCGGCAGATTGATGCTCACAGCGCACAAGTCCTTTGATGTTTGAACGGATTATCACGTTATTGCACGATTCATATAATAAAAAAAGAAACTTTAATAAGGGCATGGAATATGACGCTTCGCCTCTTTTTCCATAGTGATGACCTCAAGGCCAATGTGGAAGTCCTCGACTGCACGCCCCAAGAGCACGAATTCGCCGTGGTATTACGCGCCACGCTGTTTCACCCGCAGGGCGGCGGCCAGCCCTGTGATACCGGCTGGATCGGTGAAAGCCAGGTGCTGCGCGTGGTACAGGAGCCGGACCGGATCATCCATTTTGTCGATCGCCCGGTGGCGCTCGGCATGACCTGTATCCGCATCGACGAACAGCGCCGAAACTTCAATACACGCATGCATTCAGCCGGCCACTTGATCGGGCATTTCGTTCAGGCGTTGGGCTGGATGCCGATCAAGGCACACCACTGGCCGGACGAAGGTCGAGTGCAATTCAAACCCGGCGATGGTGCGCAGGAAGTCGATGCAGAGACCGTTCAACACGGAATCGCCCAGTGGATCGAGCACGATCTGCCGCGCCTGACCTCGCTGCGCGAAGGTGCGCGAGAAATCGGTTTCGGTGAACTGCCCGCCTATGGCTGTGGCGGCACCCATGTACGTAGCCTGAAGGATCTGGGCACTGTCACGATCGCGTCCCTTTCGCAGAAGAAAGGCACGTTGTCCGTCCACTACAGCGTGGATTGAGCATTTCGGACGCGGCCTCACGCAACGTCCGACGCCGGGGAACCGCATTCGCAGGTTCCGTTGACTATCGATAGATGGACCTAAAAAAATGATGCTAGACGTCGAGCGTCTCGATGAGACGTGCATAAAAAAACTGGCCAACGAAGAAGTCCTCGCCATCCGCGTCAAAGGCTTTTTGCCTGAGCCGCTGGCCATTCAGATTGGCGACAAGATTCTCGCTCCAGGCTTTGAGGGTTACATCAACGCACCGAGTATCGGCCGCATCGGCATGGCCTTTTATGAGGCGGAAAATCAACCGTTGCTGATTGAGGACTACTTCGAACGCGCCACCAGCAACATCGCCGAACTGCGCAATCGCTGCGCGCCCTACTCTTCACCGATCGACACCTTGCGCTGCATGCTCGACGAATCCTGGCCAGCCGGCGCACACCTGGAAAACCTCTACGGCCGGAAAATGTATGTCGGCCTTTCGCGAGTGGTGAAACCGGGGGTGTGCTTCCTCGCCCACCACGACATCTTCGCCAAGGACGCCCCGGACAGTTTCCAGGCCCGCAGCCTTGAGGCGCAGTTTGCCTGCAACGTCTACCTGAACATGCCGACCGAAGGCGGCGCGTTGCAGATGTGGGACGACGACATCAGCCCCGATCAATTCGACGAAATGCGGGGTGACAGCTATGGCATCGAACCGGCGCTGCTCGGCCCGCCGGCCCTCGAAGTGAGACCGCAACCCGGCGATTTCATCATGTTCAATTCGCGTCGCATGCACTCGGTGACCCCGGGCGTGGCAGACCCGCGCTTGAGTCTTTCCTTTTTTGTCGGCTATCGCGGCAATGCTTCACCCCTGACCTACTGGAGCTGAGATGTATTCGAATTATCTGGGCGAGTTTTTGGCGCTGGCTACCATTCACTTTCTGGCCGTGGTTGCTCCCGGCCCGGACTTCGCAGTCACTATTCGCCAGAGCGTACGCTTCGGCCGACTGGTGGGAATCTGTACGGCGCTGGGGATCGGCGCGGGGATTTCCGTGCACGTGCTGTACACGCTGCTGGGAGTCGGGGCGCTGATGCACACCACACCGTGGTTGCTGACCGTGGCCAAAGTGATTGGCGGGGCTTATATCCTGTATCTGGGTGTCAGCCTGTTGCGCAGCAAACCGAAATCGTCCCTTGAAGGTGAAAAGACCAGCGAGGAGCCGGTGGTTGAACAGACGTTGTTCAAGGCCTTCAGCACCGGTTTTCTGACCAATGCGACCAACCCCAAGGCCACGCTGTTTTTCCTGGCCATCTTCACCACGATCATCAGCGCCAGCACGCCCCTGCAGATCCAGGCCTTTTACGGGCTGTGGATGTGCTTTGTGAATGCGCTGTGGTTTGTTGTGGTCGCGCTGTTTTTCTCAAGCAATCGGGTTCGCTTGCTATTCATGCGCATGGGCCATTGGTTTGAACGCACGATGGGCGTGGTGCTGATTCTGTTTGCCGGTCGCCTGATGCTGTCCTGGTAAGCCGACGCATAACGCAAAAGGCCCGCCGAATCGCTTCGGCGGGCCTTTTTCATGACTGATGACTCAACTACAAATCGTGCGCATACAAAAACGCCACTCAGTTGAGCGGCGTTTTTGTGAATATGGAGCGGGAAACGAGACTCGAACTCGCGACCCCGACCTTGGCAAGGTCGTGCTCTACCAACTGAGCTATTCCCGCAATGGCGTCCCCTAGGGGACTCGAACCCCTGTTACCGCCGTGAAAGGGCGGTGTCCTAGGCCACTAGACGAAGGGGACACAGGCTACAACTTTCACTAATAAAAACGCCGCTCACTGAGCGGCGTCTTTAGAATTTGGAGCGGGAAACGAGACTCGAACTCGCGACCCCGACCTTGGCAAGGTCGTGCTCTACCAACTGAGCTATTCCCGCAAATGGCGTCCCCTAGGGGACTCGAACCCCTGTTACCGCCGTGAAAGGGCGGTGTCCTAGGCCACTAGACGAAGGGGACACGCTACCCGGAACACATGGTGTGTGTTTCGGTGTCCAGATCCTTGTCCGAAGACTTGGTTCTGGTTTCACTCAGCACCGCCCGAAAGCACTGCTGTTTAAAATTGGAGCGGGAAACGAGACTCGAACTCGCGACCCCGACCTTGGCAAGGTCGTGCTCTACCAACTGAGCTATTCCCGCATTGGCGTCCCCTAGGGGACTCGAACCCCTGTTACCGCCGTGAAAGGGCGGTGTCCTAGGCCACTAGACGAAGGGGACACGCTACAACATTCACTCCCTGCCGCGCTTCGCTGTGTGCTTTACGCTGCAAGTGGCGCGCATTCTATGGATGGATTGAGAGGTCGTCAACCCCTTGATATAAATTTATTTAAATCAATGACTTCGACCTGCTTTACGGCGGCAACCGGGCTTTTCCGTCGCCCGACGATTGACGCCTATATTCCGCCACTCGCCAAGACGTTATAGTCCACCGCACAGTGATGGCAATCTGCACATGCATCGCCAGCATTCATATAAGCAGCGTGCGGCCGATACAGATTGAACCTGCCGATCCAACTCGTCGAGCGGCGCTAGGCGGCTAAATGCCCAGCCACTACACTCGCATGCGAACCCTATAAAGAGGTCTTACCGGTGACACCACTCATGATCACCCTGCTAGTCATAGCCGGGATCGCAATTCTGATCGCCATTGGCTACATGAACCATGTGGTGGAAAACAACAAACTGGAGAAAGCCCGTACCAAGGTCGAACTGAACGACCGCCTGCGCCGCTGCGGCGAACTGACCGAGACCTTTCCGGGCCAGTTCATGACCCCGGCCCTCAAGCTGCTGCTGACCCGCCTGGAGCTGAATGTCTGCCAGCGCCTGCTGAACCTGGAAAAAACCAGCGCCACCACCAAAGCGCGCATCACCGAACTGAGCGCATTGGTCGCCCAAGGCGAATCGATCCCGGTCAACAACCCTCCGGCGCCGATCCTGACCGAAGCCAAAGCCAAAGACGTGCGCTTCCTGCTCGAAGCCCTCCACGGCCAGATCACCCGCGCCGCCCACGACGGCTTCCTGCCACCGAACGAAGCCAAACACTGGATCCGCGAGGTCCGCCACATACTGGTGCTGCTGCACATCGAATTCTTCAACAACCTCGGCCAACAGTCCCTGCAACAAAACCAGCCCGGCCAGGCCCGCCTCGCCTTCGAACGCGGCGTGCAATACCTGCGCAAACAGCAGGACCCACAGGTGTATGCAGAACAACTGCAATATCTGGAAAAACTGCTGGCCCGCGCCAACGCCCAGGTCATGGACAAAATTGCACCGGTTGAAGGTGAGGAGAACCAACTGACCGCCGGCCTAAAAGATGTAGAGGCCGATGCCGACTGGAAAAAGAAAGTGATTTACGACTGATTGCAGAGGTTGAAAGAGAAGCCACCGAGAGGTGGCTTTTTTTGTGGGCTCGCGGGAGTGAATCCGAAAGAAAACCGGTGAATGTGAGAACACTTTCGCGAGCAGGCTCGCTCCCACAGTTTGAACTGCGTGCATTCAGACAGAGATTGGTCGGCTGTGAGGCCGCCATCGCCGGCAAGCCAGCTCCCACAGGGTTTGAGTACATCCGGCAGAAATGGGTTGGCTGCCAGACCGCGATCGCGAGCAGGCTCACTCCTACAGTTTGAACTGCGTGCATTCAGACAGAGATTGGCCGGCTGTCAGGCCGCCATCGCTGGCAAGCCAGCTCCCACAGGGTTTGAGTAAATCCGGCAGAAATGGGTTGGCTGCCAGACCGCGATCGCGAGCAGGCTCACTCCTACAATGGGATTGAGTACATCTGACAGAGATTGGCTCGCTGTCAGGCCGCCATCGCTGGCAAGCCAGCTCCCACAGGATTTAAGTACATCCGGCAGAGATGAGTTGGCTGCAAGACCGCGATCGCGAGCAGGCTCACTCCTACAATGGGATTGAGTACATCTGACAGAGATTGGCCAGCTGTCAGGCCGCCATCGCTGGCAAGCCAGCTCCCACAGGGTTTGAGTACATCCGGCAGAAATGGGTTGGCTGCCAGACCGCGATCGCTGGCAAGCCAGCTCCCACAGGATTTAAGTACATCCGGCAGAGATGAGTTGGCTGCAAGACCGCGATCGCGAGCAGGCTCACTCCTACAATGGGATTGAGTACATCTGACAGAGATTGGCCGGCTGTCAGGCCGCCATCGCTGGCAAGCCAGCTCCCACAGGGTTTGAGTACATCCGGCAGAGATGAGTTGGCTGCAAGACCGCGATCGCGAGCAGGCTCACTCCTACAATGGGATTGAGTACATCTGACAGAGATTGGCCGGCTGTCAGACCGCCATCGCTGGCAAGCCAGCTCCCACAGGGTTTGAGTACATCCGGCAGAAATGGGTTGGCTGCCAGACCGCGATCGCGAGCAGGCTCACTCCTACAGAAAAGCAAAACAGCGCCCACCTCGCACCGCGTCGCTTCTCACCACTCAACAGGATGAGCGTTAGCTCGGCTGCAGCTCTTGATCTTAAAGCCCGTCGGCAGGCTGAGTGGAGGGATTGATCCGGGGGTGGGAGCGCAGCGACCGTTCGACGAAGTCGAACACATCGAGAGGAGGTGCAGCGAAGCAAACCGTAGGCGATGCCCCCGGATCGATCCCGGAACGAAGGAACCCCGAGCCCCAGCGAGCGGGCCGAACGTCAGGGCGCAGACCTTTTGGTTACTTTTGGGGCGTTTGCCAAAAGTGACCCGCCGTAAGGGCGGAACCCTAATCAGCAACACCCGCAGCAACGGATATCCCCCCAAAACCCCAAGAGCCTGGTCGGCCCAAAGGCCGCCAAGCCCAAAGCGTCAAAGCCGAAAATGCCCAACCATCCCGCGCAACTCACTCCCCAACTGCGCCAGCTCAACACTCGAAGCCGCATTCCCGCGCATCGCGATCGACGACTGATCCGCACTCGCACGAATACTCGTCACACTGCGATTGATCTCCTCCGCCACCGAACTCTGCTCCTCGGCCGCCGCCGCAATCTGCTGATTCATCTGCTGAATCAACGACACCGCCGCCGCAATACTCCCCAGCGCACTCTCGGTCTGCAAAGCATCACTCACCGCCAGCTTCACCAACTCCCCGCTGCTCTGAATCTGCTGCACCGACGAATGCGCCGCCGAGCGCAATGCACTCACCAGTCGCTCGATTTCCTCGGTCGATTGCTGCGTGCGCCGAGCCAAAGCACGCACCTCATCGGCCACCACCGCAAAGCCCCTGCCCTGCTCCCCGGCCCGCGCCGCCTCGATCGCGGCATTCAACGCCAATAGATTGGTCTGTTCGGCGACACTCTTGATCACCTCCAGCACCGTGCCGATATTCTGGATTTCCGCACTCAGGCTTTCGATGCTGGAACTGGCCGACGTCGCCGAATCAGCCAATTGCTCGATGCGCGCCATGCTCTGGCGCACCACTTGCTGCCCGCTTTCGACCTTGTCATCCGCCGTTTGCGCGGCCACCGCCGCCTCTTCGGCATTGCGTGCAACGTCATGCACGGTGGCGGTCATCTGGTTCATCGCCGTGGCGACCTGCTCGGTTTCTTCCTTCTGGCTACTGACCTCAAGGTTGGTCTGCTCGGTGACCGCCGACAACGATTGCGCCGAACTGGCCAATTGTTCGATCCCTGCCTGCAGGCCGCTGACAATCGTACTCAACCCCGCGCCCATCTGTTGCATCGCCAGCATCAACTGGCCGATCTCGTCACGTCGGGTCACTTGCACGGTCGCACTCAAGTCGCCGGCGGCAATCTGTTGCGCGACCTGGATCACGCTGCGCAATGGCGCGACAATCAGTCGGGTGATCAACCACGCCGCGAACAAGCCGACCAACAACGCCAGCGCCGATGAACCAATGATCAGCAGCGAATTTTTCTTCAGTTCCGCCTGCATCGCACCGTCTTCAGCGACATACGCCTGGTTGACCCGCTCGACCACTTGGTCGGCACGCTGGTGCAATTGCTCGTAGACGGTTTTTTCCTGCGCGAGCAATCCGGTGTATTCGGCGAGCTTGTCGTTGAAACCGGCGATATGCCCGGAGACTTCGTTGAGCACGGTCAGATAGCCTTCGTCCTTGACCGTGGTTTTCAGTTCTTCGGCCTGGGCCTGGGCCTGTGCGGCCTGTTCGATATTGCCCTTGCCGGCACCGTCGGCATCACCCTTGCGGCTTTGATCCAGACGAATCCGCGCTTCGTTCATCGCTTGCAGCATCAGCCGGGAGACCTGACTGACCTGACTGGCCTGCTCGATGAATTGCGCGCCGTCCTTGCCCTCGGTGTCCTTCAAGGTATATGCACCGTCGTCGGCAAGCCCGGCCTGCAATACGTCGAGGTTGTTGGCCACACTGGACACCGACCAACTGGCCATTTCCAGTGCCAGGTCCTTGGCCTGAGTCAACGACACAAATTCATCGAACGCCTTTCGATAGGCTCCCAGCGACTGCTGCACATCATTCATGACTGGCACATTCGCTGCCGACTGCGTCTTGAGCTGATCAGCCAGAACGACCAGTTCGTCGACGCCCTTACGCAGCGCATCGGCGGTCTTCGGATTGCCTCGCAAAGCGTATTCCTGCTCGAGCAGGCGCACGTTGAGCAGGCCACTGTTGAGAGAGGACATCTGTTTCAGCCCGTCGAAACGCTGACTGATGGTTTGCAGGGACCAGACGCCAATGGCCGCCACCAGCGCAGTCAGGAGCAAAACCAGCACAAACCCGATACCCAGTTTTTTCGCCATACCGAGGTTGGCAAAACGTCCTTGCATGGCCGAAATCATTGCGCGTAGTCCCCTGCCATTGTCAGTAGAGCGAAGAGTCGCAACGGCCATCCACCGACACAAGTCTCTGGCGTCGGAATAATGGCAAAAAGCTACGCCCGCGTCGTTTTCAGAACACTTGAGGTCGATCCGAACCGGTGTGGCGGAAAAACTGCCGAGCGCGTGGATCGCATGCATAGGTAACGTTGATGCGCAGCCAGTCGCCCGACTCACCACTGGGACTGAACGCGTCAGGCGCTGACAGCAGCACGCCGCAGCGTTGAGCATGACGACGCACTCGAACCTGATCGGTCATGCGCGAGCGCGCCCAAATGAAAAGCCCACCCGCAGGTTTGCCGAACACCTCCCAATCAGCGTCCTCCAACGCCTGCAGCGCGGCGGCGCGATCGGCATTCAAACGTTGACGCTGACGCTGCACCAGTTTGCGGTAAGCGCCACTGACCATCAGACTGGCCAGCACCGCTTCGGAAAACCTCGACACCCCCAAACCACTGATCATCTTGACCTGCGCCAGCCGCCTGACGATTTCGCTGTCGGCGAAGACGAACCCGACCCGCAACGAGCTGCTCAGTGTCTTGGAAAAGCTGCCCACGTAAATGACGCGCCCCTCATGGTCCTGCGCCGCCAGTCGTGTGCCGTTGTCCGTGTGCAAGTCCGCATAGACGTCGTCTTCAATCACGCGCAGATCGTAGGTCTTGCTCAGTTGCAGGATGCGTTGCGCAACGCTCGGCGACAGGCAAGTACCGGTAGGGTTGTGATGATGGCTGTTGATGAACAATGCGCCGGGGCGAAACTGTTGCAGCACAGCCTCGAGCGCTTCGATATCCGGCCCGTTCGGGGTACGACGCACCTCAAGCATGTGCACGCCATGCAGACGCAGCAGATCAAACAGCGGCGCGTAACCGGGCGTTTCGACCACCACGCAGTCTCCTGACTTGAACAAGGTACGCACGATCAGATCCAGCGCATGGCTGGCACCGCAGGTACTCAGCAACTGCGCACTGCGGGCCTCGATATTGAGCAGCTTCAGGCGCTTGACGATCTGCTCGCGCAACGCTGGAAGCCCAAAGGGTGTGCTGTAGTTGAACAGACTGGCCATATCGGTGCGCGCCACCTCGCGCAGCGCATAGCTGAGGTCGTCAGGCTCGCGCCAGCTTTGCGGCAGCCCCCCTGCCCCCAGCTTCAAGCCACCGGCCGTCTCGCACACTGCATCGCACCAGGCATACCGCCCCCCGAACAGCGCCAGTTCATCCTCTGCGCCCAGTGTCGACGGCGAGGCGGCGACGATGAATCCGGTGCCTTGGCAGGTGCTTAGAACGCCCTGCGATACCAGACGCTCACAGGCCTCGACCACACACGACTGGCTGAGCAGATTACCCCGGGCGATTTGCCTCACGGAGGGCAAACGAGTGGCCGGCGGTACGCCATTTTGCAGGATCCACTCGGTCAGTCCGTCAACAATCTGCTGCACGACCGGCACCATTGCCTGTCGATCAATTCTCAATTCCATGAGCAAGCAAACTCCTGTCCGTTTTGCTGGCGGCAGTAAATCACAGCCGCGCCGGACAGGCTGTGCGACAACGCCGCCAAAAGCGACCGTTCTAACCGTTTGATACACATTGTTTAAGGGACTTCACGGAACTGACCGTGACCCACAAAAAAGCCCGCAATGAATGCGGGCTGTTTTTTCTGGCGCTTTATTCAGAAAGCGGTGACGCCGCCATCCACTGCCAGAGAGTGGCCCGTGGTGAAGGCGGCACCGTCGCTGCACAGGTACAACACAGCGCTGGCAATTTCCTCGACCTTGCCGATGCGACCGACCGGGTGCATCGCGTTGGCGAATTCGCCCTTCTTCGGATCAGCCTCATAAGCGCGGCGAAACATGTCGGTATCGATCACCGCCGGACACACAGCGTTGACGCGGATTTTCTTTTTCGCGTACTCAATGGCTGCCGATTTGGTCAAGCCAATCACCGCATGCTTGGACGCCGCGTAGATGCTCATCTTCGGCGCCGCGCCCAGTCCCGCCACCGAGGCAGTATTGACGATCGCCCCGCCGCCCTGCGCCAGCAACAATGGCAGTTGATACTTCATGCACAGCCAAACGCCTTTGACGTTGACGCCCATGATTGCGTCGAACTCATCCATCGAGCCTTCAGCGAGTTTGCCTTTTTCGATTTCGATACCGGCATTATTGAAGGCGTAGTCCAGACGACCGTAGGTATTGATCACCTCGTCCATCAGATTCTTCACTTCGCTTTCGACGGTCACGTTGCTACGCACGAAGGTCGCTTCGCCGCCAGCGGTACGAATCAGCGCAACGGTGCCCTCGCCCCCTGCCGCGTCCAGGTCGGCGACCACCACTTTCAGGCCTTCGGCAGCGAACGCCTGCGCGGTTGCACGGCCGATGCCGTTGGCGGCGCCGGTGACTACGGCAACCTGACCGGAAAACGTCATGCTCATTGTTATGTCCTCGAAGGGATGGATGCAGGGGATGTGTGGAATGGCAGCATAGCCATTGAGGTCTGCCGAGCGTCAGCACTATCCAATGGCTGTTTATGTGCCCATGCGTTGCAGTGATAAAACCAACCCGGTGATCATCACTGCACTGGATCGGCGTGCATTCGCCGCATCAGCCAACCTTGCGCCAATGCCGGCGAAGGTCTATCAACAAAGCTTCATTCCGTTCGAGTGCCTGTCATGACCAACCAGACCAATCGCCAGTTCCTGCTCGCCAAACGCCCGGTGGGCGCGGCAACCCGCGAGACCTTCACCTATCAGGAAGTCCCGGTGGGTGAACCGGCGGCGGGGCAGATTCTGGTCAAGAACGAATACCTGTCCCTCGACCCGGCCATGCGTGGCTGGATGAACGAAGGCAAGTCCTACATCCCGCCGGTCGGTATCGGCGAAGTCATGCGCGCGTTGGGTGTAGGCAAAGTCGTTGCTTCGAACAATCCGGGATTCGCCGTCGGGGACTACGTCAACGGCGCCATTGGCGTGCAGGATTATTTCCTCGGTGAGCCAAGAGGTTTCTACAAAGTCGATCCGAAACTGGCACCGCTGCCGGTGTATCTGTCGGCACTGGGCATGACTGGCATGACCGCCTATTTCGCCCTGCTGGATGTCGGTGCACCGAAGGCCGGCGACACCGTTGTGCTGTCCGGTGCGGCGGGCGCAGTGGGCAGCATTGCCGGGCAGATCGCCAAGATCAAAGGTTGCCGAGTGGTTGGCATTGCCGGCGGTGCCGACAAGTGCAAATTCCTCATTGATGAACTGGGCTTCGACGGCGCCATCGACTACAAGTCCGAAGACGTTGTAGCCGGGCTTAAACGCGAATGCCCGAAAGGCGTCGACGTCTATTTCGATAACGTTGGCGGCGACATCCTCGATGCGGTGTTGAGCCGTTTGAACATGAAGGCGCGCGTAGTGATCTGCGGCGCGATCAGTCAGTACAACAACAAGGAAGCGGTCAAAGGCCCGGCCAACTACCTGTCGCTGCTGGTCAATCGCGCGCGGATGGAAGGTTTTGTGGTGATGGACTATGCCGCGCAATACGCCAGCGCCGCGCAGGAAATGGCCGGCTGGATGGCCAAGGGGCAGCTCAAGAGCAAGGAAGATATCGTCGAAGGCCTGGAGACGTTCCCGGAGACGCTGATGAAATTGTTCAGCGGCGAGAACTTCGGCAAGTTGGTGTTGAAGGTTTAAGCCCACCACAAAACAAAGGTAGGAGTGAGCCTGCTCGCGATAGCGGTGTGTCAGTCAACATTAACGTTGTTTGACACACCGCTATCGCGAGCAGGCTCACTCCTACAGGGTTTCGCGGTGTCTGATCAGGCGATTTCGGCTACAACCGAAGCCAACGCCTTGGCCGGATCCGCCGCCTGGCTGATCGGACGGCCAATCACCAGATAATCGGAACCGGCATCCAGCGCCTGACGCGGGGTCAGAATGCGGCGCTGATCGTCCTGCGCGCTGCCCGCCGGACGAATCCCCGGGGTCACCAGTTGCAGCGACGGATGCGCGGTTTTCAGTGCCGTGGCTTCCAGCGCCGAGCACACCAGACCGTCCATGCCAGCCTTCTCGGCCAGTGCAGCCAGACGCAGCACTTGTTCCTGCGGTTCGATATCCAGACCGATACCGGCCAGGTCTTCACGCTCCATGCTGGTCAGCACGGTCACGCCGATCAGCAACGGCTGCGGGCCGCTGCGCTTGTCCAGCTCTTCACGGCAAGCGGCCATCATGCGCATACCACCGGAGCAATGCACGTTGACCATCCACACGCCCATCTCGGCGGCGGCTTTCACGGCCATCGCGGTGGTGTTGGGAATGTCATGGAATTTCAGGTCGAGGAATACTTCAAAACCCTTGTCACGCAGGGTGCCGACAATTTCGGCGGCGCAACTGGTGAACAGTTCCTTGCCCACTTTGACCCGGCACAGTTTCGGGTCCAACTGGTCGGCCAGCTTCAGTGCGGCGTCACGGGTAGGGAAATCCAGGGCGACGATGATAGGAGTCTGGCAGGCGGACATGAATGGGCTCTCAGGCAGGTCGAAATCGGCGCGCATTGTAGCGGAACCGGCAGCGGCGCGGCACCCGATGATCGGTAAATCGTCGCACCAACCGTGATCAGCATAGCGCTCGCTGCTATTGTGTCGACTCCGATACACAGCCGACACGCCAGCAACAAGCATCCGCGCTAGCCTCGCCAGCCGCAACACGTCCTTACATCAGCACTTCCCGCCTCGCGGCTGGACGCCTATGCTGAAACCACCACCTCGCAGCCCATCTTTTGTGGTTGGCGGCCTACTGGCAGATGAACAGCCTCATGCACAACACCCAAATGACCGCGACGGATGAGCCTAAAGACGACAAGCGCTGGAGCATTCGCGCGCTGATCGTCGACGATGACGTGCCGATTCGCGAGCTGATGATCGATTACCTCGCCCGCTTCAACATCCACGCCAGCGGCGTCACCGACGGTGCGGCGATGCGTCAGGCGCTGCTGGCCGAGCATTTCGATGTCGTCGTGCTGGACCTGATGCTGCCCGGCGAAGACGGCTTGTCGCTGTGCCGCTGGCTGCGCGCTGAATCGGACATCCCGATCCTGATGCTCACCGCTCGCTGCGAACCGACCGACCGCATCATCGGCCTGGAACTGGGCGCCGACGACTACATGGCCAAACCGTTCGAACCGCGCGAACTGGTCGCGCGCATCCAGACCATTCTGCGCCGGGTGCGTGACGACCGCACCGAACAACGCGCCAACATTCGTTTCGACAACTGGCGCCTGAACAGCGTCCTGCGCCAATTGATCGCCGACGATGGTCTGGTGGTGCCGCTGTCCAACGCCGAATTTCGCCTGCTGTGGGTGTTTATCGAACGTCCGCGCCGAGTGCTCAGCCGCGAGCAATTGCTCGACGCAGCCCGGGGTCGCTCGATCGAAGCCTTCGACCGCAGCATTGATTTGCTGGTCTCGCGCCTGCGGCAGAAACTCGGCGATGACCCGAAAGCCCCACAGTTGATCAAAACCGTGCGCGGTGAGGGTTACCTGTTCGACGCGCGAGACATCGGCTGATGCGGGCGCGCTTCGACACGCTGTTCGGGCGCCTGTTTGGCGTGCTGTTCGTGGCGATCGTCCTCGCGCACCTGCTGGCTTTCACCTGGTTCCGTCTCTACGGCCCGCCTCCGCCTCCGCCGCCTCCGGAGTTCTCCCAAGGCGCCAACGGCCAAGCAATGGCGCAAGACCCGCGCTACCCGCCACGGCCACCCCGTCCGTGGTTCGGTGGCCCGGTGGTGCCGCTGACCTTTCAGTTCATCACGCTGATGATCGCGGCCTGGTACGGCGCCAAACTGCTCAGTCGCCCGATCCAGCGCCTGAGCGACGCCGCCGAACGCCTCAGCGAAGACCTCGACAGCCCGCCACTCGACGAGTCCGGCCCACGGGAAGCACGACAAGCCGCCTACACCTTCAACCTGATGCAGCGGCGCATTCGCGAACAGGTGCAGCAGCGCGCACGAATGCTCGGCGCCGTGTCCCACGATCTGCGCACACCGCTGTCACGCCTGAAACTGCGCCTGGAAAACATCAGCGATGAAAAGCTGCAAGGCCAGATGCGTCAGGACCTGGACGACATGATCGGCATGCTCGACGCCACCCTCACCTACCTGCACGAACAGCGCACCAGCGAAGCCTTGCAGTTGATGGATGTGCAGGCGCTGGTCGAATCGCTGTGCGAAAACGCTCAGGACCAGGGCGCCGACGTGCAGGTCAGCGGCCACTGCGCGCCGTTGCCGGTGCAGCCGATGGCGCTGCGTTCGTGCATCAACAACCTCATGGACAACGCCCTGCGTTATGCCGGCCAGGCGCGCATCGAGTTACAAGATCAACGCGAGCAACTGCTGATCCACGTGATCGACCATGGCCCGGGGATTGCCGAGGACAAACGTGAAGCGGTGTTCGAGCCGTTTTATCGGCTGGAAGGTTCGCGCAATCGTAACTCCGGCGGTGTGGGGCTGGGCATGACCATTGCCCGCGAGGCAGCGCAGCGTTTGGGTGGGCAGCTCAATCTCGAAGAAACCCCGGGCGGCGGCCTTACCGCCATCATTCGCCTGCCGCGCCCCTGAAAACACCACCATCCAATGTGGGAGCGAGCCTGCTCGCGAAGGCGTCAACTGATCCAACATCTCTTTTGAATGTACCGGCCTCTTCGCGAGCAAGCTCGCTCCCACAGAGTTCGGCGGTGTTCATTCTGCCGTGTGTACCCACCGGTACAAACCCCACATACCCCCGACAACTTGCGCCCTGAGGCTGCATGAGCCGGTACACCCACCGGTTTGCCATTCCAGGGAGTGAGTCCGATGATCGGTAGCGTCAGCAACTACACAAGCTATACCAGCACCAGCAGCACCTCCACGCAAAACGCGCGCAGCCAGCAACTGCAAAAAGAACTGTTCGCCAAACTCGACAGCAACGGCGACAGCGCGGTGGATCAGGACGAACTGAAAAGCGCCCTGTCGCAGAAGTCCGACGACGGCCTGCTGGTCAACCTGAGCAAACAGTTCGGTGATCTGGACAGCGACGCCAGCGGCAGCCTCAGCGCCGAAGAAATGACCGCCATGGCGCCGCCTCCGCCACCGCCACACGATCAAGCTCCGGACACCGATCTCGCCGACGCCCTGATCAGCGCCCTCGACACCGATGGCGACGGCGCCATCAGCAGCGACGAACTGAGCAGCGGCCTGACCAGCGCCGGCAGCAGCGCCGACAGCAACGAAATCTTCTCCGCCCTGGACAAGAACAAGGACGGCACCGTCAGCCAGGACGAACTCACCGCCAGCCTGACCCCACCGCCGCCTCCGCCACCACAAATCAACAGCGACGAACTGTTCAGCCAACTCGACGCCGATGGCGACGGCAGCGTGTCCGCGACAGAACTGAACAGCGCATTGCAAACCAGCAACAACAGCACCGCAACGACCAGCACCGACACCAGCGCCGCGCTGCTCAAGGTGCTCGATAGCGACAGCAGCGGCGGCGTGAGCAGTGATGAACTGAAAGCGGCGTTACAGGCTGGGAGAGAACGACCGGAGGAAGAACAGACCGCTTCGACCCAGAGCACCACTGAAGCGCTGAACCGCATGATTGCCAATCTGAGCAAACAGTACTCGCTGGAAAAAACGGCGTCGGTGGGCAAGTATTTGAATGTGGCGACTTGAGTCGACGCCATTATTTGCCACGGACAATCAAAAGCCCCTCACCCTAGCCCTCTCCCGTGGGAGAGGGGACTGATCGAGGTGTTTGGGAGAGCTACGCCGACGTGAAACACCGAGTCGTACTCAGATTCTGAAACAGATCAAAATCCCCTCACCCTAGCCCTCTCCCAGAGGGAGAGGGGACTGATCTGAGGTGTTTGGACGAGTTACACCGACGTGAAATACCGAGTTGAACTCAGATTCTGAAACACATCAAAAGCCGAACACCCCACGCTCTTCACCACTCAATAGGCCGAGTGTCAGCTCGCCTGCTTTTGATCTTGATCTTGATCCACGGGCGACGTCGGAAGGCTGAGTGGAGGGATTGATCCGGGCGTGGGAGCGCAGCGACCGTTTGGCGCAGCCAAACACAGCGAGAGGAGGTGCAGCGAAGCAAACCGGAGACGCTGCGCCCGGA